>PFUG01000317.1 GCA_002789955.1 Deltaproteobacteria bacterium CG_4_9_14_3_um_filter_63_12 | reverse complement strand
GCCAAACTGACCAACATGGAATGCATCATGGCTGAAAGCAGACGAAACTCCGTGCCGGTGTCACTGGTTCGTGGCATTTACCTGAGCCAACGAAAGCTGAACCACCTTGGTGCCGAGGTGGCCAAGGACTACGACCTGCAGCTGAGCGAGATGGACCTCATCAACACCCTCGGGAACACCCGTGGGATGAAGATGGGGAGCGTCGCCACTCACATGCTGATCTCGGCGCCGAGCGTGACAAGAATCGTCAAGCGCATCGAGGAGCGTGGGTTAGTGACCCGGATGCGCTCGAAGCAGTCGGATCGTGAGGTCATCGTCAGCCTGACTCCCGAAGGTGAGGCGCTGTTCGAGAAGTGCTACCCGCACATCTGCGACGAGGTCGCCAAGTTCTTTGGTGAGGTCCTGACGGGCGACGAGCAACAGCAATTGCTGCAGCGTCTCAACCAGCTGACACCAGAGAGTGACTGAGCGCGCAGGCTCCAAGATCCGCTCGGAGTGCATACACCTCGCCCGCAGCGAGAGAGGTGACGGGCCTACGCTGGCGATTGCGTCGCGATGTGCGTCCGCATCTTGGGCGACTGTCAGCCGGCCTTAACGCGGCCGCGGTGCGGTGTGCTGTGGATTCTAGTGTCTCGCTTCCCCACGACCGATCTTCGTTTCATTTCGATGAGTTGCGGCGCAAAACTCGGTCGTCCGCTCGGCAATTTCGAGCGAGGTGCAGGGGTCTGGGTGTACTCTAACGCGAGTGCGCAACCCAGGTCTCGAGTCTGGAGGGACTCCAATTGAGTACGGATATACGGCGACTTGCGTTGAACGAATGGGGCAAGGTTCGTACTCTGGTAGGACGAACGCAGGGGCACCATGAGCGACTGGAAACCTTCCATATACGAGCACCTCGATTTTCGTTCCTACCTCACGGCGTACTACGATGCGGGGAAAGCGAACACGAGGGTGATCTCATACCGCTACCTGGCGCGCCGCGCTGGTTTCTCTTCCCCGAGCTATTTGCGCCACGTCATGAAAGGCGAGCGCAATCTCGGTCCGGACAGCATCGACCGGTTGGTGAAGGCCCTGGACCTGGGCAAGGCCGAGTCGGACTATTTTCGAGCGTTGGTGGCCTTCAACCAGGCCGTAACACAAGAGGAGAAGAACCTCGCGTTCGAACGCGTCGCGTCGATCCAGCGATTCCGTAAGGCTCGACGCATCGACGGTGCGCTCTTCGAGTATCTTTCCCACTGGTACTACCCAGCGATCCGCGAGATGGCCGCGCGTCGGGACTTTCGAGACGATCCGGCTTGGGTGGCCAGCCAGCTCGTCCCAACGATCAAGAACTCGGATGCACGCAAGGCGCTCAAGGTGCTCTTCGAGCTGGAGCTGTTGGTAAAGTCCGACGACGGGGTGATCTCGCGTGGGGATCCCTCGATTACGACCGAACATGAAGTGCAGAATTTGGGGATTGGCAACTACCACCGTCAAATGCTCGAGCAAGCCTCGAAGTCCATCGAGTTGGTCGATCGGGAGATGCGAGACCTGGCAGCGATGACGGTCTGCATCTCAAAGGAGACTGTTCAAGAGCTAAAGCGTCGCGTACACGAGTTTCGGGAGCTTCTGTTCGATCTCTGTGATTCGGATGAGAATCCGTCTATCGTTTACCAGATCAACACTCAGCTCTTTCCATTGACGACTGCTGAACTCCAGACCCCCAAGTCATCAAAGAAAACGAAATGATGCGACGACGACGGTTTGATAATCTCTCGTGCGGAGCGCGTTTGCTTCTGTCCGCGCTCAGTGCGGTGGCCTTTGTCTCCTGCGCGGGGACCGAGGTTGGCAACCCTGCGAACCCTGAGCCGACCGAGGTGCAGGCCTCGATCGAGTTTGCGCCGCATGTGCCCAAGGGGACCAACGGCGCGCTCACCTTGGACAGTGGGGTGATCATCAACGAGGTGTGGATGGTCTTTGACCGGTTCTCGCTCAACGAGAGCTGCGAGGTGGAGAATCCGACAGAGGCCATGCCGGTGGTGGTCGAGCTCATCGGGGGCGCCGAGCTGCCGGCGCCGGTGGAGCTCGTCGAGCCGCCGGGCAACTTTTGCACCCTCAAGATGGACATGCGTGCGCTCGAGGTGGCTGAGCTGCCCGTTGGGGCGCCCGCCGAGCTCGCTGACCTCTCGGTGCTGGTGCGCGGTCGGACGGCGGAGGGTGACGCGTTCGAGATTACTCTCGAGGATATGGACACCATCGAGCTGCGTGCGCATCAGGCCGGAGGGTTTGCCCTCGGGAAAGGCCGGCAGCAACTCTTGATCGCAGTGCTCGTCGACGACTGGTTCGCCCACCTCAATTTCGAGGGCACCGAGGTCAACTCGGAGACCGGCGTCATCGAGATCGATGGCCAAGAAGACAGCGAACTGTTGCGGGAATTTAGCAGCGAGCTGAGGCTGTCCTTCGAGCTCGTACCGGATGAAAACGGGGATGGTTTCCCGTCACGTGGTGAGGTGGCCAAGGCGTTCGCGAGCTCTCGTTGAGCTTCGGGGGCGCGGTCAATCTACTTGAACGCTATGGGCGTTCGCGCCCATCAACCCGAAGGAAAAACGATGCGATTTCTCAGCGCCCTCAGAGTCCTGGCGATCTTGCTCGCCCTTTCAGGCTTTACCATGGTCTCCGGGTGTGGGGACGAGGCTGGCACCTCGAGCGACGCGACGGTCTTGGACGGCACCTCGGGCGCCTGCGGGCTCGCGCTCGGCTGCCCAGGGAATCGCCCGCTGTGCAACACCGCCCGGATGGATTGTGTCGAGTGTCTCTCCTCCAACGACTGCCCAGCCACGCGACCGCTCTGTGACACGGTCGACGACCGCTGCCGTGCCTGCTTGAACGACAACGATTGCGGTGTCGCTGCGCCCATTTGCGACCAAAGTACCTTCCAATGCACGCAGGCCTGCACCACCAACAACGACTGCCGGGGAGCTGCCGACATCTGCTTGCCCAGTGGCCACTGTGTCCAGTGTGAGACCGACACAGACTGCCCAGCAGACGCGGCCATCTGCGGCTCCGGCGGGAGGTGTGTGGAGTGCACCAACAGCAGCCAATGCGGAGCGGGCCAGCCTCTGTGTCGCACCGACGCCGGTCAGTGCGTCGAGTGTTTGAGCGCCGGGGATTGTGGCGTCGCCTCGCCGGCCTGCGTCGACTACGAATGCCGCCAATGCGCAGTGGACGCCGATTGTCCCACAGCAGAGCCGCTCTGCGACATCAGCCAGGCCCGCTGCGTCACCTGCACCGACTCTGTTGGCTGTGGGGGAGCGACTCCCATCTGTTTGAGCGGTCAGGCTTGTGTCGAGTGCCAGCGCGACTCCGACTGCCCGGACGCCAACCCGGTCTGCAACAACAACACCTGTGGAGGGTGCCAAAGCAACAACGACTGCCCTGGCAACGCCCCCATCTGCAACACCAACACCGGGGTCTGCTCCGGAAACTGCGCCCGCAACAGCGATTGCGGTCAGAACGCGCTGGCGCCGGTCTGCGACACCGCCGACGGCCTCTGCGTCGAGTGCATGGGCAACAACGACTGCAACAACAACGACCTCTGCTTCAGTGGAATTTGTGCCCAGTGTGCGGCGAACTCGGATTGCGCCAACGGCACCACCTGCATCGAGGCCACTGGCGTGTGCGCCACATCCTGCTCGAGCAACGGAGACTGTAATAACGGCCGTGTCTGCAACGGCGGTGGGTTCTGCGCCGAATGCAGCACGAACGCTGACTGCAATAACAACGAGGTCTGTCAGACCGACGTCGGCGTGTGTGGTGAGTGTCGCACCGACGCCGACTGCGACCAGAAGCGCGTCTGCAGCCCATTCGACGGTCGCTGTCGGGAATGTCTGAGCAGCAGCGACTGCGACAATGGCGAGTATTGTGATGACGAGTTCCAGTGCCAGGAGTTCTAACTTCGAGGCGCGCTCAAGATGAGACAAAGGCGTCGCGAAAACGCGCGGCGCCTTTGTCGTTTGGGGTTTTGGCTTGTGTTTGTAGCACTCAGTCGAAGACGGAGTTGACCTTGGCCTTAGCGCGGAGCTTGCTCACCGTCTCTTCGAGGAGGTCCCGCATGCAGTCCTGACAGTCGCCGTCCTCGAAGAGGCTGCCGCAGCCGGTTCGACCAGACTCGTGCAGGATCAGGACGGTGGGCAGCGCCCTGGGATCGCCTTCTTCGGCGATGGCCTCGACAACGGGTCGGCGCTTCCGACAGCCACCGCTGTCCTGCTCTCGCAGTTCGATGCAGAGCCGCTCCCAGCGTTCGAGGTCATCGTAGCGGCCGAGCTCTTTGAGCAACCCTACGGCGCGCTCCCGCTCCCTCTTGTCCTTTCGTAAAGGTCCGCTGCGACCGACCTCTGCGAGCGCCGCGAGGACGGCGTCTTCAGGTTGGGCGACGATGAGCGCGTAGGCTCGCTCGGCCGCAGACTTGTCCTTGCGCTGCGCGTAGATTGTGGCGAGCAGCAGCGCCGCCTTGCGCTCCCCGATGAGCGCGGGGGCGAGCTCGAGGGCCTTCTCGAGGCTCTTGACCGCGTCCCCTTCCGTGCGCTTCTGGGCCTGAATGGCTTGACCGCGCACCAGCCAATACTCGGCGTTCTCGCTAAACTCACTCTCCAAGCCCCGAATCATCTGTGTGGCTTCATGAGCCCCCTCTCCGCCTCCCAGTGCGACCTCGAGGGCCTGGTCGAGGGCGGGGCTAAGTCCGCTGTTCGCCGTCTCGACGGGAGACAAAGTGGCCGGCCCGGCCTGGACTTGTTCCATCAAGCGGGGCTCTGTCGCTTGCTCGCCGGCGGCGGCGACCTCCTTCTCGTTTGGGCCAGTGCTGGCGACCCAGACAATGGCGACGAGGAGGAGAAGCAACACGCCGACCACACCGACCGCGATCAAGGGGACTTTGTGCGCGGGCTTCTTGTGTGCAGGGGCCTTTAGGCCGGTACTCGAGACGTCGCTGGAGAGCTGGTCGTTGCTGGCCGCCGGATGTTCGATGCTGGGACGGGGCACCCGCGGACCGACGGGGACGATGTTGCTGGAGCTGTTCAACACCCCGGACGGCCCGGAGTAACCCAGCTCGAAGAAGGCTTCGAGCAGCTCGGTGGCGTTCTGGAAGCGGTCCCTGGGTTGCTTCTCCAGGAGCTTGAAGACAACCGCTTGCAGACCTTCGTCGACCTCGAGGTCGGGCGCGATGGAGGCAAATGAGGGAGGCTTCTGGGTGACGTGCTTGCCGATCAGCTGCACGACGCTGCTTCCGGTAAACGGAGGTTGTCCGGTGAGCATCTCGAAGAGGACAACGCCGACCGCGTAGAGGTCCGAACGCGCGTCGATCTCCTCGCCGACGGCTTGCTCGGGAGAGAGATACTGTGGCGTGCCGTAGACCTTTCCCGCCTGGGTGAGCTGAACGCTGTCGTCGCCTTCGAGCTGGACTCTGGCGATGCCGAAATCGACGATCTTGACGAACTCGTCGTCGAATCCTCGGCGGGTAAGAAAGATGTTCTCAGGCTTGAGATCCCGGTGCACGACTCCCAGCCCGTGGGCTCTCTGCAGCGCCGAGACGACCTGAATCATCAGGGTCACTGCGTGGTTGGCGTCGAGCCGGCCCTCGGCGGTGATCAGCTCCTTGAGGGTCCTCCCCTCGAGGTACTCCATGACGAGGAAGAAGCTGCCGTCGGCGGCCTCGCCAAAATCCGTGGCGGTGCAGACGTTGGGGTGGTCGATGTGGGCTGCGGCCTGAGCTTCTCGCTGGAATCGCGTGATGATCTCGTTGCGCTCGTTTTGCTCGGCGTGCAGCACTTTGATGGCCACGATCTTCTTCATCAAAGTGTGTTCGGCCCGGTAGACTGACCCCATGGCCCCTGCACCGACCCGCTCGAGAATCTTGTAGCGGCCTGAGAGGAGCTGCCCTGTGAGGTCTCCGCCAGCGAACGCCGCTTGACCAGCGGTCTCCACCTGCGGGTCGGCAGCCCTCGTCCCTGCTTTCGATTCCGTATTTTGGGGTTCGTCGCTCATCGATGATCGGTCTTCGCTGGCTCGCTTGTATCTTCCCCAATTGCCGAGCGAACGACCGACTTCGCTCCGCAACCTGTCGAAAGGTCGCAAAAACCGGGCGTGAGGAAGCGAGGCAATAGAATCCAATGCTCTGGCCGCACCGCGAGCCAAGGAGAGACGCTTTCGGCGCCCCTCGCTCACCGGCTCGTGGGTCCAAACGAGAACGACATTGTGGACGATCGAACCCCAAAATGGAACCGGTTTGATGCCTCAGCCGAAACGCTTCGCAACCCTCGACGCGACTGCGGCCCCAATATCCTGCACGGGCAAGACCTCGTCGGCGATGCCGTCGTCGACCGGAGCCCTAGGCATCGACCAGACCACGGACGTGAGCTCGTCTTGAGCGATGATGAACCCATCTTTCTGCGCGACCTCGCGCAGTCCGTTTGCACCGTCCCGTCCCATGCCGGTCAAGATCACCGCGAGAGTTCGACTTCCATAGTGCTCTGCGACCGCGTGGAAGAGGTAGTCCGCCGAGGGTCGAAACCCGCTGATGGGTTCGGAGACTCGGTCGACGACCAGCTGCGTGCGTGAGCTCAGCCCCAGGTGACCGTCGTCGGCGGCCACGTAAACCGTGCCTGACCGAATGGTCTCGCCGTCTCGGGCGACGCTCACGTTGAGGCTCACTTCGGCGTTCAGCCACCGAGCGAGTCCTTCGGCAAAACCGAGCGCGATGTGTTGCACGATGAGGATCGGCACCGGGAAGTCGGCTGGAAGAACCGAGAGGACCTTGTGCAGCGCGCCCGGGCCTCCGGTCGACGAAGCGATCGCCAAGATCTGGTATTGCGAGAGTCGCTTGGCGGTGGGAAGCGGCTTGAAGTCCTTGAACGTGTGGCGCCGTGCGACCCCCACTTCGGACATCAGAAAGACCATCTTGCGCAGCGTCTGGCTCTTCTCCTCGAAGTCCGGGGACTGCGGGCCAGGAGGCTTCTGCATGGCGAGGACGGCGCCCGATTGCAGCGCCTTCATCGACGTCTCCACCTCCCTGCTCGAGAGGGACGAGGTGACGATGACGATGGGGATCGGTGTGGCCGCCATGATGTGCCGAGTCGCCTCGAACCCGTCCATGACGGGCATCGCGACGTCCATCACGATGACGTCTGGACGGTGCCGCCGCGCGCTTTCGACTCCTTCGGCGCCATTCTGGGCCTCGCCGACGACGACGAAACGGGGGTCGTTCTCGAAGATGTTGCGGAGCAACAGCCTCGAGGTCATCGAGTCATCGATGATGAGCAGCTTCTTCATTGGCCTCAGGGATTCGCCGTCGGGGTAGTAGGCTTAAGGTGGCACCATCTAGGCCCCGCGTCTAGACACCTAGTGTAAACCGTCATGACTCTCCATGTTTATTGACTGCAAGGAGCGCCCCCCAATCCTCAGGAATTCTTCAAAAATACCGGCATGTTGTTGATTACAGAAAAAAGAAAGCCATTGGGGGTCCGGGGGACAAAGTCCCCCGGCGGGTCAGGGCAGAGCCCTGCTTCCCTGAAAGGCCACGCTCATAAGCACGGACACATGTGAAGCGTTACACTAGATACTGTGAGCAACCGCCTAAAGAGATGCACTCACTGCGCTCATCTGGTAACAAGCACCGCTTCACTCGCCGGACACTCACGCGTTCGTCGGAAACTCGAGCAAACCGTTCAATATGCTTAGCGACGCTGAGAGGGGCGCGGCGGCTAACGCGCGCGAGAATCCCACGTGGACCACGAAGGTTCTGACCGGAGTCCTGACAGGGGTCATCGCGGGGGTCCTCGCCGCGCTCGTCGACTCGCTCTGGGCTTGGAGCGCATTCTCCCAATTCATCCCTCAGGCGACGCGCAAAATACAAGCAGTTGCCTATCTGGCCTCTGCTTACGGATTCACGTCTGCGCTCGTCTTCGGCGTCTTGACTTTGCTCGTGGTCGGCCTCCTACGCTGGACCCGACTGGGCGATCTGACCCGTGCATTAGCGACCTTCCACGCCGAAGCGCGCGTGCGCAGCGAGGCGACCGGCGTCTCTGTGCTCTCTTTCGTGCTGACGGCCTTGCCCATCGGGGGTGGGTTGCTGGGCGTCGCCTTCTTGACGGCGAGCAAGTCCTTGGAGAGACGCCACCACGCTGGTCTCGTGGTGGCCGTCGCGATGGTGGCGGCCCTCGCGGCCGTCGTGCTCGCCATCCCGTTGACCTTTGCGGTGGCCCGTGGCGTCGAATGGGGACTCGCGCGCTTGCTCGGTCTTCATCCCCTGGTGCGACGCCTCCTCACCTCGCCACACACCTGGTGGATTGTAGCGCTGTTGCTTTGCTTTGGCGGGGGCTCGCTCGTCGTCTTCAAGGCGTGGAAGACCCTCTCCCTGTTGAATCTGCGACCCGCGTGGATCGCCCTGGCGATCGCCGTGCTGGGAATCCCGGCCTACGCCATCGCTCGGACCCTGACGCGGCTCCTGACGCGGCTCCGAAGAGGAGCGCTCGGGGTCGCGGTCCCCGTGGTCTTGATTGGCTGCCTCGCTGGCGTCTTCGGCTTCGGTGCCGACGATATCCTCAAGGTCGCGGTCGCCCACAGCGGGCTCGGCGCGGTTGCCACAAGGCTCTTCCAGGTCGCGGGAGACCTCGATCGGGATGGATACGCCCGCTGGCTTGGGGGCGGCGATTGCGACGACGGCGACGCGTCCATTCACCCGGGCGCCCGTGACATCCCTGAGGATGGCATCGACCAAAACTGTGTCGGCGGCGACGTCGAGCTGCGCATGCGCTTCGAGGACGACGCCTACATCGCGGTCCCCAAGTCCATCCCGAAGGACTTCAACGTCTTGCTGCTCACCATCGACACCGTGCGCGCCGACCATTTCAGCGCCTACGGCTACCAGCGCGAGACGACCCCCGTCTTCGACCAACTCGCCGCTCAAGGGACGTTGTTTGTCAACGGCTGGGCGCACGCCCCATCGACCCGCTACTCGATGCCCGCGATCCTCACTGGCCGCTATCCCCTCAACGTCTACTACGACTATTCCGTCTGGTGGCCGGCGCTGCAGAGCAAGAGTCGGACGATCGGCGAGGTGATGAGGGCCGCCGGCATGACGACCGGGGCCTTCCTCAACTACAGCTACTTCGAAGTCGTGCGGCGTATGGACCAGGGTTACGACTCCTACGACAACAGCCATGAGTCCCTTCACGGCTCAAAGAGTGGCGACCCCGCCAAGACCCAGGGCTCTTCGTCAAAAGAGCAGAGCGACAGCGCCATCGGGTACATCAAGAAACACGCCCATGAGCGCTTCCATCTGTGGGTGCATTACTACGACCCGCACTACGAGTACGAGAGGCACGAAGCGATCCCGGACTTCGGCGACAAGGACGTCGACCTCTACGACCATGAGATTCGATTCACGGACACCCAAATCGGGCGCGTGCTCGACGAGCTGAAGGCGGAGGACTTGTACGATAAGACCGTCATCATCATCACCGGCGATCACGGAGAAGGGTTCGGCGAGCACGGCATCATCTTGCACGGCTACCATCTCTATGCCGCCCAGACGAAGGTCCCCTTCCTGATCCGGGTTCCCGGGACCAAACCTTCGCGAGTGACGATGCCCGTCTCGCACATCGACATCCTCGCGACGTTGGCCAATCTGACCGAGCAAGGTCCTTTTGATGACGTGCTGGGACGCTCTCTCCTCGACCTGATTACTGGGGCCGAGGCTCCCGACGACGACCGAGTCGTGTTCCAACAACTTGCCTTCGGCACGGGTGACTCCAACCAGATTCGTGCTGCGGCGAGCGAGAAGTGCCACGTCATCTACAACGTCTCGCCGAACCCGAGCTGGGAAGTCTATCGAATCGACCAAGATCCCGAAGAGAAGACCGACGTCAGTGGCTCCGACAGCGAGTGCGACTGGGTCAGGGAGAAGCTGGAGGCTTGGTACGATTGGTCGGAGCTGCCTTCCGGGTTCGACGCCCTCTTGGCTGAGCGACCGAAGCTGGAGCACCCCATCGAGGGCATCATCGGCGACTCGGCGGAGCTGCTCGAGGCCACCTTCTCGGCGACGAGCGTCGAGAGGGGGGACACGTTGAACCTGCAGTTGACCTGGGCCGCACACGGAAACCTAGACGACGACTGGAGGATCTTCGTGCACTTCATCCAGAAGGACCGCCTCGACTTCCAGGGTGACCACTCGCCGCCAAGGGCCTTCTCGCTTTGGGAAGATGGCGACATCTTGCGCTACACCCATGAGCTCACCATCCCGCGAAGCGCGCGATCGGGCGTCCACAACGTCTGGCTCGGAATCTACCGGAAATCGGATCGGCTCGACGTGGTCAGCGACAATTCCAACGTCCTCATCGACGATCGCCGCATCCACTTGGGAACCATCGAGGTGAAGACCCCCACACCGATGCATCGTCCGCCGCAGAAAGCACAGATGGAAGCTCCTTTGGGAGCGCTCGGTCCACGGGAGTTGAAGGCTGGCGCTGCGCTTCCTCGAGGCAAAGGTGACCCCGAGACCGAGATCCCAGCGGACAAGGAGGGGGTCGAGAACCCCAAACCCAAGACGGTGCATGGTCTGGGCAAGAGGAAACCCAAGACCAAGGCGGCGCCTTGAGAGTTCCCTGCGAAGTCATTTGGGTGTCGCTCTTTTTGAGAGGCAGTGCTCAGCCCTGACCCGCCGGGCGACAAAGTCCCCCAGCCCCCCCTGCTTTCTTCTTTCTTGCAGTCAATGCTCCACGGTGATCGACCCAAGACCTCAGAGAGGATTGACAAAATGTCTGACTCGTTTGGGACCGTAGCGGTCTGCTGACAAAATGTCGTTTGCTGCTCCGCGACGCTCTCGAGAGTTCAGAATCGCCTTCAAGAAAACGCTGGAATCGTGGGCAAATAGCGGCGCTGCGCAGGTTTGGAAGCGGTGGCCTGGTTATTGCTCAAAGCTCAACCCGGCCCTGTAAGCCTCGCGCTCGCTTGGGAAGGACACTCTGGGATGACCTCTAAGGCCAACATCAAAGCCCTGCTCACAACGACTCAGCTTCTGCTGGTGGTCGTAGTGGCGCTCTTTGTTGCGCTGGGCGTAAACGGCTGGATCTCGACGCAGCTCGTCGCTGCCTTGCCCCCGGTAGGAATCCCAACGAACCTGGAGCCTTCGGCCAATGGCGACGAGGCTGAGGGCGAGGTCGTCCCTGAAAGCGCCCTGCTCTACAACCGCAATCTGTTCGCGATGATCACCGATGAGCCCGCGCCGGCGGAACTGATCTTGGGACCAAACGGCGACGGCACGGCTCCCGTCGTCGAAGTGCCGGCGAGCTCAGACGCTCCGGCGGAGAGCAGTCTGCCTTTGGAGCTGTTGGGCACGATGGTGTCCAGTGAAGCGCAATGGTCTGTCGCCCATTTGCGGCAGACCTCCAAGCAAGAAGATCTCTACGCTCATGTCGGAGATGGGGTCGAAGGGGCGACGCTGATCGCGATTCACCGCACTCTCGTGTTGGTGCAAAACCCGGACGGCAAAGTCGAGAGCATCACGCTCGGCGGAAAGGCGGCTGGGAATTCTGTGGCGAGCGCTCGGGGTTCGGTCCAGCATGCTGTGGGCAGAGGGGGGGCAGGCAACGTGAGCCGCAAAAGTGGTCGCGGCCTGCGTCCCATTGGCACCACACCCTTCATCCGCGTCGATGACTCCATGGTCCAGGCCGGTGAGCGGGAAGGTTCGTTTTTGATCGACAAAGAAGTGGCCAAGACCCAGGCCGAATTCACTGGGAAACTGGCCGAAGGGATGGGGCTAGCCGAGCAGCTCGAGAACGGCGACAACCTCGGGTTCAGAATCGGCAGCATCGCTCCTGGCAGTCTCTTCGAGAAGGTCGGGATGCAGGGAGGAGACATCATCCTCTCAGTGGACGGCCAGCGGCCCGAAACAAAAGAGCAAGCGGCTGGGTTCGTGACAGACCTGGCCATGGAAGGGGAAGTGATCGTGGAGATCGATCGGCGTGGAGAGCGTCGGCAGGTCAAACTCCAGACGAAGTAGTCATGCAGCGAAGCGTACGAACATCCATCCTCGGCCTGCAGATTGGGCTCACCTTGCTCATCGGCCTCTTTGTGGCGCTCGGAGCCAACGGCATCCTTGCCTCCGTGCTCATTGGCTTGACGCCGGCGGGTGGGGCTCCGCCCGCGCCGAGCACGGCCGAGGCCGAAGGCGCCGCCGACGAGGTCGCAGCCCACGCCGACAACGCCCTGCTCTACAACCGCAACCTCTTCAACCAGGCCGTGGACACCCCTGCTCCGGTGGAGGCCGAGGACACCGAGGCCCTCGACCCCGCTGCCGAGCTCGCCGAAGAGCAGGCCATCCACGCGGCGCTCGGCGCGCCAGTGCCCAGCGATGTGCGTTTCCTGCTCGTCGGTACTCAGGTCGCTGAGCCTGCCGAGTACTCGCTCGCCATCTTGAAGGATCTCGACGGAGGGCCGACCGACGACGCCATCTATCGCCGGGTGGGCGCGTCCTTCCTCAACGAGGACGCGACCATAGTGGCCATCGACCGCAAGCGGGTCTTCTTCCAAAGACACTCCGAGCGCGATCGCATCGAGTACATCGACATCGACACCACCGCCGCGGACGTGGCGGGGCGCGCGCGCAAGGCTGAGGCCGCAACAGTCGAGCCCGAGAAGGCAAAAGCCAGGACCGACAACGCGGCCGAAAAACAGGCGGCAACTCCCGAGGTGAGACCGACGAAGGTGGCGAGCGTCGGGGCCGTGGATCCGAGCGCCATCGAGCTCCTCGAGCCAGATACCTACGGCATCCCCAGGGACATGGCCGAACAAGTCCGACTCAACCCCAAGATCATGCAAGACCCCAAGTTCGGACAGCCCCCGCAGATTCAGCCCGTCTACAAGGGCGGAGCGGTGAACGGTTTCCGGGTGCTCGGGGTCGATCCGAACTCGGTCTACGGCAAACTCGGGATCGAGAACGGTGACATCATCCTCGATGTCAACGGCCAGATCGTCGACAACCCTCAGAAGGCGCTCTCATTCTTCGACAAGCTGGGTCCTGACGCCGATGTGGCCATCAAGGTCAACCGTCGCGGTCGTCCCAAGTCCCTCACCTACAAACTCAAGTGAGCATCGCACGATGAACACTGCACTACAAAAACTCACGTTCACGTTCGTCTTGGCCTGCCTGTGGTTCGCGGTGAGTGGATGCATGCACCCCCCTCAGGTTGCGTCGCCACCGGCTGAGCCTGTCGCAGAGTCCAAGGCCGTTCGCTTCCCACGTGCGGACCTAGTCGACGTCGCGATCTACGTCAGCGAGCGAGTGGGCAAGGGCTTCGTCCTGGCCAACCCGGAGCTGCGAACGCTCCCGATCACGCTCTACATCCCAGGTGAGCCCAGCACCGAAGTGCTGGAGAAGGTCTTCATGGGGGCACTTCAGGCTCAGGGCCTCGGAGCGATCGAGCAGGATGGCTACTGGGTCATCACCTTCACGAGCGAATCCCGACTCGGCGACCCCGAGAGCGTCACGCTCGACTTTCGGGAGACCCCGCTGAGCGAGGCCACGGCGTTCATGTCGCGGGCCACCGGGAAGCAGTTCATCATCGATGGGGTCGCGAACCATCGGGTGACCTTGCAGGCCCTGCGGCCGGTCGAGCGCACTGCGGCCTTCGACCTCTTTATCAAGTCCCTCGAGACCGCAGGCCTCAGCGTTCAACAAGAGGGTGAGGTGGTCGTCATCCAAGCCCCGCGTGGGGGACAGACGAGCGGCTCGAGCGAAGGAGGGAGCGGCTATGGGGTTTTCTAAACTCAGTCGCCTTGCGGTGCTGATGGCGGCAACGCTGCTCGTCTCCTCAGCCGCCGACGTCGCCGCCGACGAGCCGATGGTCAGCATCGACGCCAAGAATGTCTCGCTCCTCGACCTGACGCTTCGAATGTCCGACCTGACCGGCGAGAACTTCGTCTTGCTCGACAGTGACTTGGAGAACGAGACGCTGACGATCTACGCGCCCAACCCCGTGCCTTTGAGCGCAGCTCGAGAGATCTTCATCAGCGCTCTGCGTCTGAGCGGCTATGGCGTCGTCGAGGAAGGCGCCTACTGGAAGATCGACAAAGAACCCTGACCCTTGCCTAGCGAGCGAGGGCTGACCCGACGCTCGACCTGCGCTGCCCAAACCAAGAATCCAAATTAGTGCTCCGATGTCGCCGTCGAACCGGCGAGTGAGTCCGACTTGCCGCGCGGACGACCGATTTTCGCACCGCAAACCCTCGAAATTCGGCGAGAATCGGTCGTTGGAATGCGAGGCAATAGAATCCAACCGACGAGGAATTCGAGTGCATCAATCACGACCAGAACTGAAAGCCGGCGCATCGCTGAACCCAGTCAGGAGACTGTTGCAGAAGCAGCTCCTTCTGAAGATCGCTTTGAGCGTGACCTTGTGGCTTTCGTGCGCCCCGTTGGCGAGCGCACAGGACGAGGCTGCCCCTGGTGACAGCGAGTTCGAGGCCCTCGAGCCACAAGGCAAGGGGTCGAAACCTGGCGTCGTCAAGCGCAAGAAACCAGACGACAGCAAGGCCGCAGCCGCCGGTGACGATGGCACAGGAGGTGGCGATGCGGGCGAAACCCCTGGACTGGACTTCGGCGAAAAGATCGACATCGACGACAACTTCGGCGATGACTTCCAGCCCATATCCACGCCCAAAAACACTCGCTTCACCATCGACTTCAGGGACGCCGATCTCTCCGATGTGGTCAAGCTGATGTCGGCCCAGACCGGGCGTAACTTCATCATCGCCGACAGCCTGAGGGCGGGGAAGAAGATCACCATCATCAGCCCTAACCCGGTCAGCCAGGTGGAGGCCTACAGGGCTTTCCTCTCGGCCCTCGAGATGAACGGCCTGACCGTCGTGAAGAGCGGTAAGTTCTACAAGATCGTCGACATCAACCGCGGCCTGAAAGAGCCCATCGAGCCGCTGCTGCCTGGCCAGGCCACTCCCCAAGACGACTCCTTGGTCACGCGCATCATCGAGCTCGAGCAGGTCGACATCGCCGCCATCAAGCCAGTCCTCGACCAGCTCAAGTCGACCTCCGGCGTCATCGTCGAGTACCCGCCCTCCAATACCGTCATCATCACGGACACTGGCAACAGCATCAACCGCATGATGAAGGTCATCGACAGGCTCGAGCGCACCGATGACGACGCCGAAAAGATCTGGATCTACCAAGTGCAGTACGCCGACGCCACCGAGATCCAGAGCCTTATCGGACAGATCTTCGACACGAGCGACGGAGCCCCGGCTGCTGGAGCCAACCGACGAGGTGGCCGGCAACAACAGGCTCAGCAACAACAGGCGGCGGCAGCTGCAGGCGCCGGCGGCGGCGACACGGATGTGGTGATCAGCCAAATTGTGGCCGATGAACGCACCAACAAACTGATCATCGTCGCCAACGAGCGCAGCTACGAGCGCATCAAGAAGCTCATCCTCAAGCTCGACATCGAGCTCCCCGACTCGGGACGCATCAACGTCGTGCACCTGCAAAACTCCGACGCAACGGAGATGGCTCAGACGTTGAGCGAGCTCTCCAACCAGCTGCAGCCCACCGACCCACGCCGCGCGCCGACCCCGCAGCAGGCCGCCCAACCGGCCGTCGGCGCCGCCAACGCCGCGCTGCTGCAGGGCGAGGTCTCGGTCGTGGCCAACGAACCCACCAACGACCTGATCATCGTCGCCAGCCCCCGCGACTACCTCGCCATGAAGCAGGTCATCAAAGAGCTGGACCGACCTCGCAAGCAGGTCTTCGTCGAAGCCATCATTCTCGAGGTCAGCATCGACCGCATGCGCAGCCTCGGCGTCGTCCTGCACGGCGGCGATTTGACGGACACCAGCGAAGGCCCAGCGATTATGGCGGGCCGCACCTCGCTCAACAACCTCAACAGCATCTCCCCGTTGCCTCTCTTCCTCGACGGTGCTCCGGGTCTTCTGGCCGCGTTCATCGGGCCATCTATCGACCTGGGGGGCGTCCCCATCCCATCCATGGGGGTGTTGCTCAACGCCCTGCAGACCAACACCGACGTGAACGTCCTCTCCACACCGACGCTCATGACCCTCGACAACGAAGAGGCCGAGATCTCGGTCGGTGAGCGCATCCCGTTCCTGACCAGCTCCGGTTCGGGTCTTGGCGGGCTGGGCTCGGCGCTGGGCAGCGCCAACCTCGGCGGCACCGACCTCTCGCAAGCCGCCGGCCTGCTGGGTGGGCTCGGTGGACTCGGCTCCAGCCAGATCACCCGCGTCGACGTCGCCCTGACACTGCGCATCAAGCCGCAGATCAATGAGGCCGGCGAGGTGCGCCTGGAAATTGAGGAGGAGATCGAAGAGGTCAAACCCGGCGGCGCCGACCTCGGTGGCCCCACCACTCGACGACGCAACCTCAAGACCGTCGTGATCGTCAGCGACCAGCAGACCGTCGTCCTCGGTGGACTCATCCGAGATGCGGAGACCCAGTCGGTATCCAAGGTCCCGTTGCTCGGAGACATCCCCGTCGTGGGCTACCTGTTCCGCTCCACCGACACCACCATCCAGAAACAGAACCTCATCCTCATGCTCACTCCCTACGTCATCGAGGACGACTCCGACCTCGACAAGATCCGCGAGCGCAAAGAAGAAGAGCGCTTGGACTTCCTGGACTACTTTGGGCGCAAGGATCTGAACTACGTCAAGACCGTGAACTTCGACAAGAAACACGGCCTGCTCGAGCAGCTCCGCCAGTCGGTCGACTCCAAGGAGTCCGAGATCAGCGCCGTCCGGGACGCCCAAGGCATCCTCGACCTGCGGCAGCAAGACGAAGGCATCGAGCTCCCCGAGGGCCTCGACGATGGCTACGGCGGCGAGGGAACCCCCGTGACCGGAGCGAATGGGCAACCCGCGACCATCGCCCCCGTCAACCCCAAGACCAAGCAGGTCAAACCCGTTCAGGAAGCGAACTGACGCTCCGCCTCGAGTGGCCGAGCAAGCGACTCCACGCAAGCACCGCAAGTTTTCGAAATGACGCGAGAATCGGCCACCCCAATAAACTGACAGCGAATGTACAACAGCAAGAAAATCGGCGAGATCCTCATCGCCCAGGGCAGCCTGAAGCCCGACGCTCTGCAAAAGGCGCTGGCCGACCAGTACACCCAGGCCTCGCCTAAGCGAATCGGCGCGATCCTCATCGAGATGCTGGCCATCACCGAGCTGGCGTTGGTGCAAGGGCTCGCCGAGCAGTTTGGGGTCGAGTTCCGTGAAACCTTCGACACCGAGACCATGGACACTCAGCTGTCCAAGGAGATGCCCTACGCCTTCGCCACGACCCACCTAGTGATGCCCTTCGAGCGCGGCGAGGGCGTCGTCCTCACCGCCCTCGCCGATCCCATGAACGTGGCGGCCCTGGACCTGGTTCGCTCTCAGGTAGGCCTCGAGCCGCTGCCCGTCCTCGCGCCGACGCAGGCCATCCGCGACTTGATCACCGCGGTCTTCGACCGGCGCGGTGATCTCGACGCACTCGTCGACGACCTCGACGAAGAGGGCCAAGTGCCCGGCGATCTCGAAGACGCCGTGGAGAAGATCGAGGACCTGCTCTCGCGCGCCAGCAGCGACGACGAGGGGCCGATCATCCAGCTGGTCAACACGGTGTTCCAGCAGTCGGTTCGCGAGCGAGCCTCGGACATCCACATCGAGCCCATGGAGGACTTTGTTCTTGTCAGGTTTCGCGTCGACGGCGTGCTCAAAGAGGCCGTCCGTGCGCCTAAACGTTTCCAGAACTCCATCGCGGTGCGCGTCAAGATCATGGCGAACCTCAACATCGCCGAGAAGCGCATACCCCAAGACGGCCGCATCCGCTTCCGCATCGCAGGACGAGACATCGATGTGCGCGTCGCCACTGCGCCTTCGGTGTACGGCGAGCGCATCACCATGCGTCTTCTCGACCGACAGGCGGTGCTCTTGGACCTGACCGACCTGGGCTTCGCACCGCGCAACTTCGACATCATGGTGCACCAGCTCGCCCAGCCCCACGGCATCATTCTGGTGACGGGGCCGACGGGTTCTGGAAAGACCACGACCCTCTACGCCTGCCTCAATCGCATCAACCAGCCCAACCGCAACATCCTGACCGTCGAAGATCCCGTCGAGTACCAGCTCGAGGGGATCAGTCAGATGCAGGTCAACCCGAAGATCGACCTCACCTTCGCCAGTGGTCTTCGCTCCTATCTGCGCCACGACCCAGACGTCATCATGGTCGGTGAGATCCGCGACGTAGAGACGGCCGAGATCGCCATCCAAGCGGCCCTCACGGGTCACTTGGTGTTCTCGACCATCCACACCAATGACTCTGCTGGCGCCTTCACCCGCCTCATCGACATGGGTGTCGAGCCCTTCCTGGTGAGCTCTTCGCTCTCCCTCTCGTTGGCTCAGCGTCTCTTGCGGCGGCTTTGTACGGTCTGCAAGCAGCCGCATGTTCCCAGCCACGCCGAGATAAAACAGGTCGACCTCAAGGAGGACCACCTCGAGCAAGCGGGCGGCATCATCTTCCGCCCGCAGGGGTGCAAGGAGTGCAACCAGACTGGGTACATGGGCCGAACGGCGATCTACGAGATGCTGTCGGTCACGGACGAGATTCGGGAGCTCGTCATGAACCGCTCCGACGCGTCGACCATCAAGAGAGCCGCAGTGCGCGCGGGCATGACCACCATGCGCGAGGATGGGCTGCTCAAGGTCCTGAGTGGCCACACCAGCATCGAGGAGCTGCTGCGGGTCACGCACGATTCTGCGGTCTAGCGCCGCGTCCGAACAAGAAAACGATGCCAGCGTGCAGTTAGAAGCCAACGGATAGAACTCAGATGCCGCTTTACGAATACAAAGGAATGAGCGCCGCCGGGAAAGCCATCAAGGGCTTGAAGGAGGCAACCAGCGAGGTGAAGCTGCGGGACGGGCTGCAGCGCACCGGCGTTTTCCTGACCGAGGTCCACGAGAAGGGGCAGAACGCCAAGAAGTCCGAGGCGACTGGCCTCTCCCGCGAAGTCAACATCAGCTTCAGCTTCGTGACGAAGCGCGACGTGGCGCTTCTCACCCGGCAGTTCGCGACGTTGCAGCGAGCGGCCATTCCGCTGGTCGAGAGCCTCGCTGCGCTGACCGATCAGGCGGACAAGCCTCAGCTCAAGAGCGTGCTCGCCGACGTCAAGTCCAAGGTCAACGAGGGTTCTTCTTTGGCGGCCGCCATGGCTGACCATCCCAAGGTCTTCGACGACCTCTTCATCAACATGATCCGAGCCGGAGAGTCCTCTGGCAACCTCGACATCGTGCTGGAGCGCCTCGCCGATTTCACCGATGGCCAAGTGCGGATGCGCTCGAAGGTCACCACGGCCATGTTCTATCCGATCATCATGGTGGTGGTCGGCATGCTGCTGATGCTCATCCTCTTCACCTTCGTCATCCCGAGAGTGACCAAGCTCTTCGAGCAGCAGCGCAAGCCTTTGCCGTTCATCACCGAAGTGTTGATGGGCACGGCGCATTTCATGGCCTCGTATTGGTGGTTGGTGATCTTGGGCGGCGCGTTCGTCGTCTTTCTCTTCCGCAAGTGGACCTCGAGTGAGACGGGACGCAAGCGCTGGGACATCATCAAGCTCAACAGTCCGCTCTTCGGCGAAATGATCCGTATGATCGCCATCGCCCGCTTCGCGCGGACGATGTCGACCTTGTTGGCCAGCGGAGTGCCGCTGCTCAAGGCCATGTCGATCGTCAAGAACATCTTGGGCAATACGCGGCTCATCGAGGTCGTGGAGAAGGCCAGCGACAACATTCGAGAGGGCGAGAGCATCGCCGGGCCGCTGCGGCGCTCGAACGAGTTCCCCCCCATCGTTACGCACATGATCGCCGTCGGCGAGAGGGCCGGAAAGCTAGAGGAGATGCTCAACAGCGTCGCCGTCAGCTACGAGGAGCAAGTCGAGGTCAGAGTGGAGATGCTCACGACCCTGCTCGAGCCCATGATGATCCTCATCATGGGTGGCGCCGTGGGGTTCGTGGTCTTCGCGATCCTCCTGCCGATTCTTCAACTCAATGACGGCTTTGGTTGAGCGGAGGACTTTGTTTCCTAGTCGACGATGTTTCCAACGGGTTCTGCTCGCCGCGCGGCGCAAGACCCACCAAAGAGCCACTGCGAAGACGCAGCGGGAAACGGACAGAGGGCAGACATGAACACGGACATTACGAGCGAGAAGAAGCCGACGACCTGGAGCCTCCTGGTGAAGCGCCTCAAGGACATGCCTTGGCGGGCCGCAGGTCGCAGAGAGGGCATGACGCTGATCGAGATCATGATCGTGGTCACCATCATGGCGGCGATCATGGGCGTCGTGGGTTGGTTCGTCATTGGACAGAGCCAGAAAGCCAACATCGAGCTCACCAAGACCCAGCTCAAGAATCTCAAGGGCGCGGTCGAGGCCTATCGCCTGCAGTACCTCAAGTACCCAGAGAGCCTCGACGACCTCGTCAAGACGCCCGACGGCTTCAAGCTCATCGAAGAGGTGCCGACCGATCCTTGGGGTGAGGCGCTGACCCTGGAGAAGACGGGCAAGAGCGTCACGATCACCTCGGCTGGCCCAGACAACGTGCCCAACAACGAAGACGACATCAGCGTCAGCATCACGGAGTAGTCGTTCGATGCTCCTGCCCTCCAGACATAGGGTCGACAGCCCGAGCTCAGCGGCGCCAGCCCCCAAACGGGCCAGCGTCGAGGTGCATCGGCTCGGCATGACCCTGATGGAGATCATGATCGTCATCGCGCTGATGGCGGCGCTCATGATGATCACGGCCTACAGCCTGGGGTTCATCGGTCGCGCCGACGTCCAGGGTGAGGCGCTGCGCCTCTCCGGAGTCATCCGCTTCATCTACAACGAGGCGGCGACCGAGAATCGCACCCTGCAGCTCATCATCGATCTCGATAAGGACACCTTCACGGTCGACGAGCTCGATGTCACCGGCGGGCTGACCCGAGAGCAAATCTCGGGCGCCACCCTCACCACCTCGATGGACGACGACAAGAAGGCCGAAGAACGCGCGCTCGCCAACCGAATGGACGAGGAAGACGAGCAGTTCGTGTCCCTGCAGCGCTCGAAGCAGAGCGGACCCCTCCTCGACGAGGAGGACTCCATGCTCAAGAGCGGAGTGCATTTCCTCGGCGTCATGACCAGTCACCATGAGGAGCTGCAGACCGAGGGCATCGCGACCATCAACTTCTTCCCCTCAGGGTTCGTGGAGCGCGCCATCCTCTACGTCGGCGACGACGGAGCCAAGACCGACGGCGCGGGCGCGGGCTACACGTTGATGCTCAACTCGCTGACGGGTCAGACGACGATCCTGCCGGGAAAGGTCGACATCGAGGACCGCTTCTTCGAAGCCGAGGAGGACGACTGATGTCGAAGCACTCGTGCAGACATAAGAGTCGCGGCAGAGCTGGGTTCTCGCTTCTCGAGCTGATGATGGCCGTCTTCATCTTGGCCATCGCGACGACGATCTTGCTCGGCACCCAGGGCACCAGCATGCGGTTGATGGGTTACTCCAACAACCTCTCGGTCATCACGATGCTGACCCGGGCGAAGATGCAGGACATTGAGTACGAGGTCATCGCCGAGGGCTTCACCGAGGGCTTCGCCGAGCAGAAGGACGGCGACTTTGGCGACGAGGGCTTCGACGACATCAAGTGGGAAGCCATCATCGACGCCATCGAGATCGACGATGACGCCTCCAACGACTTCGTGCAGGTGATCAACGAGCAGCTCTACGGGGCCGGGGAAGAGGCCGGGAGCTTGAGCGGCAACTTGGCCTTCAGTCAGTTTCTGCCCCTGATGATCTCCTACCTGCCCACCATCATCAATCAGCTGGGTCGGCGCATCCGTCGCGTCACCCTCACGGTGTCCTGGGAATACCTGGGCATCGAACAATCCTTGACCGTCTCCCAATACATCGTCCAGGTCGTGCCGCCCGAGCAGGACCCCCAACGCCCCGCCGACCCTCAATGATGAAGAAGCCCCTCCCCCGCCAGAAGAATGAGCGCTCACGGCGCCCTCTGCGCCGAGGCGGCTCTCAGAGCTCTCGTTCGGGGTTCACCCTGATCGAGATCATCCTCTCGATTTCCATCCTCGCGTTGATAATGGCCGTGGCCTGGGGTTCCTACGCCAGCGCGACCTCGAGCCAACAGCGGATGCAGGACATCAACGGTCGACTGCATGGCGTCGAGCAGGCGATGAACCGCATGGTGCGCGAGCTGTCCATGGCCTTCATCACCAGCCACGGCTCCGAAGAGACGCAGCTCGAGATCCGCTACAAGACAGGTTTCTACGGCGAGAACGACCGCATCGACTTTACGAGCATGGGCTACGTTCGCATGTTTCGCGACGACAAGGTCGGCGACCAGAGCGAGATTTCCTACTACGTCAAGAGGGTGCGCAACGACGCCGGCGACCTGGTGCCGTCGCTGGTGCGTCGCGAAGACGCCCCCATCGACGACGACCCCCAAAAAGGGGGCACGATCATGACCTTGCTCGAGAACGTCGAGAGCTTCCGGCTCGAGTACTGGGACGACCAGAAAGCGGGCGTCTCCGTCGGCTCGGACGGTTGGGTCGATGAGTGGGACAGCGAGTCTGCGGACCAAGCCAAACGCCTCCCCAGCCGCGTCAAGATCACCATCGAGATCCCGAACCCGCGCGGCAGCGGGAACAGCACGTTCACGACCCAGGCCGAGATCCACATGATCCAGTCGATCGACTTCTGAGAGTGAGGAGAATCCCTTGTCAGCCCAGTCCACACAGCCTGAGACGACCGTGACGAGCGCCCCCAGGGTCCGCTCGACCCGCGCACTCTCGGGCTTGGAGAGGGGAGCGGCGCGAGCGGGGCTCTGGGCGCTCGAGGCGGTGAGTCGGCCAGTGGCCCCGCGCAACCAGCACCGCAAGGGCATCGCCCTGCTGATGGTGATCGGCTACATCGCGGTCATGAGCGCCATGGTCATCTCGAGCTTCTACAACAGCCAAGTGAGCTTCTCGATCTCGAGCAACGTCCGCGACGACCTGAAGGCGTACTACAAGGCCCGCTCGGCCATGAACCTCGGCCGGCTGATCATCGCCTATCAGTACGAGCTCGAGAACGACGAGTTCTTCGGGCCGCGTCTGCGCAAGAGCAACTTCCAGATGTACCAGATCGTCGACATGCTGATGGAGCCGTTCAAGACCGGCGCCGTCATGGTCGACGTTCCCGGCGAGTCGGCCATCGCCCACTACGATCTGTCCGGGGCGGGCGCCACAGGGTTGGGCAACGAGTCGGGCGACTTCACGGTGCGCGTCGTGCCAGAAGAGGGCCGCATCAACATCAACCGCTTCCAGACGGGCCTCGACCAGGTCGCCCTCTTCGACCTCTGCATGTTGGTCGCGCCCCCACAGTACGACGACCTGTTCAACACCTCCTCGAAGGACGCAAACCGAGATGAACGCACCGAGGTCATCGGAGCCCTCGTGGACTGGGTCGACGGGGACAGCGACCGCACCCGGATCAACACGGCCTGTATGTTGGAGGGGACCAGCGGCGACGAGGACGGCCGCTACAACGCTGGGGATCGTAAGTACCAGACCAAGAACGCCAAGTTCACGACCCTCGACGAGCTGTATCTGGTGCACGGCATCGGCGACGACTTCATGGAGACCTTCGCCGACTCGCTCACGGTCTATCCCGTCGACCGCATCAACGTGAACCTAGCCACCGCGCGGGTGATGTATGCGGTGCTCTGCAACGCGGTGAACGCAGAAGATTTTGAGAATCAGGTGTGGGCGTGCTCCGACCCGCGGATTTCGACGCCGGTCCTGTTTTTGGCCATGGCGCTGGAGGGGTATCAGCAGTTCGTGCTCAACCCCATCAACCTCCTCAACCTCTACACCGTACAAGGCGAGCTCTCGGTCATTCCGGGCGTCACGCCCAACGGCTCGGTGGTGCCGTTCAGGAACCAGCGCGAATTCAGAGGCGTGCTGCAGGCTCTGCAGTCCGACCCCTTGTTGCTGCAGCGGTTCTTGGCTTTCTCCTCGACGGCCTTCTTGATGCTGGGTGAGGAGCTGCTCACCGTAGACCCTAGCCTCCTGGGGACCGGCATCATTCAATTCGACGACAGCAAGCTCTACAGCAGCATCACGACCGCGAGCCCCAAGATCTTTAGGTTCATGGCTGCAGGTGAATATAACGGGACTCGAAAGACCCTCACCGCGGTCGTGGACTTCAACACCACGGGTGGACAATTCCTTTATTGGCGCGAGTACTGACGCGAACATCATTGCCCGCGTGAGCGGCGTTCCAGGTTAAGAGCATGGCGCAGAGTTTCTTAGGTATCGACATCGGTGCGAAAGCGATCCGACTCCTCAGGATGGCGGGCAGCAGCCGCATTCAAGCCGAGCTCTTCCACGAAGAGCCCATCGACCCCGAAGGTGGGGTCGATGGAGTCGAGGCGGCGTTGCGGCGACTGGCGCAAGCCCACCTCCTCTCCGCCGAGGTGGTGGCGGTCTCGCTGCCCTCCGGCGCAGCGATGGTCACGCGTCTGAGCCTCCCCTTCTCGGAGGCCAAGATCATCGAGCAGGTCTTGCCTGGGCAGCTCACAGGAAAGCTCCCAGTCTCGGAAGACTATGTGCTCGACTTCTCTGTCCTCGATCGTCGCCCAGGAAACGAAGGGGAACTCCACGACATCCAGGTCGTGGCCTATCCGAAAGACCTCTTGGGCGCTCGCCTCGAGATGCTCTCGTCCATCGGCTGTGACCCCCAAATCGCCATCCCGATGACCTTCGTCGGCGATCGACTCGCCCGCTACCTGTATCCAAACGAGCTCGAGACCTACGCGATCCTCGACATCGGTGACCGCGGCTCTCGTCTCATCATCATGAAGGGACTCAGCTTCCAGACTTGTCGTTCCTTCCTCGTCGGCGGTCGCTCCATCAGCGAGGCCGTCGCCAGCGCGTTCGGCGTCAGCGTCGAGGTCGGCGAGCAGCTCAAGGAGGAGCAGGGCTTCGTCGCGCCCGAGGGCGAGGAGGTCCAGTGGTTCCAGCAGCTCGTCGCGGCGGGCGCCTTCGACCGCGACAACCAGCCTGACTCGAGGGAGCTCACCAAGGCAACGCGGGCCGGGCTGCGCCCTTTGCTCACGGCATTGCGGCAGAGCCTCGTCGCCCACAGCAACGCGACCCACGACAAGATCGACCACGTCGTCCTAGCCGGCGGCGGGGCGAGGCTCAAGGCCATCGCGCCCTACCTCGCCCAGAGCCTCAGTGTCGACGTGAGACCCATTCGCTTCGAGCGCGAAGAGCTGGTCAACGTCGCCCCCAATCCCCTGGCGCAGCCCGAGATGGCCGGCGCCCTCGCCCTGGCTCTGCGCGCCGCTGAGCTCGGGGGGAACGAGCTCGACATCAACCTGCGGACCGGAGACTACGGCTACAAAGGCACCATCGAGTTCATCAAGGAGAGAGCCCTGGGCCTGAGCATTCTCGTCGCCCTCCTCGTGCTCAGCACCGCTTTCATGCTCTTTACGCGGTATCAGGCGCTCTCCGCCGAGAAAGACCAGCTGCAGAGCGCCCTCGAGGAATCGACCACCGCCCTCTTCGGACGCTCCGTTCTCACTGAAGAAGCGATAAAGGCCGAGCTCCAGGCCGCCAAAGGCTACTCTTTCATCCCCGAACGCACGGCGTTCGACCACTTCCAGTGGATCTCCGACGCGCTCACCAACAACATGGTGGGCGTCAACTTCGAGTTCGACACCTTGGAGATCGACGTGATGAGAAAGGTCGTCTCCATCAAGGGCGACACCGACGCCGACGCCGCAGTGCCCATGCTCACCAGCGTGCTCGAACAATACGACTGCTTCCCCAACGACATCCCCGAACCCACGACCGACAAGAACCGCGGTCGAACCGGCTTCAAGCTCCGCATCGAAGCCAACCACTGTTACGCGAACAGCGGGGAGGACGATTAATGCCCATCACGACGACCGTCAAATCCAAATGGATGGAGCTGCAATCCCGCGAGCGGGTGATGCTCTCGGCCATGTTCTTCGTCTTGTTCTTCCTCGGACTCTTCGTCATCTACGTCTTGGTCAGCCAAAGCTTCGAAGCCGGTGCCGCCGAGATCGAGCAATACCGAGACGCGCTCTACTACCTCGAAGACCACCAAGGCCCTTACGCGAAAGACAAAGCAGAAAAGGCTCAGCTCGAAGACCGCCTGCGCAACAACGACCTCATGGTCGGACACTACCTCTCGCAGACGGCCGAGGGCTTGGGCTTCGACGTCTCCGTCAAGCCCAAAGACCCGCGCAAGGCCTCGACCGCCGACACGTCGGGCGCCGAGGAACAAGAATTCGAGCTGACCATCAAGTCGGTCCAACGAGACCCGCTCATCAACTACCTCTACGACATCGCCAAGAACAAAGCGCCCATCATCATTCGACGGATGAACATTCGCCGCACGAGGGCGACCGGAAACGGGCCGGACGACACGCCTCTGACCGTGTCCATGACCGTCGTCTCGTTCAAGTTGAAGGATTGATATGTCCGCCTCCCACACCCAGCACTGCGCTCTGAGACTCATTGGAGGCTCCCGGTGAAAGCCATCCTACCCAAGCTCCTCGGCCTCCCGTTGCTCGGCCTCATCGCGACCGTCGGCTTCGTCTTTCTGACCTTCCCGGACGACAAGGCCCAGCTGCTCGTGCAGCGGCACGTCGAAAAACTGCTCGACTACGAGTATCGCGTCGAAGCCAGTGAGTTCGACGTCGGCATCTTCTCTGGTCTCGAGATGAAGTCGGTCAACCTGACCCCTCGCTTCACCGTCGATGACGACGAAGTCATGGGACCGGAAGGGGGCTCGGGTGAGCCCGCCGCTCGGGACCCCGAGTCTCTCGAAGCCAAGTACTTTTGCCCCGTGCGGGTCGTCCCCGTCCCCATGATGTTCGACCGGATCGCCTTCGACCCCTCGCTCACCTCGCTGCTCTCGGGCAACCTCGAGGCGACCTTCGCCCTCGAGGCCGCTGGTGGCACGTTGGAGGGTGAGCTCGGCAAAGGCGAGGAAGGTCAGACCTTGAAAGCCAAAATCGACGCCATCGCCCTGCAGCGCTTTACCCTGCTGCGCAACAAGATGGGCATGCACCTAGTGGGTCAGCTCTTCGGTGACATCGACCTGCAGTTCGGCGAAGGCATGTCCTTGGCTGGGGGAAGCATCGCCATGAACCTCCGCGGCGTCGTCATGTGCCCCAAGAAGTTCAAGGTCAACATGAAGAACGTGCCCTTCTTCGAGATGCCCCTGACTCGCCTTGGCAACATCGAGGGGACGGTCGAGGTCACCAAGCAGCGCCGGCTCGAGTTCAAGGATTTCAAAGGCGAAGGCGAGGATATGAGCCTCAGCGTTCAGGGCAGCATCCAGCTGACCACCGACCGAATCCCTCGGACTCGATATGA
>PFUG01000109.1 GCA_002789955.1 Deltaproteobacteria bacterium CG_4_9_14_3_um_filter_63_12 | reverse complement strand
TTTGGCAGCCCCGAGGGTTTGGAGCCGTTGCGCAGCTTCATTGAGGCCGTCATGGACTTGCATGGCTCAGAGAGGCTCGCCGAGCTGCAGCTCGTCGACCCCTATCAGCCCGGACAGGTTTCGGTGCTCAAGCGCAGCTATCTCGACGTCAAGTGCAGTGACCTGAACGGCCGCAAGTTCCTCATCGAAATGCAGGTCGAGCCCGTCAAGGAGTTCGCCAAACGCGTCGTCTACAACGCGGCGAAGGCCTACGTCGGGCAACTCGAACGGGGGGAGTCCTACCTCTCACTCACTCAGGTCGTCGCGATTTCGATCTGCGACTTCGTCATGTTCCCCGAGTTCGAGCACTACCTCTCCGAGCACATCGTTCGCGAGACGCTCAGCTCCAGAAGTTACCTCGATGAGGTCCGCTACTACTTCCTCGAGCTGCCCAAGTTTCAGAAGGACGAGGACATGTTGACCACTGCGATAGACAAGTGGGCCTTCTTCCTGCGCAACGCCCGAAGTCTCGAACAGGTGCCAAAGGCCCTCAGCACCGAACCCTTTGCCACCGCGTTGCACCTCGCAGAGTGGGCCAGGCTCAGCCCCAAAGAATGGGAGGAGGACGACCGAGCCTCGGTCTATCTACAGGACCAGCGGGGGAAAATTGACTTCGCGATAGAAAAAGGGCTTGCCATGGGTCGGGCCGAAGGCAAAGCCGTGGGAAAGGCCGAGGGTCGGGTCGAAAGCGAGGCCAAGGGTAAGGCCGTTGGAAAGGCCGAATCCGTACTTGCAGTGCTTGAGGCACGTGGGTTCGTTCTCGACGAGCGGGCTCGGAAACGAATTCTCGACACCACAGAAATCGAAACGCTCGACCGATGGCTGAGAGCAGCGTCGTTGGTGAGTTCTGTCGATGAACTCTTCGAATGCTAGACGCTGCCCCCTCGTGGCGCGCAGGAAGCGCGCAGGCGCGCAGGAAGCGCGCAACAACAACAGCGGCTCGATTTGGGACATGGGCGAGAGCTGCGCACGCTCTTCGAGTGGAAGTTCGGCCAAGCACATCTAGGGTGTCTTCCCTGCCGTGCGTCGGGCAAAAACCGCCGGCACTCTGGAGTATTGCACGACGAGAAGATTTTGCTTGCCACAGCAGGGGCTCACCTCCTAATCTTCCATCGCTTCGCAACCTCAACCAGGAGATAACTCAATGGGAAAAACCTATTCACCCGGCTCGCTCGTGGCGCTCCCACGAACCAATGCGCTCGAAGCACAGGCGCTGGCCATCAGCCTCGTCACCGCCGCATTGGCCACTCCGGTGCCCAGCATTGCCTCGAGGTCGTTCGAGCGGCTGCAGACGCAGACGACGGCGCTCAGCGGGGCCATCGCGGGTCTTGTGACCCCAAAGGCCGAGCCCACAGGGCCCCTGCCCCATGTGGTCGATCCGTCTCTCGATCGCAGTCTGAGTTATACACGCCAGTGGCTGGAAGCGATCCTGGCTCTCGATGAGCCGGAGAACACCCTGCGCGACGCCGCGAAGCGCATCTACGACGTGTTCTTCGCAGACGGTCTCACCTACCTCAACTTTCCCTACCTGCGGCAGTGGTCGACAATCCACGCACGCCTCACGGTTGCTGACGAGCTGGACCTCGACGCAGCGTTCACAGAGTTGAACGGGACCTGCTTCATCGCCTCCATCCGCAGGCTTCACAAGCTGTACGGGGACGCCTTGGGGATCACTGACGCGCGGGTCACCGTCGACGTCGAGGCGAAGCTGCGGCCCTTTGCGGACGCCACGCGCAACGAGATGCGCGTGTACATCGAAAAAGTGGTCGCCAGCGTCGAGCCGGACGAGCCCGCGACCGCAGACGCCATGACCGCACTGCTGCAACCGCTCGCCGACTTTACCGCAAAGTCGACTGCGAGGGGTGATGCACAGCCGATGGAGTCTGATTCGCAGGCCATGGAGACGGACCTCGAGCCGCCGGCCGAGTGAGCCGTCCCGGCCAATCCGATCGCGCGTAGCCACGGGCGAAAATCCGATCGCCTCACCTCCCGACCCCTACTACAGGGGTCGAAAGGTGAGTGCGTTGACGCTTTCACCCCTACTGTTGGGGTCGAAAGGTGAATCCATTGACGATTTGACCCCTACTATAGGGGTCGAAAGGTGAGTCCATTGACCCTTTGACCCCTACTATAGGCGTCGAGTGGTGAGTCCATTGACGATTTGACCCCTACTATAGGGGTCGAAAGGTGAGTCCATTGACCCTTTGACCCCTACTATAGGGGTCGAAAGGCGAATCCATTGACCCTTTGACGCCTACTGTAGGGGCCGAGACGCAAGAGTTCCCGGTCATGGATGGCGATCGCCCGCGCCGCTTCGCCAGGCTGAAGCGAGCCGGCAGCCGCACCCGGCAACCTGCTGCTCCTCCGACGCGAAGCCCAAGTCTTCGACCTCGGCTCCTGGGGCGGGATCGGGAGTGTCGACGTCGTCTTTGATGGACTTGACCAGCAGAGATTTGACGGGCTCTTTCTTGTCTGAAGCCACCGAGGCGGGGCGGTCGCCGAACTCGAGCTCGAGGGCTCGAAATCCGGCCGCCCTCATCGAGCAACCGGCGGGTCCACAAAGATCCACCGCCCGGTGCGGTCGATGGTTCCGTGAACCCCGTCTTTTTTTGCCCCGCTGAGGCCATCCGTGAACCCGCCGATCGAGTCGTACTCGAAGGGCAGCACACCGTTGCCGTCGAGATCGATGACGCCATACCAGTCGCCGGAGTCGCGCACCTTTGACTTGGCGATCCCTGGGCAGGCCAAACCCTCATAAAACGACTTTGGGTCGTCGAATCGCGGCTCAATGACCAGCGCGCCGCTGCGATCGATGTAGCCCCACTTGCCGCCGAACTCCACCGCGGCGCGACCCTCATGAAACGGCTGAGCATCTTCGAAAGTCTCGGGGAAGGCCTGCCGACCTTCGGTGTCGACGAAGAGCCACACGTCATCCCGCTCTACCAACCACAGGCCCTCGGCGAAATCGCCTCGGGCTCGTTCATACTGCGGAGCGATCACCTCCTCGCCGAGCGCGTTGATGGCGCCGTGCCGCTTGAAGTCCGCTGTGACCATAGCGAGCCCCCCCGCGAAGTTTCCTGCGTTGGTGTATTGGGGCAGCTCGAGCAGCTCTCCTGCAGGATTCACGAAGCCATAGACGCCGTCACAACCAATCACTCGAGCAAGCCCCTCACTGAAGGGCGAGCCGGCGCGGAATTGTGGGGGAATCACGAACTCCCCTTGGCGGTCGATGTAGCCATCAATTGGCCACTTCCCGGTGGGATCGACCTGGCCCGGCAGTGATGCCAGGGCAAGGCCTTCTGAGAAGGGTCCGGCATCGACAAACCTGGGGGAAATGACGACGTGCCCATCGACATTGAGGTAGCCTCGGAGTTTGCTAGTCTGATCTGTAAACGCAAGCAACCCCTCATCGAAGGTGCCGGAGGTCCCTTTGAGGATAGGTGGGATTACAACACGGCCTTCGCGATCGATGAAGCCTATGGCCCCCCCTGAGTCGAAGGCGCGACGCGTCGGATACCGAATGTCTGTCCCGTATGCTTTGGTACTCATATCCGCTCTGGGTTTGGGGTCGATGGGATGAACTGTACAACTGGCAATCAACGCCATTGCTCCGAGCTTCATCAGGGAGAGAGGGGCTATAGATGGCCGCAGCCAACATTCTCGTCCCATTTCGTCTCCTTAGCCGTCGCCCACATCCACTGCCCGTCGCTGGTCAGCACCGAGATTTTGCTGACGATGGTTCCGTCCAGGATCAGGATGTTCGTAGCGATGGCGGCCGCGTCTTTGTCCTCTAACCAATCAGCCTTGGTCAGCGACCGAGTGCGCACCACAATCACCACGTTTCTAAACTCGGTGCCGGCGATCTTGCTCTGATTCTCGGCCAGCGTGCTGGCGATGTTGGCAAATCTCGTCTTGGTCATGTCTTTGACCGAGATGGGCGTCTCGTTCAGGAACCCCTCAATGCCCTGTTGTTTCCCAGGCAGCTCGACGTTGGTTCCGGGCACAAGCCGTCCGATTTTCGCCGGGTCGACGCCACAAGACTGGGCGTAGCGCACGACGAGCTCATTCTCCGACGCATAACCCAAGTCTTTGACCTCGGCTCCTGGGGCGGGGTCGGGGTAGTCGCCGTCGTCTTTGATGGACTTGACCAGCAGAGACTTGACGGGCTCTTTCTTGTCTGAAGCCACCGAGGCGGGGCGCTCGCCGAGCTCGAGGTCGAGGCTGGCCTTGCCCGTGTTCTCCACGAGCCTGGGTATCCGCCCAGCCTCCGAGACGGTCGAATCCAAAACGGGACTCTGGATGAGCTCGCGCCATGCCGTCCTGTTCCACTCTATGTCGCCCAAGTGTTTTGCGAGGTGGAGCCCCTTGAAGTGTTCGTGGGCACGCACCAATCGGTCCCAGCTGTGCAAGAACTCTCCAGAATTCTTATTCTGCTTCTTGAGCAGAGCCCGGATGTTCTTTATCTGCGCCTCGTCCGTGCTCTTGAGAATGTCGCGGAACTTACTTCCGGCGACCTTCTCGTCCTCTGCGGCTGCTTTGGCGTTTTCGAGGGGAGCCGTGGGAGCTTCGACCTCAGCTTGCGCCCCCTCCGCAGTTGGGGGGTCGGCACACTTCCCCTCGCCCTTGCAGAAGCTGACCAAAACCGAATCCTTATCGCTGAGCTCTCCAGGTAACCAAACGACGTTGCGTTGCTTCCCAACGATTTTGACGGCCTCTAGTGTAAACCGTCATGACTCTCCATGTTTATTGACTGCAAGGAGCGCCCCCCAATCCTCAGGAATTCTTCAAAAATACCGGCATGTTGTTGATT
>PFUG01000364.1:2864-7802 GCA_002789955.1 Deltaproteobacteria bacterium CG_4_9_14_3_um_filter_63_12 | reverse complement strand
CTCTGTGTTCTCTGTGGTGAACATGAGGCCAGACTCATCGCAGAATCTCTGATGTTTTCTCACCTCTTGGGTGACGCGCAGCGTCTCAGACGACTGCTATGAATATCGGCTCTCATAAGGCTCTCATAAGCAGACGCTGTTCGCCCAAGGCTCCGCCTTGGGCTGGGAATTGTTCGGCCCCCGAGTTGCTGATGCCCAGGGCGTTGCCCTGGGCCTGTCTCGAAGCTTTTCTCATCTCTTGGATGACGCGCAGCGTCTCAAATGGCTGCCATCGAACAATAATCGCGGACACATGCGAAGCGTCACACTAGGCCACTGGATTCCACTTGAGCCAGATGAGGTGCTCGAGGTTCCCTTTGGGCCCGGCGAGCGTGCTGTCGACTCCACGCAGGAACGTATATCCGAGGGCCTCGGCAGACTGGCGAACGTCCTCTATCGCCGAGATCCGCAAGGCCTCGTCCCGGACCACTCCACCGTGCCCGACATTTCCCTTGCCGACCTCGAATTGCGGCTTGACCAGCAGGACGCAATCTGCCCCGCCCACGAGCAGTCGTGAAAGGGGAGCCAGGATCTTGCTCAATGATATGAAGGACACGTCCGCGACCGCAAGATCGCACGGTTGCCCCAGCTGCTCAAGCTCGAGGTAGCGAATATTACAGCGCTCGATGCCGACGACACGCGCGTCGCTGCGGAGTTTCCAGGCGAGCTGCCCATATCCTACGTCGACGGCAAAGACCTTCGCGGCGCCTCGCTGCAGGAGACAGTCCGTAAACCCTCCGGTCGAGGCGCCGACGTCGATGGCCACTCGGCCCTCGACGTCGAGTTCGAAGGTCGTCAACGCGCCATCGAGCTTGACTCCGCCCCTGGAGACAAAGCGTTGGAGCTCTGAGCGGAGCCGCACCTCTGCATCCTCGGGAGTCGGCGTGCCGGCCTTGGTCGCGGGGTGATCGTCGACGAGCACTTCGCCGGCCATGATGAGGGCGCGCGCGCGACTCCGGCTGTCTACCAACCCACGCTCGACGAGGAGGACGTCGAGTCGTTGTTTTTTGGCCTTCGGGCTCAGAGCGGACCTCGCAGAAGGTCTAGCGGTGGTAGGAAATAGGCGACCGCCGGCCCGCAGCGCCGAATCGGGCCCGAACCGGGAGAGGGGTCTGAATCTTCGTCTTGAGGGAGGCGGGGCGCCTCACCCATGCTCACTTTACTGGCGTGGCTTTTAGCGCGGCGCGACCTGCCTTGACGTGCACTTGGAAACGCACGGTTCGGCAGCCGTACTTCTCCATCAGCGTTTGCTTGTTCCTCGAGAGTCGATTGACGAAGCGATCCAGGGTGATCTTCTCGATGCTCTCGCCACAGCGCTTCTTGGTCTCGACGAATTCGTCGTAGAGACTCTTGAAGTAGGAGGTGTCGTCAGTGGGCTGTTGTTCTACCCTGCTACCCGTCTGGGTAAAGAGTCCAGAGTGGCTCACCGTGCGGGGTTTGGCGGGTTTTTGGACAGGTCCTTCGAAGAGCTCTTGAGCCAGCGGTGAGACCTTGGTCGAGTCGGTCTCTTCGTCTTCGTCGCCCAAACCCCCTTTGCCACGTCGCTTCAGCGCCTCGAGCAGGCTCGCTGGGCTCAGTGAGGCCGGCGGAGGTGAGCTCCCTTTCTTCCAGGGTGGCGCCGCGATGACGTGCTGGGTGTCTTCTTCTGGAACCGGAAAGCTGGCAATCGCCGCGCCGATATCGAGCGCGCTCGGCACTTGGGACACCTCGGGCATACGCAACCCGCCGGGAAGCGTGGTGTTGCCAACTCTGCTACGCCGCCCTATGAGCCCTTCGAGCGGGTGATTCACACGCCAGAGCTGCGAGGTGATGTTGCGCTCATCATCCTCGCTCATGTCAGCCTGTTCCTCCTCCGAGGCTGTGAACGGCTCGATGGGCTCGGTGTCGGGTCGGTCGAGCCCTTCGTTGGAGGTCTCGAAGGTGGCAGGCTGTTTCTTGGAAACCTTCGACAGCCGTGCGAGCTGGGAGTCGCTCAGCTGACCGATGTGTTCAGCCATCTCGGTCAGAGAGCCAAAGCTCTCGATCGCTGCCTCAGGGATCTCCTCGGTCGGAACGGTGTTGGAGTCGATCTCGTCGAGAATCTGCGAGATCTCCTCGCCGCTGACCTCGGCGGTGTCGAACTCTTTGCTCGGTGGCGACGCGACCTTTGTCGGTGCCACACGAGTCCGGGCTGGGGTCGAACCGATGGGCAGGAGCGCCGGTCTGACGGCCAGCGTCTCTTCCTCGGGAATCTGGGGAATCTCGACGGGTTCCGGCGCTTTCTTCGTCAGGCTGGCCATCGCAGGAATGGCAAACATCATGTCGGTGGGCCCAACGACGGGTCGGCTCGGCGGCTGCAGTGCCTCTTGCGGTAGCACCACAATGGGTTCTTCGGCGGTGCTCGTAGCCACGGCCGCGCTCTCAGCCTGCTGGAGCTGCGCTTGGCTCGTGTGCAACTTGGTCTCGAAGCGTTTGACCTGGCCTTCGAGATTCTTGATGAGCTGACGGCTCTGCGCCAGATCGGTGTGGGAGCGGGTCAGCTCGCCCTTTGCGTATTTGAGCTGGCTCTGGAGTTGGTTGAGCTGCGACTCGAAGGACTCTTTCTCGAGCTCGGCTCGCTGCATCGCGGACTTGAGCTCGTCTTGCGGGACGACCTTCGCGCTCTTAGCGGCGGCCAGCTGTAGGGCGACGTCGACCATGCCCCTTGCCGCCGTCGAGAGCTCGGCCTCGTCGAGGGACTCTGCGATCTCGAGCTCACGGGTCGAGCGTTTGATCGACCTGTTGGCGTCCGCCTTGGCGATAAAGAAGCCCAACAAGAGCAACAGCATCGCGGCGCCGCCGACAATCCCCAGGGTTCTGCCGTGGGCCGCCGGCTCGTCGAGGTAGAAGCGGGCGCGGAGGTCGGTCTTGGTGGCCACTGGCGCGCTGCCCAACACGGTGATCAGGACTCCCGTGGTGGTTTGCTCTTCATCGAGCGCGTCCAAAGCGACCGCGCGATGCAGGGCGATTTTGTCACCGAACGCCTTGGCCTCGAGAAAGTCTGCGGGAGGATTGGCGACAGCGTCGTGAGTCCGCAGCACTGAAGCGGCGCTAGAGACCGTGGAACTCAGCTCGCTGGGCGAAGTTCCGAGCAACACCTCGCCTCTGCGGATGACCTCGAGGCTGAGGTCGGCCCCCAACTTCTCGCTCAGTGCGGTCCAGGGGGCAGGGGTGAGCGTCCATGCGGCGAGCACCCACTGGTTGGCGGGCGCCAAGCCGACCGGTGCCAGAGCCACCTCGAAGACTCCCTTCGAGGACTTGATCAGGCCAGCTTTGCGTAGGCGTTTCGCTGGATCGACCTTGAGGAGCTGCGTGAGGATCCGAGCCAAGTCGTCGTCGGTCTTTGACGAGGCGATGACCTTTGCGGCAGCCAGATCGATGACCGCGATCACCGCACTGCCGCGCGCGCTCGACTCCCTATCCAGCGTCTTCTGGGCGCCGTCTAGCAGCGACTCCATGCTGGGCAATACCGCATCGTACTCGCGAACCGGCGGCTTGTCGGGGCGAAGCACAGGCGTCTGGGTCTTCTGCATCAGCGTTGGCTCTGACAGCGCGCGCAGCTCAACCTCCTGTGCCACCGCGCTCGCCTGCTCAAGCAAGCTCAGCGTGAAAGCCTCGCGGGCCGCGGAGACCGCGACCACCGCGGTCGTTCCTCTCGGGCCAAGCGAATCTTCTGCAACCTGTGAGGGCACCTCGAACGAACTCCAGAGACCCACGGCGGCCGCTGCGGCGCCAAGGACCAGGAGCAAAATATAGATAAACGACCTCGTCATAGACGCTCCCAGCGACACGAGCCGGTTTCGCTCGCTTCCTGCGCTCGCGCTCAGGCGGAACTCGTTGCGCGTTTCCTGCGCGCAACCCTTTGGGTTACGCGACTCTCCGCCATTGCTGGCTTCGAGCTCCTCGGATTCGGCTCCATCGACTCGACGCAGGGGTCTGCGGCGCGTCTCTGCAGTGCGCGAATTGAAGCAGGCGGCACAGAGTATAGGTGAGGCCGGAGCCCGTCCGCAACGCGTTCACAGGGGGAAGGCGCCGCGCTCTCGGGCGGCTCCCCCTCTCGTCTCGGCCCAAACACCCACGCAAACCCTCGCCAATGAACACAATGCGGGATATTGCTGGACAAAACAAAGACACGAGCTTTGCTCACCATTCGACCGTTGCATTGGACGGCTGCTGCAAAATTGGGGATAGGTTGCTTTGCTCCAAACCTGACCACTCGAGGGAGACACGACCAATGGCTGACACCATCTTCGCAAAGATCATCAGAGGCGAGATTCCGGCACAGAAAGTCTTCGAAGACGACGCCATGATCGCCATCCGTGACGTCGCTCCAGCGGCGCCGACTCACATCCTCGTGCTCCCCAAGAAACCCCTCGTCAACATCGCCGACGCCGATGAGTCCGACGCCCTCCTGCTGGGCTCGATGCTGCTGCGGGCGGCCGCCATCGCCCGCGACGAAGGTTTTTCTGAGTCCGGCTACCGGCTCGTCTTCAACATCAACAAGGACGGTGGACAGAGCGTGCCGCACTTGCACCTTCACGTCCTGGCCGGACGCTCCCTGGGGTGGCCACCCGGTTGATTCTTGTCGGGCGGCCGCCGCCGAGGCGGCCGCCCATGACGTCCGAGCGGACTCGCGCGCTACCTGGAACCGAGCGGGTTGGGGGTCGATTTCAAACGCAGAGGCGGGGAGGCGCGGAGCCGCAGAGAGTTTTGGGGGGAGGGACTTCGTCGTTGGTTCTGGGGGTTTGTTGCAGGGTTGGGTTCGATTTTCAGACAAACCCACTCGACGAGTAGGAAGCCGACACCCCGAGGGTCTCGTGACCCACTCGACGAGTGGGAAGCCGACACCCCGAGGGTCTCGTGACCCACTCGGCGAGTGGG
>PFUG01000364.1:0-2843 GCA_002789955.1 Deltaproteobacteria bacterium CG_4_9_14_3_um_filter_63_12 | reverse complement strand
AAGGGTCTCGTGACCCACTCGGCGAGTGGGAAGCCGACACCCCAAGGGTCTCGTGACCCACTCGGCGAGTGGGAAGCCGACACCCCGAGGGTCTCGTGACCCACTCGGCGAGTGGGGGCGGACACCCTCGAGCAGTACAAATGTTCAGTGGATCGTGGGAATTTCCGACACCTGATGTGCCGCCACTTGGAAACCCGAGCCGGGCCAGCAAAACCTACGGCACGGGCAGCTCAACCGGCTCCCCACGATTCTCGTTGCCACCCCGCCACCCTCGCGGGAAGGCCGATGGCGTCGAGCCCCACACGCCGCTGTTGGACATTCTGCTGAACCAGAGCCTGTTACTTGCGTCGCGCCAAACCACATACAGGTAACCAAGCGCCTCATGGATGTCCGGGGTTCCCACAATGGAGTTTCCAAGGCTCTTGATGTAGCTGAAGCTGAGCTGGTCGGTGCCAGCGATCGGGCTCGCTTGGAATACGTGTCGCCGTCATCGTCCACAGCCACCTCCTCGTTGGAGTGGTAGTACTGAGCTCCTGACTGGTACTGGAAAATCCGCATGACCGTGTCTGAATACGGCGAGAGGTTCTTGGTCTCGAATTCGTAGGAGGTGCCGGCATTGAGATAGACCCAAGCCCGCACGATTGGGTTGTTGACCTCTACGGTCGTCAACGCCATTGAAGGAGTACAGGGAGCTGCGACCAAGAGACTGGGTACGCTGACGAGCAACACAAGAGCCGCGGCCACCACCCACTTCGGGATGCTGGCGAATGGGCGACGTTCTGAGCCAAAGGTGGACATATCTACTCCTCTCGTTTGAGGTTTGCTGGTTTTACTGAGAATCGCCGATGACGATCCGTGTTTTGGGGCCGGCCAGAGACACCAAGGATGCCCGCAACTTCGCATTTGCGGGACTGCTCCTCGAGGGTCAGTGCCAACATCCACAATTTTCAAGACTCAGGGATTACTGTTGAGCGAAGAATTCCGATTTGAACTTCGCCCTTTCGGCCTGAATCACCTCTTCCGCATGCCCTGCGCCCCGCAGCGCATCTTCTTTGAGCTTCCATTCCTTCGCGAAGCGCTCCTTCTTGGCCTTGTGGGCTGGGCTCTTCTCGAGGATCGGTCGCGTTCCAAACATTGCGTCGAGTTCAGCCTGCGAAGGCCTTTCGATCCCTGACGCCGGATCGTCCCAGGGCTGGCGAGTGGCGGACTCCAACTCTTCAGCCGACAGGATGAACAAGGGAGCGTTCGAGTCGGTGAGCGCCTGCTCAACCTTTTGGAAAGAACTCGCGTCCTCCCCAACCTCAGGTTCCGTTCCTTCCGGATCGACACAGCCCAGTTGGGCCAGGAAAACCAGAAGTAAGCACAACGGCGAGCTCAAGGGCCGTCAAACTCGAGTCCAGACTCCTCGAACATCAGTTGCGTTCGCCCTCATCATTGTCCACCAAAAGAGACGCCAAACACGCCCCTCACCTCGACGCTGCCGCCGTTTCAGGTGCTTCGGCATGCAACGGTTCGACGTTATCAAATCGCCAAGACGCACCCATCTCTCGCGAGGTGGATCACTACAACCTGTCCAGCCATTCTCGCCGTCAGCGTTCAGGTCCCACAAGTACAAGTGTACAAACTCCAGAGCGGGCTCGAAGCGAGACCGCTGGTGTGCCTACGTGCGATTCGCCCGACTCCAAGAAGGTCCTCGATGCCCAGCTCCGCTCATGACGCCCTCGCGCGCTTCCACCCGCTCATCCGCACCTGGTTCTCCGAGCAAGTGGGCACGCCGACACCCATCCAGCAGCTCGCCTGGCCCATCATCGCCGAGGGTTCCCACGTCCTGCTCACCGCCCCAACCGGCAGCGGAAAGACGCTCACCGCCTTCCTCTGGGCCATCGACCAGCTCGCCCGCCGCCAGCTCCCCACAGGAACGGTCCGGGTCCTCTACGTCTCTCCCCTGAAGGCCCTCAACAACGACATCGCCCGCAACCTCCTCGGCCCCCTGACCGCGCTCAACGCGCTGGCTGCCGAGAACTGCGTGGACTGGCCTGACATCCGCGCGATGACGCGCAGCGGCGACACCCCCGAGGCCGATCGCCGGCGCATGGCCAGCCGCCCGCCCGAAATCCTCATCACCACGCCCGAGAGCCTCAACCTCCTGCTCGTCTCGCAGCGAGGCCGCAACATGCTCGACGGCGTTCACTCCGTCATCTTGGACGAGATCCACGCCATCGCCGGCGACAAGCGCGGCACCTACCTCATGACGGCAATCGAGCGGCTGACTCGCCTCTCGGGTGAGTTCCAGCGCATCGCGCTGTCGGCGACGGTGCGGCCGTTGGAGCGGGTCGCCGAGTTCGTAGGCGGCTTTGCTCCCAAGTCGCAAGGCGGCTACGTGGCCCGCCCAGTTCGGCTCCTCCAGGCCGAAGACACCAAGCGCATCGAGCTGCAGGTCTGTTGCCCCGAGGATTTGCGCGAGAAGAGGGTCGACCGCAAGCGCTTGCCGGCGATCATCGACGCCCTCAAAGAGCGCATCGACGCCAACCGCTCGACGCTGATCTTTACCAACAACCGCAAGCTCACCGAGAAGACCGCGCGGCTGATCAACCTCGAGGCCGACACGCCCATCGCCTACTCGCACCACGGCTCGCTCTCGCGCGAGGTGCGGCAGGGGGTCGAGGAGCGCTTCAAGGCCGGCGAGCTCGCTGCCATCGTGGCGACCAACTCCCTCGAGCTCGGCATCGACATCGGCGCGCTGGACGAGGTCGTGCTCTTGGACTCGCCGCGCACCTTGGCCTCCGGGGTGCAACGCGTCGGGCGCGCCGGCCACAACGTGGGCGACGTCAGCCGCGGCCGCA
>PFUG01000641.1 GCA_002789955.1 Deltaproteobacteria bacterium CG_4_9_14_3_um_filter_63_12 | reverse complement strand
TCCAACCGCTCACCGAGGTGCTCGAACATCGCATCCGTTCGACGGCCTTGCACCGCGAAAAGCTCTTGGATTGCCTGCATCGACACGCTGTTGTCTTCGACACTCATCGGGCCCTCCCATGCGTCGTCGCCCGTGCGACAACCGTTCGAAAAACGTAGCTCGCCCGAACCGGGCGAGTCAATGGCAGTTATCGGCAGGGCGGGGCCGAATGTTGCGGGTTTTTTCTTGGGGCTCGTCGTGGGGCGGGGCTCAGGTTTTCAACGCAAAGACGCCAAGACGCTAAGACGCAGAGAGCTTTGGGGAGTTTCTGCTTCGGCGGTGGGCTCGGGGGCGCGGCGGTTGGGTGGGGCTCGGTTTTCAACGCAAAGACGCCAAGACGCCAAGACGCAGAGAGCTTGGGGGAGTTTCTGCTTCGGCGGTGGGCTCCGTGAGGCGGCGGTTGGGTTGGGGTCCGGGTTCTCGCGCAGAGCCGCGGAGCCGCGGAGGTTCGCGCTGCTTTGCTGGTGGGCTCGAGGGGTCGGCGGTTGGGGCGGGCTGGACGGGAGCGCTCTTGCTGGCGTCCGATGCCAGCTCGCCCGGGGTCGGCGGTTTTGGCTTACACAACCCCAGTTCGTCGTTCGAGCACGCACAGGCGCGTCTCGTGCGATTCGACTCGTAGTGATGGGTGTGGGGGCGGCGACGATGTTGAAGGGCACTCCATCGAGGTCAACCTCGCCGAGGTTAAGCGCTGGTTCAAAGGACCGGTCCACATCCTCGCCTCGCCGCAAAGCAGCGAAACCGACGTTGTGGGGAACCACCCTGGCAACCTTGGCATGCCGTTGGCAGATGACCGCGCCTGTCTAGCCAGGTCTTGACGTAGAAGCCCTCTCGGAGGATCGTCCGCGTCAGGTCAAATCTCACACTTTATCCACATCACAATGCTTCGCTTCGCAACCCGAACAACCCAGGACCTCCTCGACCTCCTCGTCCTCTCGGCGGCCTTCTGGATGGCGTTCTTGCTCCGCTTCGAGCTCGAACTGTCCCTTCCGATCCTCAAGCGGGCCATGTTCGGCTGGCCTTACGTGGTGGGCTTCGAGTACTTCGTCCTGGTAAGCCTCGGCGTCACGCGCTTCGCCTGGAGGTACATCGGTCTGCGCGAGATCACCCGGCTCTTGGTCGCCATCTCGCTCGCCTCGTTCGTGTTCGTGGTCTTGCGCATCGTGACCGAAGCGACCCTCGAGGTCTTTCCGTACAGCATCTATGCGATGCTCCCCCTGGGGGTCATCGCCATCAATTATACGTTCGCCTTTATGGGCGTTGCCGGGCTGCGGGTTTTGCGACGGCTTTTCGGCGAACGGCAGGCTCAAATCCGCCACACGAGCAAGACCCACACGCCGGCCGTGCCCACGATCCTCATCGGCGCAGGCGAGGCCGGGGTCATCGTCGCCAAAGAGATTCGCGGGAACCCGGGGCTGGGCATCCAGGCGGTGGGCTTCGTGGACGATGACCGCGCCAAGTTAGGCTCGGTCATCCATGGGCTCACCGTTCTGGGCACCACCGCGGACCTGGGTGTGCTGGCCGAGGAGCACGGCGCCGAGCAGGCCCTCATCACCATCGCCAACGCGGGCGGCGGCACCATCCGCAACCTCGTGCGCGCCTGCGAAGCGGCGGGCCTGCCCGCCAAGATCATCCCAGGCATCTTCGAGCTCCTCGACGGCCGCGTGAACCTGCAACGCATCCGCGACGTCTCGGTCGAGGACCTTTTGGGCCGGCAGGCCGTCGAGCTCGACAACGCCGGCGTCAGCCGTTTCCTCACCGGAAAGAACGTGCTGGTCACAGGCGCTGGCGGCTCCATCGGCAGCGAGCTCTGTCGGCAAGTCGCCCACTTCGAGCCCGCCTCATTGATTCTGGTCGAGCGTTCGGAGTTTCACCTCTACAGCATCCACCGGACCCTACTGGCCGAGCACCCCGACCTCACGATCACGCCCGTCATCTGCGACGTGGGCGACGCCGCGCGGGTCGAGCGGATCTTCGAGCAAGAGAAGCCCGATGTCGTCTTCCACGCTGCCGCCCACAAACACGTCCCGATGATGGAGCTCAACCCCGGCGAGGCGGTCAAGAATAACGTCTTCGGGACGCTCTGCGTCGCCGAGGCCGCCGAACGGCACCACGCCGAGGCCTTCGTCATGGTCAGCACCGACAAGGCCGTCAACCCAACCTCCATCATGGGGGCCACCAAGCGCGTCGCCGAGATCGTGATCCAGGCCCTGGATTCCCGTTCGGACACCAAATTTGTCGCCGTTCGCTTCGGCAACGTGCTGGGGTCTACTGGGTCGGTCATCCCGCTCTTCAAAGAGCAGATCGCCGCGGGCGGCCCCGTCACTGTCACCCACCCAGAAATGGTCCGCTACTTCATGACCATCCCCGAGGCGGCACAGCTCGTCATGCAGTCGGCGGCCATGGGCGCGGGCGGAGAGATCTTTGTGCTCGATATGGGCGAACCGGTGCGCATCGTCGACCTGGCCCGCGACCTCATTCGCCTGAGCGGCTTCGAGCCCGAGGTCGACATCGCCATCGAGTTCGTGGGCACTCGCCCAGGCGAGAAACTCTTCGAAGAACTCGGCTTCAACGCCGAGAAGATGGACAAGACCGTGCACCCCAAGATCTTCGTCGGCAAGCTCGCCTCACACACCTGGGACGAGGTACTGGGCGGGCTCGAGGTGCTGGAGCAGGTGCAAGAGAGCTGCGATCGGCAGGTTGTGCGGCGAGCGCTCAAGGAGGTGGTGCCGGAGATGCTCGAGCCCAAAGCTGAGGCGGCGACAGGGGAGGTGCGGCCGTCGCGGTCGGCGCTCGAGCCGGCGCGGTTGGAGTCGAGCGTGGCTTGAGTTGTTGCGGCGCTCTCCGGGGCTCGGCCTCACCCCTTCCCTTCCCCTCTCCTGAAGGGAGTGGGGAGGTCTTGTTGCAATTCTTGAGGGTTGCAGTGTTGCTCTTGCAAGTCCTACGCGACTGCAGTCCGTTGCTCGACCACGCACAACAATGGTTGCCCAAGTTCGGCGAACGGTCCCACCGCAGTTATCGGCAGGTTGGAGAGAAACGTTGCGGGATTTCTTTGGGGAGCGTCGCGGGGTTTGGCTCGGTTTTCAACGCAAAGACGCCAAGACGCCAGGACGCAAGGGGGCTCAGCTGTGACCGGCGCTCGATGTGGGGTCGTGAACGGGTGGTTACATCGCCCCCTTTTCTTCGCGCGTCGCTTTGGGTAGAACAGCCCCCTTCGACCTGCTTGGCGCACGAGCGCCGCCGCGAAACTTCGAGACGAGCGCAACTATGAGCCTTCGACACACCCTCCTGAAGCTGCTGCCTTCGTCGCGCGCCTCGACCGACTGAGCCGTAATGAGCCCAAGCGGTGGGATGACTCGCTGCTTTGGCCCTCTCGGGCCCACCTGGTCTTCCCATCGCGTTGTTGATATCTGTGGGCGACTTCGACGACGTTGGCCCAGCGCACGAAGACGAAACTTTCTCTCGCCAAGAGGTGTTCGTAACACCACACCGGATCTAGCGGGTCTCAAGAATTGACACGCTCCTTGCTCGGCTTCACATGGCGGAGCCGATTACCGTCGTGGTCGAAATGGTGAAGCCCACGAACAGGGGAAAAGAGAAGCAATGGTGATCTTGAACTTGGGCTGCGGGCTCAAGACGGCCACGGCCATGGATGTGGTCAACATCGACTGGTCGTTCTATCTGCGTATGAAGCGCTCACGGGTCTTGTCGCACCTGGTGCCGATCTTCGCGCGTGGCGAGCGCCGCGCCCGTTTCGATTCCATTGCGGACAACATCGTTGTTCACAACCTCGCCAAGGGGATCCCGTTCGCTGACGCCTCGGTGGACGTGGTCTACCACTCCCACATGCTTGAACACCTCGATCGACACGTCGCCGAGGCGTTTCTCGTCGAGGCTCTGCGAGTCTTGAGACCCGGTGGCATCCACCGGATCGTGGTGCCAGACCTCGAACAACTCTGTCGGGCTTACCTGGCGCACCTCGCTGGATGTGACTCTGGCCACGAGAAGCCTCACGAGCATGACGAATGGGTGGCCGCGCTGTTGGAGCAGACGGCCCGCAAAGAAGCCGCTGGAACCGCAAAACCAGCGCCCATGCGGCGCAAGCTCGAAAACGTGTTGCTGGGTGACGCACGCAAACGTGGCGAGACACACCAATGGATGTACGACCGAGTCAACCTGACGGAGAAACTGAGCCAAGCGGGGTTTCGAGCGGTGACCGTCTGTGACTTCGACCAAAGCACGATCCCGGACTGGAATCGTCGAGGGCTTGACCTGAACGCCGAGGGAAAGCAATACAAGCCACACTCCCTCTATCTTGAGGCTGTGAAGTGACTTTGACGCGTCGTGTGCCACTGATCCTGGTTGGTTCCCCGTGAAAGTGACCAGTGGTTGAGCCTTGCCCATTAATTCGTGGGAGCCGAGTGGAGCTGCCACTGCGGCCTTACGGTCTGCGGCCTCTCTGCCTACCTCAATGCCTGTTGAACCGCTACGATTACGCGGTCCACATCCGCTTCAGTCATTCGTGGATGAATCGGCAACGAGATTGATCGGAGATATAGATCATGAGCAACGGGGTAGTCGCTCGGGGAGGTGTGGTAGGTCTCACGGTAGTAGGGGTGTGCGTGTAACGGAATGAAGTGAACCGATGTACCGATTCCGTCCTGCTTGAGCATCTCAATCACCTCGTTGCGCCCAATTTTAGCGACACCGTCCACCAGCTTGATCACGAACAGATGCCAAGCATGCGCATCGAAGTCCCGCACGGTGGTCAACTCGATGGCATCAATGCCAGTGAACGCTTGAGTGTAAGCTCGGGCAATTGACCGTCTCTTGTTGAGCAACTCTGTGGCCCGCTCGAGTTGCACCAAACCCATCGCTGCCGCGACGTCGGTCATGTTGTACTTGAAT
>PFUG01000031.1 GCA_002789955.1 Deltaproteobacteria bacterium CG_4_9_14_3_um_filter_63_12 | reverse complement strand
CCACAAACAAGTTTCATGGTGGTTTCATCCAAACCTCCTATCCTCTTGCTCCAGGCTTCGCCTGTCGCACTCTTGGCGTCTCTGCGTCAAAGCTCAAGACCCAGAACGCCAGCCCCACACAGCACCCCTTGAGATCGCCTTTGCGTTCACCCCTCGCGACCCTCTATCGTAGCAAGTGAACCTCACCTGCAAACGTTTACCAGCCGTGATCCTAAGATGAACACTTCGACACAGCCCGCCCCACACTTCGTCCCGCACCTGTCAGAGCTGCGGCATAGCCTCGAGCGTCACCGCCCAATCTTCATCGCAGAGGTTCCTGGAGTTAAGCGCGCGGCGGTCGCCGCCATCGTCCGTGAGCACCCTGAGAGCGGCGCGGAGCTGCTCTTCATTCACCGAGCAGAACACCCTCGGGATCCCTGGTCTGGACACATGGCCTTCCCAGGAGGACGAAAAGACGACGGGGACGTCGACACCCGCGGCACCGCTCTGCGCGAGACCCGCGAAGAGATCGGCCTCGATCTCGGTGCCGCCGCCGAACCCCTCGCCGAACTCTCGCACCTCAACGCCATCGCTCACGGCAAACGGCTGCCCATGGTCATCGTCCCCTACCTCTACGAGCTCGTCGGCGACCCACAGCTCGCCCTCAATCACGAGGTTCAGTCCGTGCACTGGGTTCCTCTGACGTTTCTCCTCGATCCCCACAATCGAGGGACCCTCGAACGCAAGGTTTTCGGCCAGACCCTCGACTTGCCGTGCTACGAATTCGACGGCCAAACCATCTGGGGACTCACCTTGCGCATGGCCGATGAGCTGCTCGAGCTGCTCGGGTGACAATCGTCGAAACGCTTTGGCGTCTCCTCCACGTGAAGCAATCCGCGCCGCACGGCTGCTGACTAGCCTCGGTGCCTGTGGGCAGCGCTGAAGGTGAAGGCGCCCGCAGCCCTTCGAAGAATGGCCGAGCGAGCTGTCACCACGCTGAAAAAAGTACGTTGAGGAAGGGCGCAGCATCGTTGGTTGTTTGACAGACACCAACCTGCTCTCATATTGGGATGGCGGGGACCAAGAGGGCGCTGTGAATTGACGCCTGATAGGGCAGCCCACCAGGCAGACCATGACTAAGAAACAGATCGCCTTTCTTCGAGGGTGCGAACGTGTCCTTGATATTGGCGACGTGCTGTCGGGGTCCCCGATAGTACGGTGCACAACCGAAGCGAATCGGAAGCGCGAGGTTGTTTGGTTGTCGGTTGCTCGACTTCCGATACGTGCTGAACATGGAGGCTTCTGATGAACACCAAACGAAAAAGCGATTTTCTCGAAGGTGTCGCGAGCCTGCTTACATTGATCGACCCACCTCCTCAATATGGCGACCTTAGTTGGCGTGACGACCAACAGAACCTGGCTGACGACTGGGGACAAGTGTCAGCGGACCTGTGGGCGGTCATCTGCAAGGAAGCAAATGACAGAAGACGACCGCGACGACGAAAACGACAAGTCCATTGACGAGGACAAGCTAAAGCAACCAGACGAAGACGATGATTGCTCAGGCGGCGATCCGGCCGGGCTTCTGTCTGTCGCAGAGGTTATCCCCCCGGCCGTGATGCGCATGCTTCCTCAAGAAGTACTCGCGTCATTGCCATCCGAAATGCTTGCATCGATGGCTCGGAGTGTCTCGGTCCATCAATCGTTCAAAGGGCCTCTTCCACCACCACCGATACTGAAGGCGTACGATGCTCTCCTTCCAGGCACAGCCGATCGAATCATCAAGCTAGCCGAGCGGGAGCAAGAACACCGTCACATCAAGTCAATGTCGACGGTGAATGGGCAGCGTGAGGACAAGCGTCGTGGTTCGTGGTTTGGGTTCCTGGTTTGCTTTGGCTGTCTGGGAATAGCCGCGTTGGCAATCATCTATGGCTCCAGTTTGACCGGAGTCGCGATGATCATCGCGATGACTGCTGTTCTCGGAGGAACGTTCCTTGGTGCCCGTGTGCTTCGTGGAATTCAAACGAAGAACACACTGCAAGCAATCAGTACGATTATTCAGGCCGTCTCTGACGTGAGGAAGACTCTCCCTGACCTAGACACAGACGGCGATGAAGATGACGATCCCAAGCCTTGAGCCTGAGCCGTCCAAGCAACCTCAATCGTCGAAACGGGGCAAGAAGAGCTTCTGGAAGCGCACGCCGCTCGACTTGAGCGTCTCCTCCTCTTCTTTCGTCGAAGTGCCCACGATGTTTCGGGTCTCGACCTCGCCGTCGTGCATGGCGATGGCCTCCGCCGCAAAACGCTCGCCGACGTTCTCGCACCCCTTGTCGATGACCTCACGAACGGCGTCGACGTAGGCCCGAAAGAGAGTCTTCCGCTCGCCCTCTTCGTTCTGCGCGAGGGTCTTCGGCGGCAGCTTGCGAGCCGCTCGCCCAAGATGCACAGCTGGCGCGGCGAGCTCCTTGTGAACCTCGGCCTCACCACAAATGGGGCAGGCGATCATCTTCCTTGCGACTTGGGCCTGGCAGTCCTCAGCGCTGCTGAACCGACCCTCGAAGACGTGACCCTTCTCGCATCGAAAGTCGTAGATAATCATGGCCCGACCCCTCTCAGTCACTCGCTGACCGTGCTCTCATCTTCGGCCAACAGAGGCAGAGCAATGGCAACTGCAAGAGGCGCCTCGTGGCTCAGCTGCCCTGCGCTTCGAAGGCGTCGAGGGCTTCTTGGGCACTCTGGAAACGCTGCGCCGGATCGCGCGCCATGAGCTTCGCGATGAGCTCGAAGCGTGAATCGGAGGCATCCAGTCCGTCGGGGACCTTGGGGTCCATGCTCATCTGGTTGAAGGCGCGCTCCAACCCCGAACCAGGGAAGGCTTGCGTGCCAGTCGCCAGCTCGAAACCAATGACCCCCACGCCATACAGATCAGACAGCACCGAGACTTTGTTGTAGCGCAACATCTCGGGCGCGATGTAGCCCGGTGTCCCCACGATGAACCCCGCCATCGTGATGGTCTTGGCGAAGTTGGAGTCCTTGTTGAGCACCTTCACGAACCCAAAATCCAAGAGCTTGACCGTGTCGCCCTCGATCTCTCCGTAGGCGCTGCGGTGCTCGGGCTCGCACACAAAGACGTTCGACGGCTTGATGTCTCGATGAACCAAGCCCTGCCCGTGGGCGACGACGAGTCCTCTGAGCATCTGGCAGACGACCTCGCTCGTGACGTCGATAGGGACGGCGTCTTCGAACATCGCCTCGGCCAAAGTCCGCCCCTTGAGCCGCTCGAGCACGATGTAAAGCACGCCATCGCGGCTCTGCCCGAAGTTCAGCGTGCGCACGATGTTGGGGTGGTCGAGGTTCGAGGCCACAGCGGCCTCCCGGATGAACCGCTCCACCGCCGCCGGATCCCCCTTCTTGGCGTCCTGTCGCAGCGCTTTGACGACCACCGGGAGCTCATCCTCGAGACGCTCGGCCAGATAGACCGTCCCAAACGCTCCCGCCGACATCGGCTCGATGATGCGATAGGTGCCACCGATGATCTGGTCGTTCTTCAACCCAAAGTCTTCGGACACGATCCACTCCTCGTGAGCAACTCTTCGCTCAGCTGAACACCAAACCCGCGTCGGATTGGGATTCTCACGCCGCCTTTTCCCTCAACGCGATCTCTCAGCGGCCCGCCACGTGGACTTACTTGTCCGGCGGTCAACGGCCAGGAAAAGAATTCATCGCTCAGTCGGTTCACCATACAGACGCGCGGCCTGTTGGTCTGCCCGGTAGCTGCTGCGCACCAGCGGACCCGCCTCCACATGCCCAATGCCCAACGCCTCGCCTTTCGCCTTGAGCTCTGCGAACGCGTCGGGGTGAACCCAGCGCTCGATAGGGAGGTGCCGCTTCGAGGGGCGCAGATACTGGCCCAGCGACAGAATGTCCAAGCCGAGCTTGGCCAGCTCGGCCATCACCTCGACCACCTCCTCGTCCCGCTCACCAAGCCCCAACATCAACCCGCTCTTGCTCACCGCACCCTGGCGCTTTGCCAAGTCCAAGACTGCCAGGGACCGCGCATAGTCGGCCTGCGGCCGCACCTCGGCGTGCAACCTGGGCACGGTCTCTACGTTGTGCGCGAAGACGTGCGGGCCAGCGTCGAGCACCGTCTGGATGTGGGCGGCGTTGCCCTTGAAGTCCGGGACCAACACCTCGACTCGCATCGCCGGGCAGGCCTCACGAACGCGCCGAATCGTCTCCGCCCAATGCCTCGCTCCCCCATCCTCGAGCTCATCCCGATCGACGCTGGTGATCACGGTGTAGCGAAGCTTGAGCGAGGCGAGCGCCTCGGCAACTCGCCGTGGTTCGTCTGCATCGGGCGGCGCAGGACGGCCCGTAAAGACGTCGCAGAACCCACAAGAGCGCGTACAGACCTCACCCAAAATCATGATCGTCAGCGTGCGGTGGCTCCAACACTCCCCCATGTTCGGACACGACGCGCTCTGACACACGGTGTGCAGCCCCGAATTCTTCACCAGACTCCGCACCTCGCCGTAGCCCTCGCCTTGGCCCAACTTGACCTTCAGCCACGGCGGTTTGCGCTCGACTCCGTCCGGTTGATAGCGGAGCGACTCGCGAGCCGGCCCCGAAGCCTTGATCCGAGCCGCAGTCCGACTCTCGTTGCTCTCATTCGACACGTTCTTCCCCTCCTCCAGGTTCCTCGCCGGACACTCGAAAACTCTCCAGCTCCACTCGTAGGTCCGACGACGGCTCAGGCAAGCTCTGGGGCGTCGCCCACTCCAGACCCAAACCCAGCTCGTCGGCCAAACGCTCGGCGATCGACACCGCCACTTCTTCGAGGTCCACCACGCGAGCAGCACGCGAAATCCGAGCAAGCTCCTGCGTCAGCGACGTCACGCTTTTCCCCACCAGGCCACAAGGCACGATGTGGTCGAAGTCTCCGAGCTCGGTCGTCAGGTTGATGGCGAAGCCGTGCATGCTCGTCCAGCGACTCACCCGCACGC
>PFUG01000065.1 GCA_002789955.1 Deltaproteobacteria bacterium CG_4_9_14_3_um_filter_63_12 | reverse complement strand
GAACTCATGGTGGCAACGGTGAGTCGGGTTCTTTGTTTTCTCACCTCTTGGGTGACGCGCAGCGTCTCAGATGACTGCTATGAAAATCGGCTCTCATAAGCACACGCTGTTCGCCCAAGGCTCCGCCTTGGGCTGGGAATTGTTCGGCCCCCGAGGGGCCGATGCCCAGGGCGTTGCCCTGGGCTTGTCTCAAAGCTTTTCTCACCTCTTGGATGACGCGCAGCGTCTCAAATGGCCGCCATGGAAATCGCCGGGTTCGAGAGGTATGTTGTCGATATTGCTTCGTTCTTATCGCAGAGGCGCGAACGGCGGCCGAGGCGCAGAGGGCTTGAGATAAGGAGCTGTCTCGTTGTGCGCTCATGGTGGCAACGGCGAGTCGGGTTCTTGGTTTTCTCATCTCTTGGATGACGCGCAGCGTCTCAGGGTGGCTGCTATGAAAATCGGCTCTCATAAGCACACGCTGTTCGCCCAAGGCTCCGCCTTGGGCTGGGAATTGTCCGGCCCCCGAGGGGCCGATGCCCAGGGCGTTGTCCTGGGCCTGTCTCAAAGCCTCTCATCTCTTGGATGACGCGCAGCGTCTCAAATGGCGGCCATGAAAATCGCCCGGGTGCGAGCGGTATGTTGTCCCATAGACTACCGCCGATCGGCGCCCGGAGTGCAGAAGTATTGGACTCGCCACGTCTCGCGGGAATCTCGAACCGGGTGTTGACGACCACGTGTCGATCTTATATATGCCCAGCCGGTTCGCGTCGCGCCGTTCGCACTATGGAGATGTTATGAAGATCCACGAGTATCAAGCCAAGCAGCTGTTCCGCGAATATGGGATCCTGGTCCCCCGAGGCATTCCGGCTTTCTCCGTCGATGAGGCCGTCAAGGCGGCGGAGGAGCTCGGTGGTTCCTTCTGGGTGATCAAGGCCCAGATTCACGCCGGTGGTCGCGGCAAGGGAGGAGGCGTCAAGCTCGCCAAGAGCCTGCAGGAGGTTCGCGCCCATGCTGAAGCCATTCTCGGAATGCAGCTGATCACCCACCAAACTGGCCCTGAAGGCCAAAAAGTTCGACGCCTCTACATCGAAGAAGGCGCCGACATCGCCCGTGAGCTCTATCTCGGGATGCTCGTCGACCGCGAGAATGGCGGCATCGCCATTATCGCGAGCTCGGAAGGCGGCATGGAGATTGAGGAAGTCGCGCGCAACACGCCTGAAAGAATCCTCAAAGAGCTCGTTGACCCCGTCGTGGGCCTGAGCGACTACCAGACTCGCAACCTCGCCTTTGGACTCGGTCTCGAAGGCAAAGCGGTCAACAGCGCCGGCGATTTCATGAAGAAGCTCTACAAGCTCTTCATGGAGACCGACGCTTCGCTGGCCGAGATCAACCCGTTGGTCTTGACCGGCTCGGGCCAGATCATCGCGTTGGACGCGAAGGTGAACTTCGACAACAACGCCCTCTTCCGCAACAAGGGCCTGCTGGAGCTGCGCGACCTCGACGAAGAGCATCCTTCCGAGATCGAAGCCGGCAAGTGGGACCTCTCCTACATCGCCCTCGACGGCCAGATCGGCTGCATGGTCAACGGTGCAGGACTGGCCATGGCCACCATGGACATCATCAAGCAGTTCGGCGGTGAGCCGGCGAACTTCTTGGATGTCGGCGGCGGAGCCACTGCGGAGCGCGTCGCGGCGGCCTTCAAGATCATTACGGCTGACCCGAACGTGAAGGGCATCTTGGTCAACATCTTCGGTGGCATCGTCAAGTGCGACATGCTGGCCGAGGGTGTCGTCACGGCCGCCAAAGAGGTGGGCTTGAGCATTCCTCTAGTGGTTCGTCTCGAGGGTACGAACGTCGAGCGCGGTCGAGAGATCCTCGCCCACAGCGGCCTCGCCATCACCTCGGCCGACACCATGGCCGACGGTGCCCGCAAAATCATCGAAGCGATCCAATAACCCGCGACTCCGGAGAACAATATGAGTATCTGGGTTGATGAAAATACCAAAGTCATTGTTCAGGGTATCACCGGCTCTGCGGGAGCGTTCCACACCAGCCAAATGCTCGCCTACGGGACGAAGATCGTTGGTGGTGTGACGCCTGGACGCGGAGGTCAGGAAATTCATGGAGTCCCGGTCTTCAACACCGTGGCCGAAGCCGTCGAAGCAACCGGCGCGAGCGCGTCGTTGGTCTACGTGCCACCGCCCTTCGCCGCCGACGCCATTCTAGAGGCCGCCGACGGGGGAGTCTCCTTCATCGTTGCCATCACCGAGGGCATCCCTGTTCTCGACATGATCAAGGTGAACGCGGCGTTGTCCAATAGAGGCCATGTACGTCTCGTGGGCCCGAACTGTCCCGGCGTCATCTCTCCCGGCAAGACCAAGCTGGGGATCATGCCCGCCCACATTCACCGACAAGGCCATGTAGGCGTCGTGAGCCGCTCGGGGACGCTGACCTACGAAGCCGTAGATCAGCTGACTCGCATCGGTTTGGGACAATCGACCTGCGTCGGCATCGGTGGAGACCCGCTCAACGGGACCAACTTCATCGACTGCCTCAAGGCCTTCAATGAAGACCCCGACACGCATGCCATCGTGATGATCGGCGAGATCGGTGGCAGCGCTGAAGAGCAAGCCGCTGAGTACATCAAGCAGTACGTGAAGAAGCCTGTCGCAGGGTTCATTGCTGGCCGTACGGCTCCTCCCGGCAAGCGGATGGGTCATGCGGGCGCGATCATCTCCGGTGGCAAGGGCTTGGCGTCTGATAAGATCAAAGCGCTACAAGCCGCAGGCGTCGCCGTTGCACCAACGCCCTCCGACATCGGCGTCACCATGAAGCAAGCAATCGACGCTGCAAAGTAAGCGATCGAATTTCGCGCGCTCTCGAAGCGTGTGACCGCCCGACGATGAATCACAAATCCCCAGTACCTTCAGCGAGTGTACTGGGGATTTTTTAGCCGTTGACGCTCGCCCGAGAGCCTAGAGAGGAAAAGATGGAGCGAACCCTCAGTATCGTGAAGCCTGACGCTGTCGCCGCCGGAAACGCCGGCAAGATCATCGCGTTGCTCGAAGAGAATCTGCGCCCGATCGCAATGAAGATGATGCACCTCGACCGCAAACAGGCCGAGGGGTTCTACGCGGTCCATCGCGAGCGGCCGTTCTTCGCCGACCTCTGCGATTTCATGACCAGCGGTCCCGTGGTGATCATGGTTCTCGAAGGCGAGAACGCGATCGCTCGCTACCGTGAGCTCATGGGTGCCACCAATCCAGCGCAGGCCGCAGAGGGCACCATCCGCAAGCAGTTTGCGACCAACATCGAACGCAACGCGGTGCACGGCTCCGACGCCCCAGAGACCGCTGCTTTCGAGATCAGCTACTTCTTCAGTAAGCTGGAGCTGCACAGCCGCGGCTAGTGACCATCTCCTCACAGTCCAGGCAGAGCCCCGCAGCCCAAGCTGGGGAGCTTGCTCGTCTTGGGGTCGCTCGGATTTCGCGCGCTACTCGGAACAGCGCAGGCTCGAAGCGAGCCTACGCACGATGAAGGAGAGAGCTGCGTTTCTCCGACTGGAGTATCGTGCTATGACCCCTGACCAGTAGGAGATCGTTGTGGGTTCATACGCCAAAATCGATGAAGAGGCCTTTGTCCTGCCGGTGCTCGAGAGGCTGCCGGCCGCTGACCTCGTGCATCTCAGAGGGATGCCCCTGAAGCGACTCGAGACCTATGTCGTGGAGCATGGCCAGAAGGCTTTCCGGGCGCGGCAGCTCTTCGCGTGGATTCAAGAGCGCGGTGCCCGTTCGTTCGAGGAGATGACCGATCTCTCGAAGAGCTTGAGGCAATTCTTGAGCACCGAGGCGGCGTTGAGCGCGATCGCTCCCAAAGGTGCGCACCACAGTCCTGATGGCACCGTGAAGCTGACCTTCGACCTGCACGACGGTGCGGTGGTCGAGTCGGTCGTGATTCCAGCCGATGGGCGCGTGACGTTGTGTGTCTCGAGTCAGGTGGGCTGCGCGATGGGGTGCCAGTTCTGTCGCACGGCGACGATGGGGTTCGTGCGCAACCTCTCGTCGTCCGAGATCGTGGACCAGGTCGCCTGGGCAAAGCAGATCTGGGAATCCCACACCGGCAGTCACCTCTCGAACATCGTGTTCATGGGCATGGGCGAGCCGCTGCGAAACTACGACAATGTGGTCGAGGCGCTGCAAGTGCTGCTCGACCCCATCGGACTGAATCTGTCGAAGCGACGCATCACGGTGTCGACCTCTGGCGTGGTCCCGATCCTCGAGCGCTTCGGCGGGGAGGAGCTGGACGTCAACATCGCCATCAGCCTCAACGCCACGACGGACGCCGTCCGCGACGAGCTCATGCCGGTCAACCAGAAGTGGAACCTGGCTGAGTTGTTGGGGGCGTTGCGCCGCTATCCTCTCAAGCCCAATCGGCGCATCACCTTCGAGTACGTCATGTTGGCTGGGGTCAACGACTCGGACAACGACGCGAAGCGCCTGGTCAAGCTGCTGCACGGCCTTCCGAGCAAGGTGAATTTGATTCCATGGAACCCCTTTGCCGGAGCTCGATTCGAGCGCCCCGACAGAGCCCAGATCGTGCATTTCAAGGAGCGGCTGTTGGCAGCCAACGTCAACGTGACGATTCGTGAGAGTCGAGGGACCGAAGAGCTGGCGGCGTGTGGACAGCTTGGGGAGCCCTCGAAAGCGGCAGCGTGGCGAGAGCAACACCGGGATTCTCGCCGTCGAGGTCTGGAACAGGGGTAAGCCGTGACGCGAAGGTCTCTTGTCGATCGGATTCGCGCGTTACTCGGCACCGAGCTGACTCGAAGCGAGTCAGCTGGCGTGCCTACGCGCGATCGCGAGCGCAAGGACGTGAGGCGCCGGTGGAGAGAGGTCTCGAGTCCGCGTGTTCGGCCGCTTTGCGAGACGACTCGGCGTTTCGCCTTGCTGCTCACCGCTTGTCTGGTCGCCGTGTTCGTCGCTTGCCAGGAGCCACCGCCTCCTCGACAGGCTTCGAATGCTTTCCTCGAGCGACGGAAGATGGCCTCGAAGATGGTCGAGGTCGCCGAGCTGGCGCACAGCAGAGAGGACATCGAGAAGGAGGCCGCGGCCTACCGGCTGTTGATCGACCTTTGGCCGGACCTACCCGAAGGCAAGACCGGTGGGGCCTGGCACGATGCGGCGAGGCGTGCGGAGAAAGCCGAACAATACCATCGCTCTTTGACGTCGACGCGACGTAAAGGGGAGGCGATCGAGGACCGTCTGCGCGTCTCGCAGGATCGGCTCGAGGGCATGAAAGGGGAGCTTGGCAAAGTGCTCGACTCGAGCGCCGCGCCCCCTAAGTCACGGCTCGACATCATCGCCCCTGCGGTGTTCGGCTTCATGGCGGGAACCTGTGTGGGGCGGCAATGAGTGTCGAGGGACATCGACCGTTTCACGTCTATTGGGGGGGAGCGCTTCTTGTCGTGTTGTTGCTCAGTTGCACCACGCAGCGCGAGACAGCGAGGGGTCCTGCTGGGCCGAGCACTCCCGAGGAGCAGGTCGCGGCCGTCAAAGAGGCGGTGGAGAAGGCCATCGTCGCGGAGACTTGGCCGCGGGCCGAAGCGGGCATAGATGCGCTGCGTCTGATCGAGCCCGACGTCGATGCTCACCAAACAAGACTCCGGTGGGTCAAGCGCCGGCGAGCGGTGGCCGAGGTCTTCCAGGAGGTAGAGGGGCTCTTGGAGTCTGGGGCTTGGTTGGCTGCGCGCACGCGACTCGAGACGCTGAAAGACCGTGAGCTCGACCCAGAAGACGAGGTCGAGCGCGAGCGGCTGCTGCTCCGCGTGGAGGAAGTGAAAGCGCCGGAATGGTAAGGTGGGCTTGCCGCCCGCCCGAGTGATGTGCTATCGCCCTTTTGCCCCGACTCAGAGTCGGGTCGCGAGGTTGCGCGCCTGCCAGCGAGCGCCTCGTTTTGTTGTGGCTCCCCTTATTCTTCTAGCTGGAGGCATCGAGCATGTCTGTTCTCGTGGTTGGGTCGGTGGCCTATGACTCTGTCAAGACTCCATTTGGTGAGGTCGACAAGGCGCTGGGCGGCTCGGCGACGTTCTTCTCGGCTGCGGCCAGCTTCTTGACGGACACTCAGCTCGTCGCGGTGGTGGGGGAGGACTTCGACATCTCGGACCTGGATTTCCTTCGCGAGCGCGGAGTCGATCTATCGGGTCTGGACGTGGTGGCGGGCGAGACTTTTCGCTGGAAGGGACACTATGGCTACGACCTGAACGAGGCCAAGACGTTGTCCACTGAGCTCAACGTCTTCGAGACGTTCGACCCCAAACTCTCGGAAAAGCAGCGCAAGGCGGAGTTCGTGTTCCTGGCGAACATTCTGCCCGAGCTTCAGCTCTCTGTGCTCGATCAAGTCGAGTCGCCGAAGTTTACCGTCGTAGACACGATGAACCTCTGGATCGACACGAAAGCCGTAGAATTGGGAGAGGTCCTTTCCCGAGTCGACATGGTGGTGATCAACGAGTCCGAAGCTCGCCAGCTGGCCGGCGAGGCCAACACTTTCCGTGCGATTGAACGGATCCGCGAGATGGGGCCCAAGTTCGTCGTGGTCAAGCGTGGGGAGTACGGAGCGTTGCTGAGCGCTCACGGCAATCACTTCTTCGCTCCTGCGTTCCCTCTCGAGTCGGTCTTCGACCCGACTGGGGCTGGAGATACGTTTGGCGGAGGGCTCGTGGGAACAATCGCTCGCAACGGCCGTTTCGACGAGGCGACCCTTCGCCAAGGTGTGGTGGTGGGCTCCGTGTTGGCGAGCTTTGCGGTCGAGAAGTTCAGCCTAGATCGCATGCGAACTCTCAAGTGGAGTGAGGTCGTGGCGAGGTATCAGAAGATGCAAGCGCTGACCCGCTTCGATACGCTCACCATCGAATGACGTGCTCCACAGGCGACATCTGTTGCCTCGCTTCCCCACGACCGACTTCCGCTGGTTTCGAAATTTGCGGAGCGACGTCGGTCGTCCGCTCGGCAATCTGCGGTGCGATTTTTCGCGGCGACCCTTTGATATTTGAGTGGCCTGGGGTCAGGATGAGCACTCCGCTAGAGAAGCTCGAGAACACTGTACAGAGACGGGAGAGACGCATGACGGAGGCAATGAGGAAAGCAGCGATTCGACTGGTGTTGGTCGGGCTTTTGTTCGCGATGGGATGTGACGACGCGGAGAAGACGACGGCCGACACGCTCCAGGATGCGGCTCAAGACCAAAGCACGGACACGACGGGGCCGGTGGTCGACGGAACGGCCCGAACGTATCGATTCACCACCCTGTCTTTAGAGGAGCCCGAGGTCTCCTTGCAGATGGTGTTGAATGCGCTGTTCGAGGTCAACATCAAGGCGGAGCCAGACGCTCCGACCGCGCTCCACATCATTCTTCAGCAGCGGAAATGGGACCTGTCTGCGAGGCCCGTGACGCTGGAGATTGCCGCGGGCGCCGGCATCGCCAACCTAGGCGGCGCCGAGGTGACCTACAGCTTCGCTCCCGACGCTCAACTCGCCTATGTGCCCGCGGAATATCGCGACGTGGCTGGGTCGATGAAGATCGAGAACGACGAAGCCACCAACCTCTTCTTCCCGGTGGTGGTTTCAGGCTCCACGTTCTCTCTTCCGTTGCGCAACATTTTGCTGAGTTCTTGCTTTGCCAATCCAGCCGTGCGCAAGGGCGCCAACTGCGATGGCACCGACGAGTCGACGCTGTTTGGCAGCCTGGTTGGCGGTGTGATCGAAGCCGAAGCCAACGGGATTCAGGTCGAGATGAGCGATGGCAGCACGCTCCCGCTGGGAGACGTCCTTCGGGATCCCACGGGCGCTTGCAGCGTTCCTGCGGATTGCAGTGCTGACCGAGTGTGCGGGAGCGGTGGCAAGTGCGAGCGCGAGCCCGACACAGAGGTCGATGGACAGCCTGCATTCGTCCTCGCCGGGAAGTTCGTGGCGAAAGAGATCACGTTCGTCGAGTAAGGCGATCGCGCGTAGGGACGCGAGGTGGCTCGCTTCGAGCCCTCTGTTAGGCGTCGTCAGGAGTAGCGCGCGAAAATCCGATGGTGAACAAACGAAGAAGGCGAGAGGGGGAGCGCCCCTCTCGCCTTTTATTTTGCTGGCCGCTGGGCCTCGCAGTCCGTGGCTCTGCCGCTCTTACGGCTCACTGTCACAGACGTCCCCTACCCCGTCGCCGTCCTGGTCGGCTTGATTCGGATTGTAGGTCGTCGGGCAGTTGTCAATACGACCGTCAAGGCCGTCGCGGTCTGCATCGCTGGCGCAGGCATCGCCGACGTTGTCCCCGTCGGCGTCGTACTGGGTCGGGTTCCACAGTCCAGGGCAATTGTCGTCATCGTTGGCCACGGCGTCCCCGTCCTCATCGTTTCCGCCCAGACAGACGTCGAGGTTCTCGGCGTTGGGCACGAGGGGGCACTGATCGTCGAGGTCATTGATGCCGTCGCCATCGAAGTCGTCGGTGAAACAGGTGTTGGTTTGGTCTTGAGCGGCGTTGCTGACCAGGGGACAGAAGTCACAAAGGTCGCCGACGCCGTCGCCATCCAGATCGTGCTGTTTGGGATTGGCGTTGGCGGGGCAATTGTCAAAGGAGGCGGCGATCCCGTCCATGTCTGGGTCGCGCAAGCAGAGCTGCAACCTGAGGGCGAGCGGGAGCCCGTTGCGGTCGGCGTCCGGAGTGTTTGGGCAGGGATCGCAGGCGTCGCCAACGCCATCGAGGTCGGCGTCGGCCTGGCTTGTATTGGGCACGGAGGGGCAGTTGTCGATGGTGTCGTTGGCGCCGTCTTTGTCGCCGTCGCTGAGGCAGAGACTGGAGGCCGCATTGAACGGGCAGGGGTCGAGGCCGTCGTCGAGGCCATCGCCGTCGGAGTCGTTTTGGCACGCGTCTCCGAGCCCGTCGTTATCCGTGTCTTCTTGGCCAGCATCGGCGACGAGCAGGCAGACGTCGCCTGTGTTGTCGATGCCATCCCCATCGAAATCGTCGTGGCAGGCATCTCCTACGCCGTCTCGATTGGCGTCGAGTTGGTCGGCGTCATAGACCAAAGGGCACACGTCGCACCCGTCGCCGAAGCCGTCGCCGTCGAGGTCTCCATCTGTGGCGCGCCACGGGCACACGTCGACGGCGTTGGGAACCCCGTCGCTGTCGACATCGTCGTTGCTGTCATCGTCACAGAGGTCGCCGATGCCATCGCCGTCCGAATCGGATTGGGCCTGGTTCGCGGCGCGTGGACAGTTGTCGATGGAGTCTTGGAAGCCATCGCCGTCCGTATCGAGGCGCCAGCTGTTGGGCTCACAGGCGTCACCGACGCCGTCGCCATCGACATCGAGTTGCTGCGGGTTGTGAACGGGGACGCAGTTGTCTTGGGAGTCTTTGAAAGAATCCGCGTCGAGATCGGTGGCGTCTCTATCGCAGGCGTCACCGATGCCGTCGCCGTCGCTGTCGAGTTGCGAGTGGTTGGCGACCTGTGGGCAGTTGTCGCAGCTGTTGCCGCGGCCGTCGAAGTCGGCGTCGGCTTGTTCTGGATTGGGGCGCGAGGGGCAGTTGTCGACTTGGTCGAAGACCCCATCGCCGTCCCCATCGCCCTGCAGCTCGGTCTCGCAGGCGTCCCCGACTCCATTGTGATTGCGGTCGATCTGGCTGGCGTTGGCGACCTCGAGACAGTCGTCGCAGTCGTCGCCGATGCCGTCGGCGTCGAGGTCGGGGTGGTTTCCTATGGCCCCGGCCGCTCTCGCGAAGACCGGGCAAAGGTCTGCCTTGACGGGGTCGTTGTTGGGCAAACCGTCGCCGTCGGAGTCTTGTACCAAGCTGTCGCATCCCGAGGCGGCGTCGTTAGGGGTGCGTGGGCAGTTGTCGCAGAAGTCGCCGAGAATGTCTTGGTCGAGGTTTCTTTGGTCGAAGTTGGGGATCGCCGTGCAGTTGTCGCAGGCGTCGCCAACCCCGTCACCGTCCTGATCTTCTTGAGAGGAGTTCGAGACGAAGGGGCAGTTGTCGAGCACGTCGGGGATGCCATCCTTGTCGTCGTCGTCGGTGAAGTCGGCGCTGACATCCCCCATGTCGGAGGACGTATCACTGACACTCATGTCGCTCACGGCGTCTGAGCTGTAATCGATGCCGACATCCTCGTTGGTCTGACGGCGGCAGGTCCCCTGTTCGCAATAGGAACCGGTCGGGCAATCGCTGTTCGTATCGCAGGGACGGCCGGGAATGCTTGTTTCGTCGAACTCCTGAGCGGAGCAGGCCAACAGAATCAAGCCGAAGAAGAAGAGAGCGGTGACACACGTGGCGGCAAGGAAGCTAGAGGTCCGGGGTTCGCACGCTTTCTGGCGCCGCGCTCGTGGTCGGATTCCAAGCCCTGACATCATTGTCAGACTCCTTGGGTGGTTGTTGCGTTGAGTCTTCTGCATCAGAGAGCCTCGGGGGCCGCGCGGCGAGTAGCGCAGAGGGATTCAAGCCGAGTTGACGCGGCCTCATTGTGCCCTTCATGCAACCGGTGGACCACCGTTCCACAGCTTTCTGTTCACGCGAAGGCTGTTGAACAGGGTTTTGGCGTGTTGCGCCTCGGCCGTGTCGAGCCTGTGCCAACGCTGTGATGCGGTCGTTTCTTGAAAGGGAACAAACCCTGTCATGAGGTTGACCAAGAGGTTGGGTGCCCCAGCGAGTTCGGAGGAGAGCCAGTTCAGTACGGGCTCGGTACAGCACTCGAGGTGCCCAGGCATGACCAAATGACGAACGATGAGTTGGGTCTCGGGCCAGCGGCTGACCTCGAGCAGGTTGCGCTGGATGACTTCGAGGTAGCGCGGGGTTCGCGCGATGGTTCGGGCGCAGTGATCGTCGCCGAATTTGTGGTCAGCCAAGACGATGGCGAAGGGGCCACGGCAACACTGCAAGGCTTGCGGCGTGAGGTAGAGGTTGGTGTTGAGCAGAGCGCGAGGGTGTGCCGGCCAGAGTTCGTCGAGGTGCTCTAAGAGCTGCAGCAGAAAGGGCAGATGGATCGAGGGCTCGCCGCCGACAAAGTTGAGAGTCTTTGCCGCGGGCTTGGAGTGTTCGAGCGTCTTCTTCAGAGTCAGAGCCCATTCCTCGGGGCTCATGGATTCGCCCGCAAACGGAGGTTTCAGGTGATTTTCCTCGCTGCAGAAGGTGCACGCCATGCTGCACCCCGCGAGGTTGAGCACGTAGGAGGGAATGAGCTCGAGCTCTTCACCAAAGTGAAGCATCCGACTGTAGACGACTGGCTCGAGCCCAGCGCCGCACGGCCCGACTTCGCAATCTAGGCGAGCGGCTTGACAGCGCAGCTCGCACAAGGAGCACGGCGAAAGCAGGTCGAATGGGGAGATGGCGGTGTTCTGCGGCATGGGGTTTTGAGTGCTTCGGGTTCACACGACTCTGAAGCCATCCCTGGCTGCGTGTTCTACTACGGGTCGGCTTCTACCATAAGGCGAATCCCAGATGTTCAGGCGCAATCGCTTGCATTCCATCCGGTCCGCGGTTTTGCTGGGGGAATCGAGCGGCGCGAAAGGGCGCCACATAGTCGTTTATCGTTACAAATCAGAGACATGTCAGGGAAGTACCAATTCTTGACACCTTTCTGGAGCGAATGTTAGCTTGCGGACATCGGAGGTGGTTCACCTCTACTCCCGTTGGATGTAGGCCCTGCACACCCTCACACGTCACGTGCGTAGGTGTTGGGTGTTCAGGAAGGGATTGAAGATGAAGCAACGAATTCTCTTCACACTTGCACTGTCGGCGCTGCTCACTTTTGGACCAGGGCAGATCGAAGCGAAGCCAGGCAAGGGCAAGATCTCGGCAGAGAAGGGCTCCTCGTCGGCGGGTGGGTCGAGCAAGAAGAAGTCGAAGAAGGTGGGGTCGGAGACGATCCGCTATGAGGTTCGTTCGGGCGACACAGTGGGCAGCATCGCTACGGAGCATGGTGTTCGTGTCTCGGACATCGTGCGTTGGAACAATCTCGCGAGCGCCGACAAGATCCACATTGGACAGATGCTCAAGCTCCGGACGGTGTCGGGTGGGTCTTCGTCGAGGTCCTCGAGCAGCCGCAAGGATCGCAAGGTCACGATCGTCGTACGAAAGGGCGATTCGCTCTCGAAGATCGCCAAGACAAACGGCGTGACGATCAAAGACCTGATGAAGTGGAACCGGGCGCTGCGCAAGAGCCCGGACCAGCTCCGGGTAGGACAGAAGATCGCCATTTGGGTCGATGCCCCGGAAGTCCAGTCGGGTTCGGTCGGGACGTCCAACAAGGGGCGCCTGAGCAATGGCGAGCAGCTGCCAAAGGGCAATGGATACTACCGTCGCAAGCCCCACAATGAGTATGGAACCAACCTCACCATCTCCCACATCATGACGGTGATGGCCAAATACGACGCCAAGTTCAAGAAGGCACCCCGCTTCGCCATTGGAGACATCTCCTCTGAGAAGGGCGGCAAGTTGAAGCCGCACAAGAGCCACCAGTCTGGGCGCGACGTCGATATCGGCTATGTCGACAGCAACGGCAAAGACCTCCAGAGCTTCGAGAAAATGAACGCCGACACCCTCGACGTCGAAAAGAATTGGTACGTCATCAAAGAGTTCGTGGACACGGGTGACGTCGAGTACATCTTTGTGGACTACAAGCTTCAGAAGCTCCTCTATGACTACGCCAAGAAAAAGGGCGTGAAGAGTTCGTACCTCAGCCGGGTGTTCCAATACCCCAACGGGAAGAACAACCGACGAGGGGTCATCCGCCACGCGCGAGGACACAACGACCACATGCACATTCGCTTCACCTGCCCAAAGAACGACGACAAGTGTCGTTGAGCGAAGCGAGGGTGCGACGGGTTCGAAGAAGAAGAGGCTCCACAACGGCGCCTCTTTTTCTTGCTTCCGCCTCAAGGTATTTGTGTGCGGTGTCGACGTCGAACAACGAGGAAGCCCCTTGGCAAAGATCGAAGCGCACGAAAGCAGAACGCTCAATCTGAAAGCGTCGAAGCAAGAGGTCGTCGCCTTCTTCAACGATCCACACGCCATCAACGCGAAGATGGCCGATGTCGAGGTGTTCGAGGTGGGGGCGGATGGGCGGGCGCACTGGACGATCAAAGAGATTGGGGCTCGGGGGGTGAGCTATCAGGCTCGCTACTCCGTGGTCTATGTCACGGGTGAGGATTGGATCCGGTGGGATACGGACAGCGGCAACATGGAGATTCATGGGCGGGCCGACTTTCGAAGTCTCGGCGAGCGACTGACCGAGGTGCGTTACGACGAGCGAGTCGCTCCAGACCTCCCGATACCTAGACTGATGGCCAAGCTCTTCAAGCCCATTGTCGCCCGAGAGGTCCGCAAGGGGATCCACACTTTTCTCGATCGAGTCAGTCAGGAGTTTGGTTCGTGATCGCTCCGCAGTTGCACGTGTGGAGGGGGCCATTGTAGTATTGGGGCTCGTTTCGCGAGGGGAGACGTCGTGGAGTTGGCGTGTGACGGGCTCATTCGTCCATAGGATCTCTCCTGTCCGTCGCGAGTCACCTCGAGTGGCGGTCCCCTTTGCCGCGCGTGGGCGCGGGTCTGAGTGAATGTCGAACGACACGCCTATCGCAAGCGATCCTCTGATTGGCCAAGTCCTGGCTGGCCAGTACGTTATTGAGGCGATGATCGCCAAAGGGGGGATGGGCAACATCTACCTCGCGACTCAGGCGCGTCTGGGCCGTCAATACGCGGTGAAAGTGCTTCGCTCGGAGTTTTGTACCGACGACAAGGTGATCAAACGGTTCATCCGTGAAGCGCTGGCGGTGAGCCAACTTCGGCATCCGCATACCGTCCAGGTCTTCGACTCGGGAGAGACCTCCGACGGGGTGCATTTCATCGTCATGGAGTACCTCGAGGGCGAGAGCCTGGATCGGCGCATCACGAGGACCTCGGGGTTCGAGCAGGAGCAAGCGATCACCTTCGTTGGCCAGGCCGCCGCTGCGCTCGCCGAAGCCCACTCCAAAGGGATCGTCCATCGGGACCTCAAACCCGCGAACATCTTCATCGTCTCGGCCCCCGGAGTGCCAGAGTTCGTGAAGGTGCTCGACTTCGGCATCGCCAAGTTCTACACCGGCGTTGGAGTGAAGCGTGAGCTCACCAAGCTCACCGCGGCTGGTTCGACCATGGGGACGCCTCACTACATGGCGCCCGAGCAAATCCGCGGCGAGGACGTGGACGGACGCGCCGACATCTATTCACTGGCCGTCATCCTGTGGGAGTCGATCATCGGCACCCCACCCTACCAAGGGGATTCTCCTATGGAGATCTTCCTTGGGCATCTCGAGCAGCGTCCGCCTGTGCTCTCGGAGGCGCTTGGCGCCCCCGGGCTGCCGAACCTAGACGCGCTGGTCATGCGCGCCCTGGCGAAGCGACCCGCCGATCGCTACCAGTCGATGGCCGAGTTCAAGATGGCCCTCGATGGCGTGCTCGGCGTGGGGATGGATCCAAACCGACTGATGGTCTCGCAACGCCTCAGAGTGGGCGACCTTCCGCCGATGGCCAAGGACCATTTGCCGACACAGCCAGAAGGTTTCCGAGGTAAGGCCAAGAGCAAGTCTTCGTGGCTTTTGGTTCTGGTCGCCTTGGCGGCCGCGACTCTCGTGCTCGTCATTGGAGCGTTGCTGTTCAACTCTAAGTCCACTTCGCTTGGCGCTGGCGACGCCGAGACGGTCAAGGAGGTCCCGAACGTCGTCTCCCACGTCAAAGTCTTCTCGCATCCGTCAGGGGTGCAGGTCTTGGTCGACGGTGAGGCCGTGGGCGTCACCCCTTTGCACCTCAAGGTTCCGCGCGAAGGGGCCGTCAAGATGGTGTTCAGCGGACCGAACCTCCAACCGCTGACCATTCAGGTCGAGACGCACAAGAGCGCAGTGACCGGCGTGATAGCGATCCCTGAGCTGATCGTCGAGGAGATTGGACTCGAAGACGAGATGACGATCTGGTTGGAGAGTGACCCACCAGGCGCCTCACTCTTCATGGAAGGTCGAACCACTGGATGGGTGACGCCCTACTCCCTTCCTGTTGAGGACGACCAGGCGGAGTTTACGCTCAAACGCCCCGGATTCCTCGATGAGCACTTCACCATCTTTGGGCACACTCAACGGACGCTGGTTGTGTCCTCTTCTCTCGTTCCGAGTGGGGAAAGGGGCAAAAGCACGACTCCCTGACGCCGCAAGGTCTTTTGCCAAGCGGACGACCGATTCTCGCACCAAAGCGAGGCAATAAACCCGCATTGACACTTCGGTATCGCAATGCCCAGCTTCGGTCCCTACGAGCTTCTGGAGCGCCTCGGAGTGGGGGGGATGGGCGAGATCTTTCTTGCTCGTCTGACGCGCCAAGCGAGCTTCGAGAAGCTGCTGGTCATCAAGCGCATCTTGCCGCAGTTCTCGAGTGATGTGAGCTTCCGTGAGCTCTTCTGTCGAGAGGCGCGGCTCGCCGCGCTGTTGTCGCACCAAAACATCGTGCAGATTTTCGACTTCGGCGAGGTCGAGGAGCAGAGCTTCATTGCCATGGAGTTCGTCGAGGGTGTCGACGTCGGTCGCCTCTTGGCGGAGAGACATCGGCTCGAGTTGAGTTTGGTGTTGACGGTCTTGGAGGGGGCCGCGCGAGGGTTGGACTATGCGCATCGCAAGCGTGGTCCCGACGGCGCTGAGCTCGGGCTGGTCCATCGTGACATCGCCCCGAAGAACCTGTTGGTCTCTTGTGAGGGCGAGGTGAAGTGGATCGACTTCGGCCTGGCCCACCTCCTCGATGGAGCGGCGAAGCTGCAAGGAGTTGCTGGGACCATTGCCTATATGTCGCCCGAGCAAGCCTCCGGCCGACCTCCCGATGTGCGCAGCGACATCTTCAGCTTCGGAGTGACCGCCTACGAGATGCTGACGGGCGAGCTCCCCTTTGGAAGATCCGGCGAAGCCGACCTCTTGGAGCACGTCGAGGCGGTGCGGGGGCAGGAATATGCTCTGCCGAGCGAGTTGGTTCCGGGCCTTCCGGCGGAGCTCGACGCGCTGTTGGCCCGTGCCCTGGAACCCGAACCCGAGAATCGCTACCAGAGCATTCGCGAGATGAGTAGCGCGCTCGAGCTGCTCGCTCGCCAGACCCCACCGGCTGGACACCAAGCGCTTGGAGAGTGGGTTCGGGCTTTGTTGCCGCGAGACCGGGTCTGCAAGGGGGTGAGCCCAACTATCGTCTCGGCGGAACCGTTGGCGGGTCCGGTGCTGCTGGACGTTGGGGAAGAGTCGGTCGGCAGTGTGACGACGGACCTCGTCGAGGTCTCACCAGCAACGGACACGAACGCCCCACTGGCTCAAGACAACGCGCCCGAGGCACTCGAGCCGGGGGAACTGCCGCGTCGCAGCTGGCTCTGGGCGATGGGCGTGCTGCTGGTCGTGGCCTTGGGAGCCGCGATGTGGGCCCGCCCTTGGTGGCAGGAAGAGCGTCGCTCGAGCCCGCAAGAAACAGAGAGCGCGGGGCCTGCGGAGGTTCAACTCGCGCTCGCTTCGACGCCTCCTGGTGCGGCGGTGTCTCTGGACGGGAGCTACGTCGGTGAGACTCCGTTGGAGCTGCTCGTGCCCCTTGGTGAGGGCGCACTGGAGCTTCGGAAGCTCGGCTACGAGCCCTATGTGCACCAGTTGACGGCACAAGAGAGGGAGCGCGGGCGGTTTGAGGGGAACATTGCGCTTGTCGCTGAGGCGACCACCTTGACCTTCGACGTCGCGCCTGAGACGGCGTCGGTGTTTGTCGATGGGGCGCTGCAGAGGTCGCGCAAAGTGGCTATCGAGGCCGGCTCCAAGCAGATCCGTGTGAGCCTCGAGGGGTATCTGGAGCACGAAGAACAGTTGACGGTTGCTGCAGGGGAGCAGCGGACGCTGACCGTGGCGCTGCGTCCTTTGCCCGCGGTGCTGCGTGTCGAGGCGACCCCTTCACAGGTCGAGGTCGTGGTGAGAGCGGCTGGGCAGGTCGTGCAGACCTGCACCTCGCCCTGTGTCCTGAGCGGTTTGGTGCCTGGTCCCTATGTGGTCGAGGGCACCGCTGCTCACTTCGTGAAGGCGAGCGTCGACGTGGCGCTCCGGCCTGGTGAGGAGGCATTGGCGAATTTGGAGTGCAAACCCATCGTCGAGCCGGAGAGGGAGAAGCGTGTGCTCGTCACCGCGCAAGGCGGAAAGCTCACCTCGAGGGACGATGGCGAGCGGAGAACCTACATGGTGGAGCACAGCAGTGGCACGCTCAAAGTCACGGTGGAAGGCCACTCTCCAGATTGGAAGGTGACGGCCGCGTCCAGTCCGTACTCTCGACTCAAGCTTGACAACAAGACCTACGAACAGATCGTTTATGTCCCCCTAACGCCAGGCCGGCACATCCTCAGGCCGATGGCTGGCGAGATGGGGACCGTAGTGTTCAAACTGCAGTTGCCATGATTCAGTCCTCGAGACTCTCGTTCGCGGTTGCTGTCGAGCGGCCCTCGAGGGAATCGAAGAACTCGAAGGGGTTTTCGAAGCAGGTCTTGAGAGTCTTGGCCATGATCGCCGCATGGGTTCCGTCGAGCACTCGGTGGTCGAAGGTGGCGAAGAGCTTCATGACTTTCTCGACTTTGACTTCGCCGTCGACAATGACCACGTCGTCCTTGACGGCGCCCATGGCGATGAGGAGCGGGACTCGGCTGTAGGGCACGAGCGGAACGTAGGCCTCTTCGAGGCCAAGGACGCCGATGTTCGTGACCATGACGGAGCCGAACGCGTCGTTGGGAACCCCTGCCCACTTCAGGTTGAGGTTGAGGGTGTAGGCGAGGAAGCCGATGAGCGTGAGGACGAAGTTGAGGAGGAAGAAGGGAATCTTCTTGAAGGTGCTGCGGGTATTTTCGAGCTCTTTGTCCTTGCCCGCTCGCACCTTTTCGACCTGGCCTGCGAAGTCGTCGTAGATCTGCTCGAGATTCTTGGTGTTGCAGCTGTGGATGGTCGCGCCTGACAGGTCGATCTCGCCGGTCACTGGATCGTTCATGGCGACCTGAAAGAAGACCCCGATGTCGTCGCGCAAGTAGATACGGTTCCAGCGTAGGATAGCGTTGGCGTCGGGCATCTTCTCGAGCACGGAGGCGACGGCCTTGGCCATCATGTGGCTGAGTGTCACCCGTTTCCCGGTCACCTCACGGAAACGGTCGAGGTACTCGAGGGCCTTGCCCATCTTGAGGGTGAGGCTGCCGTAGACGCTGGGGTCTCCGACCGTCTTCCATGTGCCGATCGCGATCCTTCGAAACGACGAGAGATTTTTCTTTTGTTTGAGCTTGAGGTTGGGCATTGCGGTTTGGGATGCTGAGAGGGGCGGTGGGCCGTTCAGGGATTGTTCTGTGATAACGGTCGCGCCCGTTGTGGGCAATCGACGGGGGTTCACAAAAGAACTGACGACGGAGCGCCTAGCGGTCTCAGTGCAACCGCGAAGGGTGTTGCGCCGAGGTCTCAGCGAGCTTCTCTACCGCGAAGAAGAGCACGGCGCCGTAGGACTCATAGCTCACTTTTCCGCCGAGCTCGGCAAGCTCGGAGCAGACGAAGTGCTTGCCTCGCAACATGGGCGAGAGGCCATAATGCTCGTAGCGATCGAGGACCCATTCGGCGAAACGCCCTTGATCCCGAATCAAGGTGCTGCCGGCCAGGGTGCCCCCTTCTCGAGCCACTCGGAAGAGCTCCGCGAGCCCGTACGCCCTGTTGTCGAAGGTGTGCAGTCCGTTCACGGACAGAATCGAAGCGAACGTCCCGTTCTTGAAGGGCAGGCGTTCGACGTCGGCTCGGATCAACAGGGCGTCGATTTTGGCCCTGCGCAGCCGTCTCTTGGCTCGGTGCAACATCTCCCAGCTGCTGTCGACGGCGACGACTTGCAGGTCGAGGTGGGGCCCCCAAGAGTGACGGAGGATGTTCGCCGTCGAGATGGGGAGTGAGAGGTGAAAGCCGCCTTGCGCTCTGCCCAATGCCATATTGGCCCAGTCGACGAAGTGGAGGGGATCGCATCTCCAAGCGGTCGCCGACATCAACGGCATGAGCAAGTCGTAGGTCCCGGCGAGGACGTTGTCCAAGGTCTCCGTCCGATAGTTCTTTGCTGGCTCACCGACTCGATGGGGCATCACGTCGGGGATGCCGTCGACAATGGGGAACATGGCCCCACAGTCGCAAGCCAGACTGGGCTCCCGCAGCCCGGCGACATGCAAAGCGGTCGCGTCGGTGCAGCAGACCGGACAACGAAGAATCGCGAGGAACTCAGGTCGAATCATCTCCCTCACCACGAGCAGCGATGACTGAATAGCACTGTCAGCCGGCGTAGCCGATCGCTGTGGTTTTGTCGACTGCCCTGATCCTGGAGTTTGTACCTTGGTGGGGGTTCGGGCGGTCGCGCGCGGTTCCACGTCGTTGGTTCGGGCGGTCGCGCGCGCGGCCCAGCGCTCCGCACTGGGCTACTTCTGTGGGCCGCCCCTTCAGGGCGGATGCCCAGGTCACGGGTGCGTCGCGATTCGTCCGGCGTTGCACCTGGGCGTTCGCGAGCTGGCCCTGAAAGGGCCCCGTTGTGCGCAATCGCTTCGGGGCATTGCACGACTCTGCGCCATTCACGGCTCCGAGTTGTTGCGCGCTTCCTGCGCGCAACCCTTCGGGCTTACACGACTTTTCGCCATCCCTGGCTATGAGTCCATCGCCCCGTCGAGTCGCCTACCTTTGGTCCGGCGACTCTCAGGCGTCGATGTTTTTCTAGTTGGTGCCCGTCCGGAAATACCCCATCTGCGGCGTCGCCTTCCTCCCTCGCTCCTCGGCGTACCGGTGTACGCCTGCGTCGCTCGTCGGCTCCTTGCACCTGGGGCACTTCCGAACGGGCACTCAGAAGATGTCCTTTGGGAAGAGTTCAGAGTTCGGTCGCATTTTCCACCGATCTCAGCAAAACACGCAATTTCAAGATGGACTCTAGTGTAACGCTTCACATGTGTCCGTGCTTATGAGCGTGGCCTTTCAGGGAAGCAGGGCTCTGCCCTGACCCGCCGGGGGACTTTGTCCCCCG
>PFUG01000104.1 GCA_002789955.1 Deltaproteobacteria bacterium CG_4_9_14_3_um_filter_63_12 | reverse complement strand
ATTCCGGATCGAAAGGATTACGAGAAACGGCGATATCAACGACATCAAATTTCCCTTTCTCTCCTGAAATCGGATTCGTTTCGTTGATGACTACTTTCTCAAAAGAGAGTGGCATCGACGGCTGCGACTCATTTCCCGAGACATCGACCGCTGTTGCGTAGATGGTGTGCCAACCGGAGTTGAGCGGAATCAGCGTCGCTGCGAATTCTCCGCTGTCCCTTGCGTTGGTTGATCCCAATTCTTTTGCGCCCTCGAAAATGGTCACCTCCGAAAACGGCTCCGCAGTGCCCACGATCACCAACTGCGCGACGATGGCTACGCCCTCTAACAGCGAGTCGATGGTTGGGACATTCGGAGGGGTTGTATCACAACCTGGTTCGAGGGCTCGCTCCCAACCGTCGCGGATGCTGTACGGGAAGCTGTCCACCGCTGTCGCGTCGTTGCTGTCCACTCCCGCCACAAAGAGCGCATCAGGACATTCGTGCCCCCACCAGTTGCCGTGTCCCTCGCCATCCGAAAGCTCCGCGACACCATCTGAGTATACGCCAAGCTCGGCCTCGACGTTGTTCCACCAGAACCGATTCGAAGCACCGACGTTCTGCGTGAGCCCGACACCCTCGTTTGCATGGATGTCGTTTTGGAAGAGGTCGTTGTCGCCGGTTCGGCTGAACCACACACCCAAGGCCGCTTCGATTCGGTTGTCGTGGATCGACATCCCATGGATCGGGATGACGCCGGCTTCGCCCACCATTCCGTCGAGGTTGATACCGAGAGACTCGACGTTGGTGAGAGAGGGGACGATTATGGTGTTGGCGAAGATTTCGCCGTTTGCGATGTCCTCGGACAGCCCTATGGAGGTGCAACTCACGCAGGTGAACGCATTTCGCCCCACTTCGAAGCCCAACCCTGAAATCAGCATCAACTGTTGCTGGTTCTCTTCGAACTGCGAGTCGAGCAGCTTGATGTTGTCTCCGTCGAATACCCTCATCCCCTGGCTGAACTCGGCGTCTACACCGCCCACGACACAGTTTCGCACGGTCACATCACGAGGAGAGCCGCTTGCCCGCGTCTCCGCCACCACTATCCCGGTCCCCATGCCGCGGTCAGCGTAGGTCTGAGAGATGCGATGTCCGTCACAGTCGAGCTCGACGTCAGGTGCGTCAATACTCACCCCCCCGATCACGTCGCCCGTCAACCTGCAGCGAGGTCCTTCCCAGTATCCAACGCTTGTGCATGCGTCGAAGATGCCACCAATGTGTACCGTACCAGGGCTCGGCTGGAGCCAAAGATAATGGGCACGGGATCGATCGAGGGTGAGGCTTACCGAGCCCATGTCGGCCGGCGTGACCAACCTGTGGTCCTCCAACCCGTCCGCGTATAAGTGATGCTCGCCCTGCGTCGGCAAGCCGCTCAAGGTGAGGTTGACGGCCCCTGGAGTTCCCGACTCGGCGCTGACAAAGGCGGTGATGGACAGCGGTGAGACGCTCAGCCGCGCGAAATGCTCTGCGTTTGCCGTTAGGCTCACACCGTTGGCCTCCCAAATCAACCCACGTCCATCGACCTCCTTCGGGTCCGGCACCAGCCCATAGATGCTGAAGTGAGCTGTGGTTGCTCGGACAACTTTCTTGTCGAGGTCGTTCCTGCTGTCGGCGAGTGCCACCCAACGCTCTTCCACATAGACCGACAGCCTCAACGAGCTGGCGTCGACGCCAGGCGGCAGTTCGAAGTCTCCATACTCGGCTTCGAGAACCACGGGCTCAGCGAACTGTGTCCCATCGGGCCCAAGCTCCCAGGCTCGCACAGCCCCTCGTGGGACGAGCGCAAGTTCCACGACGGTAAGTTCCACGCTCGGGTCTGCCAGCGCCCCGTCTGGGATGGTCAACACAAGCCCCGGGCCGCCGTCGGACCCCCTCGAGAGGTCGCCGGGGCCAGGTTCAGAGCAGCTCACGACAAAAAGACACACGCTGAGGACAACCCCCCCCCCGCAAGAACGTAGCCATGCAGATCCTCCCCGCTTGAATCGGCGATCTTCTTCGATGAACTCTCAGCAATGAACCGCGGTTAGACAGGTTTTGCGGAGAACTCAAGCGCACTCCGCGGACAATCCCCAGCATCACCACGCGCCCAATCCACCTCGCTCATCGATCGCTCGCATTCGCGTGCGAAGCCTATGCGCCTTACCGAACACTCGAGTCCCCATTCTCCCGAAGCCCATACGCACCACTGAAGGGCGTTGGGCGGTCCCCACGTTTGACGGGCTCGTGGGCCAGGCGCTGGGCTACCCGGGCATCATCCAGGGCATCTCCGAAGGCAGCACGTTCATCAGTCGCTCCCCCTTCGGACCCCAAGTCGAACTGGAGGCGGAGGACGCCGACGGCTCGCGCTACCCGCTAGGAATCGCGCTGCCGGGACCGGGGACCTATACCGTCCACATTCGCGTCAGCCACGCACACCGCGGCTGGATGCAGCTCATCGCCTACGATGACACGATGGGGGCCATGCTTCGGCGCGCAACGTTGGGGCTGTCACGTCGGCTTTCTTTGTGCCGGCGCAGTGAGCGCAGGGGCAAGCGAGCGAATTGCCAACCCTCTTGGAATGCCCTATAGAGGCGCGAGTTCGTTGAATCCGCGCCCCGTCGCATGCCCGTAGAGGTCCCCGTGAAGCCGATTTACCGACGCATCTTGTTGAAGTTGAGCGGTGAGATGCTCGCCGGACCCCAAAAGCAGGGCATCGACCCCGCCACCATCGTGGGTATCGCGCGACAGATCAAAGAGGTGCACGCTCTGGGCGTGGAGATCGCCATCGTCATCGGCGGCGGCAACATCCTGCGCGGCGTCGCGGCCAGCTCCTCGGGCATGGACCGGGCCAGCGCCGACTACATGGGTATGCTCGGCACCTGCATCAACGCCTTGGCGCTGCAGGACGCCCTCGAGAAGCAGGACGTCTTCACCCGCGTGCAGAGCGCCATCGAGATGCGCCAGGTCGCCGAGCCCTACATTCGACGCCGCGCCACGCGCCACTTGGAGAAGGGACGCGTCGTGATCTTCGCGGCCGGGACGGGCAACCCGTACTTCACCACCGACACGGCGGCGAGCCTGCGCGCCATGGAGATCGAGGCCGAGGTCATCCTCAAGGGGACCAAGGTCGACGGCGTCTACACTGCCGATCCCAAGCTCGACTCCGAGGCCAAAATGTTCGAGCGCCTGACCTACCTCGAGGTCTTGCAGCAGAACCTCAAGGTCATGGACGCCACGGCCATCAGCCTGTGCATGGACCACAACCTGAACATCGTGGTCTTCAACCTGGGCGTCGAGGGGAACATCAAGCGCATCGTCCTGGGCGAGCGGGTTGGGACCCGGGTGATGGCGGCGGATTAGTCCTCGCGATTCTCGTTTGGGTTGGGTGTAGGGGCGCTTCGTGCTGCGCCCTCCCCGAGATTCTTGTCAGGCTGGGGTCCGGCGCGCGGGGGCTTGGCGTGTGCCGGTCTGTGCACGCGCGAGGGTCCGTCGGCCTTGGGTTTGTGGTCAGGTGGGGTTCGTTTTCCAACGCAAAGACGCAAAGACGCGAAGACGCAAAGGGCTTTGTTCTTGGCGCAGCCTTGGCTCTCGTCTATCGATTACGCTTCGCCGTCGCCTATCTCACTCGCGTGCGGCGCTTCGATGCTTTGGGGGTCTTGGCGGACACCCCCCGCTTGGTCTGCGAACGTGGGTCAGCGCAGCAGGACTTGTACTTCTTCCCGCTGCCACAAGAGCAAGGGTCGTTGCGTCCCGGTGTCGCGGCCCGCGTCAGAGGGCCAGGGACGTGGTTCGGGACGTCCTCTCGGAGCACGTTCAGCATCGTCTCCAGCGGGGTTATCTTCATCTCGGCGAGCATCTCGTCGTTCACACTCGGAAGGAAGAAGTCGCTCCCGTCGAAGTTGGCGACGAGGGGAAGGTAGGCGCGCGCCTGCTCGGTAGCAAAAGCGTCAAAAGGCCTTTCGTGCGTGACGAGCGTCCACCGCAGTAACTTGTCGGTGACCTCACCCTCCATGCCTTGCGACGCCAGTTGCTCTTCCATCATGCGCCGTAAGCCCTGCATCATCCCCTCCAGATCGAGGTTCTTGTCGAGCGAACGGAGGCAAGCTCCCAGTACCTCCTCACGATAGATTCGCCAGAGTTCCCCCTCAACCGGTGTTCTGCGCGCACGCTCGAGCAGACGCACCGCCTCGTCGCGCAGCTTGCTGTGGCGGCAGCCGGCGGCGGCCATGGCAAAGGTGGCGCAGTCGAGCGGGTCTGGGGACACGGCCTCCTCGAGGATATGCCGCTGGAGCTTGAAGCAGAGAGGCGCAAACCGCGAAGCCGCCCAGAGAGCCCGGTAGACGATCGGGGTGCTCCGCAGCCGTATCCCCATCCAGACGGGGTAGAAGTTCTCCAGCACTTGCTCAGGGCAATTCTTGTAGAGCTGTGGGTCACTCGCGACGACGACCAGGGTGTGGCCGACGCCCCAGAGGACTTTGTAGAGCTTGTGCAACAGCTCGATGTCCACACTGCGTGTGATTTTTCTCAGCTTCACGAGCCGTCGAGCCGCCGCGTAGGCCTCTTGGAGGGACTGATACAGCTCGGCTAAGGAGATCAGCAATTCCAAAGGATTGAGGGCGAGGAACGCGGTCGCGAGCTCATAGTCCGCGACGGTCCCAGCGGGCCCCACATGGAAGAGACGACCCGAGATGGGCCGGCCCTCGCGCGTCTTGGTGTCGACGAAACTCTCCGCCAGATAGAGCGCCGCCCGCACCCGCTCGGCCCGCACCCGCATCCCCTCGAGCTGATGACGGGTGAGGATCGGCACCAACCCCGTGCTCATCCCAGGACCGAGACAGGTGACGAACCCCCCATCGCGGGCGACGACGACGTGCGGTCCCTCGGGGTCTTCCTGCAAAGCCAGCGCGACGCGCTCGGCGCCGTCCGGGAGCTGGGCGAGGCTCAGGATGGTCCTCACCAGCTCAGGGTCTTGGTAGAGCGAGAGCGCCAGCGACTC
>PFUG01000061.1 GCA_002789955.1 Deltaproteobacteria bacterium CG_4_9_14_3_um_filter_63_12 | reverse complement strand
CAGGCGATGCCCAGCATCGTCGAAGCAGACCGACGCCGCGATCACGCCTCTGGCGATGCTCAAATGAGTAGGTTGTTTCCGGACGGCTCCTAAGTCCGCTATGCGGCCGGCCACGTAGTTATTCTTGTCTAGCGGTCAACGGCCAGCAAAGAATTCTGTCCCCCGAGAGACTACCCGAGCCCTCATGCCCACCCATCACCTCCTCATCATCGATCCCTCCATCAAAGTCGCCGAGGACGAAGGCGTCAACGAGCTCCTCGCCCTCTGGCCCGGAACCCACGACCTGTGCCGACCCGTCCTCGAGCCCCAGACCGCCCACATGATGGACTCCTACGACGCCGACGCCATCGTCGTCCTCGGCTCTGCCGCCTCCGTCTTCGATGACTACGACTGGCTGCGCACTCTGCACCGCTTCCTCGAGCCCGTCGTCAGCGGCGAGCTCGTGCGCCCACTGCTCGGCGTCTGCTTCGGCCACCAGCTCATCGGCCACATCGCCGGAGCCGAGGTGGGTTTCCTGCGTGAGGACCACTCCAAGCTCGCCGCCGTGCAAACCACTCACTTTGCTGGCAGTCGCCTCTGGCCCGACGGCGACAAGACCGTCGTCGCCTCACACCGCGAGGAAGTCAAAACAGTGCCCGACGGCTATCGAGTCGTCGCTCGCCGCGGCGAGAGCCAGCGAGACGCCTTCGAACACGACACCCTGCCCATCTTTACGACGCAGTTCCACCCCGAGGCGCGCCTCTCGTTCATCGCCCGACAAGGCATCGCGAGCGCAAGCACTTCGGCTCGCTCGCACGTGCAGAACGAGGTTGGCGTCGATGGGAGAGGCATCCTGAAGGGCTTCCTCGATCTGGCGCTGTGCCCCTATTGACCGATGCCCGAACGAGCGGTCGCGATGTCTTCCTTGGACTCGACCTTGAAGCACTCGGCTGGCGCGCCAGTTGGGCGGCGAAACCCTCGAACGAACCACAGACGACATCGCCCAGTGCCAGTAGCGGCGCCCTGAAAAGTGCCGAAACCCTCGCACAAACCACCCAGTGCCAGTAGGGGCCGGCCGCCGCCTCGGACTGTGGCGAAGCCTCGAACAGAAGAAATCGCCGAGGGTAGGCTTCTGAGTTCGAGGAATCTCGACTTTTTAGTTTTGCACCTCTCCCGAATTCGATACTGTTGAGGAGGACCGCATCCAGGAGGACGGGTGGACGAACGACAAGCGCTGAGTAAGAGGATTCGAGACCTCGAGCTCGAACTGGCGCGGCTCCGAGAACAAGCCAAGGTGGAAGCGTTTCGTGATGCTCTGAGCAGCCTCCCCAACCTCTCCACCGAGATGCACGCCGTCGTCTGCTTCGATGGAGGGTTTCTCCACACCTGCGAGACCTTCCAGCGCTTTCTCGGCTGCGACACTGACACCCTCGGCCGAATGAACCTCGCGGACTTCGTCCACCCCGATGACTACGACCCCTCCACTCGAGCGTTCAGAGGAGCCTCCGGCAAAGGATCCGTCGTCGAGTTCGACAGTCGCCTGCGCGCCAGCGACGGAGAATACCGCTGGGTGAAGTGGCGCTGTTCCGTTGTCGATGAGAGCCGGCGTGTGTTCTGCGTTTGCCGCGACGTCCATCGCGACAAGAACCTCGAAGCAGAGCTGCGACAAGCCCAGCGCCTCGAGAGCATTGGGCGCATCGCGGGGGGAGTCGCCCACGACTTCAACAACCTCCTTTCGGTCATCCTGACCACCGCCGAGGTGCTCGAGAGCCAGATCGCCAACGTTGACATCCAGACCGACATCGGCGTCATTCAGACCGCCGCACGGCGCGGGGCCGATCTCACTCATCAGCTCCTCGCCTTCGCCTCCAAACAGATCGTGCACTTGCAGGTCGTCAACATCAACGAGCTCATCGTGAACCTGCAAAAGATGCTGACCCGTGTGCTCGGGGCCGACATCGAGCTGGTCTGCGACCTTCCAGGCACGGTGCGGCGCGTCGAGGTCGACGCCACCCTCTTCGAGCAGGTGGTCATCAACCTCGCCGCCAACGCTAGAGCCGCCATGCCTGACGGCGGTCAACTCACCATCCGCTCCCGCAACGTTCACCTCGTGGAGGACAGCGAGCTCGCCCCTGGAGACTATGTCTCCATCGCGGTTGCCGACACCGGGACCGGAATGGAGCCTGAGGTCGCCAAGCACGTCTTCGAGCCCTTCTTCACCACCCGCGAAGAGGGCAATGGCCTCGGACTCGCCACCTGCTACGGCATCATCAAGCAGTTCCAAGGTCAGATCTCGTTGAGCACCGCCGTCGGCGAAGGCACCGAGTTCAACCTCATCCTGCCGGCCTCGCAGTCCTTGCTGGCCCGTCCGAGGATGTTGAAGTCCGCCGGCTATTCCGGCACCCGAGGCTCCGAGATCATTCTCCTCGTCGAAACCGACCCCATTTTGCGCAAAGCCCTCAGCCGAGGCCTGACTTTGCGGGGCTACCGCGTCTTCGAGGCCGAGAACCCACACGCTGCGCTGAGCATCCTCGACCACGTCGGAAAGATGGTCGACGTCGTCGTGGCCAACCTCACCATGCCCGACATGACGGGCTGGCAGCTGCGCGAGGAGGTGCTCCAGGGCCAGCCCCGGATGCCGATGGTCCTTGTCTCCGCAGGGGACAAGCCCACCGACGTCCGAGAGGAGATGGACCCCAGCGTCACCTTCCTCGCCAAGCCCTACTCTGTCGGCACCCTGGCCCGTATCATCCGGGAGCTCTTCCCGACCGAGGTGCTGGTCTCGCCTTGTTCCCCGTAGCCAATGCCGGGAAACCAGCGAAATCAGCTCGCCCAATAGTCTCCCTCCTCGTCGCGCCAAAGCTGCAGGTTCGTCGAGATCCAGCGCTGCCCAGAGCCCACTGGATCCTCGAGCAGAGGCTGCTGACCTGGCTCTTCGCCATCCTGAAGAGCGACGATGAGTCGGCCTGGCTGGCCAGGAAGACAGTCGGACAAGGCGCCGAATTCGTTGCGGATGAGCTCGGAGTCTGAGCCTGTTCGCACGAGTCGGCTCGTCGCGCTGCCCACGAACGGTTTCCCCCAGCTCCCAACCTTGTCGCCGAGGAGGTTGACCAGCAGCACCCGACCGCCAGCGGCCGCGTGGTACTCGATGATGGAGCGCGTGTTGAACCGCTCCAACATCGCCTCCCAGGTGGTTTTCGATAGGCCATTGCCCACGAACAACCGCACCGAGTGCAGGCGCTCTGCGGGCGTCGGCGAGCCAGCGACGAGCCGGTCGCACAGCGTCCCTGAGTAGAACACGACGGTGGCGCCGTAGCGGCGTACCTCGGGCCAAAACGACTCGACCGCGCAGCCCGGGGCCAGCGCCAGCCGTGTCGCGGCGACGAGAGAGGCGCCGACCGCGCCCATGATGGCGCTGGCGTGCGTCATCGGGAGGCAGCAATAGACCGTATCGCTGGGACTGAGCTTGCAGGCCGCCGCGGCGGCGAGGGCAGACATCATCCAGCGTTGGTTGGTGATGCGTGTCGTCTCGCCCGTCTCAGGATGGACGAGGATCAGGGCTGGATCGTAACCCCTGCCCGGATTGGGGTTCAGCTCGGGCGGCGGCGCGTCGGTCGCAGGTCCGAGTAGCTCCTCGAGCACGGCGACCTCGTCGGACACAACCTCAGTCAAGCCCAGGGATGCGAACCGAAGGGTCGCTGCGATGTCGAGCCCGGAAAGCAGGCGCAGCCCCACCGCGTCAACGACCACAAGCACCGGCGCGACCTCGCTCACCGCGGCGCGAAGAGTTTCGGCCACATCGATGGGATTTTGCTCGCTTCCCGGCACAGAGGTGGCTCGCGGCGAGCCACCTCGCGGGCCTGCGCTCACGATGGGCAAGAGCAGGGGGATCGCGCCGAGCCTAGAGAGCGCCCCAACGATGGCCAAGGTGTCAGGTGGTGCCACGAGGGCCACGCCGACGATGTCTCCCAAGCCCACACCGAGCATCTGCAATGCTGCAGCAAGCCGATTGACTCGGCGATTCGCCATCTGGAAGGTGTAAGCCCGGCCGTCCCAGATGAAAAACGTCTCATTCGGTTCGTGGTTGGCTCTTTTTGCCAGAGTGCGGCCGATATTAAAACGCGCGCTTGGCCTCAGATTCTGCATGCGAGTGAGCCGCGGCAGCTGCCAACGAATGGTGTCCGCCAGGCCCGTTGCCTCGAGCGAGAGCTCGCCCATGCCCTCCCAGACCTTGTCGGCGAGCCATTGAGCACCGCGCCGCAAGCCACCCTCCGGCGCTTCGGTCCGCGGAGTGCGCAGCCAGTCTGGCTCTTCGGCGCCCTCTTGCCACTCGAGCCAGTCGACGACCCGTGGCCACGTCAGCTCGAGCGCCGCGGTGCCGACGACCAAGCCAAAGTGTCCCGCGGGGATGCGCGTCTCGTGGCAGTCGGCGTGGGTCGCGATGTGGCGAATGGGCCTGACCGAACGCGGCCGCGCGAAGTCGTCACGGTCGCCGATAAAGTAGAGGATCGGCACGTCGATGTCCGACAGCGAGAGCGTGCGCCCAGCAATCACAAAGCCGCCAGCGGTCATGCGGTTCGCGGCCAGCACCTCGTCCACGAACTTGCGCAGCGCTGGGCCTGGCCAAGCGATGAACCCCTCGCCGCCCAAGAAGCGCCGCTTGGGTTCTCGTCGGGCCAGAGCGTCTCGATCGTGCAAGGAACCGACGAGCTGTGCGAACTGTCCGATTTCCTTCTTGAAGCTGACGACCTTGAAGCCACGGCTGGTGATCCAGCCCGGCAAGCCTTCGATGGCGTCCAAGGGGATCGACACCGAGTGACGAAAGCCCCGCAGAATCTTCTCGCCCAGCTCTTCGGAGACCGTGATCGGGAGATTGCGGCGCATGTCGACCGGGCTGCCCATGGTGATCAGCGAGGCGATGCCCTTGCACGCCCGGTAAGCCGCCACTTGGTAAACGAACAGACCCCCTTGAGAGTAGCCCGCGACGTGCACCTGGCGCCCCGTGTGCTCGATGACCCCGTCGATGGCTCGGTCCACGGCGAGCACGTGCTCGTCGAGGGTGCGACTCATGCCGGCGTCTTCGTGTTCCGGCGCGCCGAAGTCGATGAGCCAGACGTCCACCCCCCATTCGAGCAACCGGGCGATGGCGCTCAGCTCGGGGCTGATGTCGTAGATCTCGGCGGTGACCATGAGGGGCGGGACGAGCAGGAGCGCCGGACCCGTGGGGTTGGGTGAGGTGTAGCGACGCAGGTGTCCGACGTCCCAGCTCTCGACGACCTCGAAGTCGGCTTGGTAGCGCTCGACGAGCCGTCCCTCGCGCAGGAGCTCGAAGGCGTTTCGGGCGCTGCGTTGCAGACGACCCAACCAGTCGGATTTCACTCGCTTCCCGCCACGGCGCTCGCGATCGGTCTTGCGCATCCCCTTTCTTTCCTTCAAGTCCGCCCCCTTGCCGAACTACCTGGCTCTCGCCGCCAGGATGGCGGACCGCAGCCTCTCGACGGCCATGCCGACATCGTGTGCAGCGGTCACCGCCGTCACGACGGCGATGTGCTCCGCGCCCCTCTCCAACACCCGGTCGATGTTGTGGTCCTTGATTCCGCCCATGACCGACCAGGGGACCGAGAGTTGCGGCGCGATGGCCGCGATCCGTTCTGGACCCAACGAGCGCATAGGCAGCTCCTTGGTGTTCGTCTCGAAGATGGGGCCGATGTTGAGTACGCTGGCGCCGTTCGCTTGCGCTTCGAGGGCCTCACCGAGGTCGTGGGTCGAGGCGCCGATGAGGAGCTCGGGGGCCAGCGCGCGCGCTTGCTCGATGGGCAGATCGTCTTGGCCGAGGTGCACCCCGTCCGCTCCGCAGGTCAGGGCGATGTCGACCCGATCGTTGATGATGAGCAGCGTTTCGTAGCGGTCGCAGAGTTGGCGGGCGACCTTGGCTCGTCGGAAGAGCTCGAGGTCGCTGATTCCCTTCTCTCGCAGCTGCACGATCCGGACGCCGGCCGCCAGCGCCTGTTCCGCCACCGAAACCCACGGTCGGCCGGCGCAAAACTGCTCAGTGAGCACGACGTAGAGGTCGCTGTCGACGAAGCGCTGGAGCCGAGCCGCGTGGTCCATCAACCGCCCCCGACGAAGCGCACGAGCTCGAGCTGGTCGCCAGGCTCGACCTGGATTTGCTCGAATTGGCTCTTGTCCACGATCTCCCCATTGCGCTCGATGACGGTCGCACTCACTTGCAGCCCGAGGGACTGCACGAGTTCGGAGAGGTTAGGGGAGCCTTCGACGGTTCTCGACTCGCCGTTGATGGTGATCTGCACGGGTCCTCCTTGGGAAAAGCGTTATCCTGTCGTTCGACGCAGGCGGCGTCCCACCGCGCTCGAATCTTGGTGATCAGCTGGAGTGAAAGGCCTCGTCGAAGTCCTTCCAGACGGGCTCGTAGCCGGCTCGACGGACCGCCTGAGCGACCTCCGCCGGGCTGCGGGTGTCCTCCAGGGCAAACTGTTGCAGGGTCTCTTCTCCGGTGCTGGCGTAGCCCCCTGGCCGCGTCGAGGAGCCGGCGCTCATCATCGTGATGCCGAGCGGAATCAGTCGATCCCTGAGGGCCGGCGGCTCTCGGGTCGAGAGGTTGAAACCGACCTCGGGCAGGAACAGCCTCAGCGCCAGCATGAGCTGGACAAAGCTGCGGTCGTCGACTGGGCTGGGGATCTCGAAACGTTCGGGCGTGTGCCTCAGCCGCGGGAAGGACAGCGACACGGCGCTCTGCCAGCAGGTTTTCTGCAAGGCCTTGGCGTGCAAGGCGGCCCACACCACCTCGGCGCGCCAGTCGTAGAGCCCCAACAGGGCGCCGAGGTTGAGCCGACGCACTCCCGCGCGCCCAGCGCGCGTGAGGGCGTCGAGTCGGTAGTCGTAGACGGTCTTCTCGCCGAGCAGGTGCACCTGCTGGTAGGTCGGCCGGTGATAGGTCTCCATGTAGAGGGTGACCCCCTCTACGCCAGCCTCGACCAGGACCTCGTAGCCAGCGTCGTCCAAGGCGTAGATCTCGACGGAAACCGAGGGGAAATGCCGGCGCGCCACCCGCACCGCTTCAGCGATGCGGTGCACGTCGACCTTCTTGGGCGCCTCACCGGTGACGATGAGGAGACTCTGCAGCCCCTGCGACGTCAAGGCCTTGCACTCGACCTCGAGCTCGTCCATCGACAGGGTCTTGCGCCGCTCCGTGTTCCCCGATTGCGCGGCGAAGCCACAGTAGATGCAGTCCGCAGCGCAAAGATTCGAGAGGTAGATCGGCGCGTATTGGCCGATGGTGCGGCCGAAATATCGGCGAGTTCCGGCTTGCGAGCGCATGGCGATGCGCTCGAGGTGTGGCCAGGCTTTGGGCGAGAGCAAGGCCACGAGATCGTAGACGTCTCGTTGCTCGTTGCCGATGGCGACCAGGACCCGCTCCTCGGTGACCGCGTCGAACGCCTCGATGATGCGCTCTGCAGGCCAGCTCTCGATGAGCTCCTTGATGCTCCGGACGGTCATGAGAGGAACCCCGTGAGCGGCGAGGAGGCGGCCGCAAGCTCTCGCACCGGGCCAAGCCCGGAGAGGTAGGCCAGCCGGCCCGCTCGAATCGCCAAGGCGACGGCCTCGCCCATTCCTCGGTGATCGCGGGCGTCCGCCAACGCGGTGTTCATCAACACGGCGTCGGCGCCCATCTCCATGGCCTCGGCGACGTGGGAAGGGGCGCCCAGCCCGGCGTCGATGACGACCGGAATGTTCGACTGCTCGATGATGATCAGGATCATCTCGCGCGTCTTGATGCCGCGGTTGCTCCCGATGGGAGCACCCAGCGGCATCACCGTGGCGGCGCCGGCCTCCTCGAGTCGCTTGGCCAGGAGCGGGTCCGCCTGCATGTAGGGCAGCACGATGAACCCCTCGGCAACGAGGCGCTCGGTGGCCCTCAGTGTCTCGATGGGATCGGGAATCAAGTAGCGGGGTTCGGGCGTGATCTCGAGCTTCACCCACGGCTCCAGCCCTGCGGCCCTGGCCATCCTGGCCAGGCGCACCGCCTCGTCCGCGTTGCGCGCGCCCGAGGTGTTGGGCAGGAGCAGGTGACGCTCGCGGTCGATGGCGCGCATGATGCTGTCGGTCGTGGGCTTCGACAGGTCGACGCGCCGCAGTGCGACGGTCACGATCTCGGCGTCACAGGCCGTGAGCGTCTCCATCAACGCTTGCGAAGATGGGAACTTCCCGGTTCCGACCATGAGCCGCGAGCGAAAGGTCCGCCCGGCGATGACCAACGCGTCCGGTTTGGCTTCTGTCATTGCGCTCCCTCTTTGACCTTCTGAACTGCAGCGTCACACAGACAACCGACCCGGCGCTCCACGTTCAGAGTGCGAAGCCGCATAGCGCTCCCATCGAAGCTGTGCAAGCGACCCCGTCCGGCGAGTGGGTCGTCCCGCATGCCAACGAGCCAGCGGATGACCGCCAGCGTCTCCAGGCTGCCGAGGAGACCGGGAACGGCGCCGAGAACCCCCAACTGGGAGGTCGAGGGCACGTCCAATGGCGGCTCGGGCACCAGGCATCGCAGGCATGGGGTCGACCCTGGCACGATGAACATCATCTGTCCGGATAGCCCGAGAATCCCGGCTGTAGCCAAAGGCTTGCGGCGCTCGACGCAATAGTCGTTGAGCAAATACTTGGCGCGGAAGTTGTCCGTGGCCTCGACGATGACGTCATAGTCGTCGAGCAAACCTGGCGCGTTGTCGGCGGTGATTCGCTCGTTGGACAGGCGAAAGCTGGTGTCGGGGTTGAGCGCGAGGAGGGTCGCCGCCGCGGACTCCGTCTTCCCGACTCCGAGCCGGTCGCTGTTGTGCAGGATCTGTCGCTGTAGGTTGGAAAGCTCGACGACGTCGTAGTCGAAGAGCCCAATGGTGCCGATCCCCCCTGCGGTGAGGTAGAAGGTGACGGGACTCCCGAGGCCTCCAAGCCCGACGACCGCGACCTTCGCTTGGTTCAGCGCGCGCTGTCCCTCGAGGCCGATCTCAGGAATGAGGATGTTGCGCTCGTAACGTGTGGTGTCGATGGTGATCAGGGGAACCTCCTCAGCAGACCAGTGTCGGCTTTTGAGTCAAAAGGGAATGGGGCAGCGGCCAAGTGTAGGACTGCGGACCTGGAGTGACAATCCCTTAGAGGCAGGGCAAACGGTTGCAAGTTCCTGCGCCTTGGCTATTGAGAACGCAGGTGGCGCCTGTGCCGCAGTCCGCACCAGACGCGCAGTCTTTTCGCCCACAGTAGTGGTTGCGACAGACCATGTCGCCGGCGCAGTCCGAAGCATCGACACAGGGCCGCAGGCAATAGCCGGCGAGGCAAGTCTGACCCGTCGGGCACACGCCGCAGCCGCTGCAGGTCCCGCTGGGGAGCACCGAAGAGCAGGTCAAACCGCTGCCGCAATCGCCGTCGAGGGCGCAGTTGAAGCCGACGTCTCCGCGATCGACGCAGACGCCAGCCTCGCAGGTGAAGCCAGTGGGGCAGCTCCCCGCTGAGGGGACGCAGTTGCCGCTGGTGTCGAGCTCGAACCCAGTGTCGCAGAGGCAAAGAACACCCGAGGAGCCAACGACGCACTGCCCCTTGTTGAGCTCGCTGCACGGGTTCGGCGTGCAGCTCGTCACACAAGCTCCGCCGAGGCAGGTCGCTCCAGCTTCGCAAGTGCCGTTAGGGAGGTACGGCGAGCACTGGGTCTCGACACAGGGAACACGCATGCAGAGCCCCGAGCCATCTCCGTTTTCATCGATGCAGACGGTCCCTGAGAAGCAGTCGGCGTCGCTGTTGCAGAAGCGTTGACCGCACAGCCCTTGGGTCCTGTAGCAGGTCCCATACGGACAGTCCGAGTTGCTCGAGCACGGCGTGGCACAGGTCGAGAACTCGTTGCATACGGCGCTTCCAGGACAATCGAGATCCTGTCCGCAGCTCATGCAGATGCCGCCGGCCGCGGCCGCATTGCAGAGCGTCGGCGCGTCGGGGTTGAGGGTGTGGCAGTCGAAGTCGGCCAAGCACTGCTCGTTGGTGCTGCCCGGAGCGACGCAGTAACCCGCTCGGCAGACCAGGCCGGTGGCACAGGCGCTGACCACTTCGAGCGTGCAGCTGCCCTGGTTGTCGTGGTAGCCCGTGTTGCAGTCGCAGTGATAACCCTGCGACGTGTCGTCCACGACGCAGGTGTTGCGGTGGCTAATCTCCGCCGCACAGGGCTCGGCCAAGCACGGATTCCCGGGGTCAGCCTCACAGGCCCCTGAAACCTCGGAGTAGCCCAGGTCGCAGAGGCAGCTGCCTGCGGACGCGCTGGCGTGCAGCGCACAACAGAGCTCGCCGTCCAGGTGATAGCCCGTATCGCACTCGCATTGGGCCGCTCCAGCCTGAAGCACGCAGGCGCCGTCGTCCGGGCAGAGCATCCCGTCGCATGTGGCCCCGGGAACACACAAGCCCCCCTCGAAAAGGAAGCCCGCATCGCAGGCGCATTGAAAAACCTCGCCGACCGCGGTGCAGACGCTCTGATGGGGGGACGCGCAGGGGTTTGGGGAGCAGGGATCGGCGCTCACCTCCTCGACGTCGCCAGGCTGCGAGGTCTCGTCGACGTCGCCGGGCGGCGAGGTCTCGTCGGTCTGGTCGACCTCGGCGCCAGTATCTAGGGGGGCGCCCTTCGTCTTCTCATCGTCACAGGACCCAGCGAAGAGGCCGAGGGCAGCGAGCAAAACGAAAAAAGGGAGGACTCTCGAGGGCATCTCGGTTCTCTTTGGGCAAGAGGGCTTTACGGTCTTGACGCGCGGTCGCAGGTCAGGGCAAGACGCAGTCGCCGGGGGCGATGCCGGTGTCGTCGACCAGCCCTTCCATCTTGATGACGTCGAAGTGTCGGCCGCGGACTTGCCGCAGCTCGCTGACCAGCGCGTCGTCGTTCCACGAGGCGCTCGGCATGCCGCTCATGTAAAAGTCCGAGCCGTTGTCCGCGAGAATCAGCCCGTAGGTCTGCAACGCGCGAAGAATGACACGGACTTGAGGGTCGAAGGTGGAGACGTCGACGCCGTCGGCGAGCAGCTCTGCGTCGCTCTTGAGACGCATTCGCATGCCCATGGGCGGAGCGTCGGGGCTGGTGTCCGAGGAGGCCCAGTGGGTCGCCGGCGGGTAGAGGAAGGCGCGACGGGATTGTGAGACTGTGAAGCGAATCGCGTGGTGGATCTCGCCGGCGGCGACCTCGTCGTAGCGCACCAGGCCCGGCAGGATCGGGAGACCGGCGGCGTCTGCAGAGGTGCAGTAGACCTCGCGGATGTCGTTCTGGGAAAGATCCCAGATGGAACCAGAGCCAGCGGTCCAGCTGCCGTCCGTCTGCGGGTAGGCCGAGAAGAGCTCGTAGAGCTTCTCGGCAGCGCAGTCGATGACGAGCACGTGGCGATCGCCGCTGGCGTCGGGGCCACCCTCGATGGGCGCGTCGACGGGGATGGGGTAGGGGCCTGGGTCGCTCTCGGTGTCGTAATCGAAGGCGACGTTGACGGGCGCGACGTTGCCGTCGACCACGATGTAAGGGATGCCGAAGGGGCTGTCGGGCCAGCAGCAGCCAAAATCGGGGTGCAGGCCGGTGTCGCTGCCGATGTGCGCGACAATCGCGGCCGAGTTGGGATCGACCTCGGCGTTGGCGACCGACTCGTACCAATAGGAGTTGGAGGGGAGCAGCTTCGCGTTGCGCAGGTCAGCGTTGGGGCCGCGCCCGATGCGGTCGCAGAGTGACCCGGTGACGACGGTGTCGCCAGCGGTGTCCGCCGTGGTTCCATCGGCAACGGTGCCATCATTCGTCGAGGTCAGGTCCGCCGGTGAAGTTTGGTCGGCTGGGACGTCGGCTGGGACGTCGCCTACAGCAACATCCGTCGTCGTGGTGTCCGGGGTCGTCGCATCCGAGAGGACCTCCGAGCCCATGTCCGCGGCGCTGCCCTTGCCGTCATCGCAGCCCGCAAAGGCAAATAGGTTCAGGCTAATGAGGAGCAGGGCGAGTCGAGTGAGTGGGCGCATGGAGTCTCCTTGGTTCGTGGAGGAGTGTGGTCATAACACAAGATGCCCTCGGTGCCGAGTCTGATCGCGCGGGCGCCCGCGCAGGCGCACCACCTGAACGCCGCGAGCGAGCGCCGCGCCAGGAAGCGAGCAAAATCTGATTGCGTCGCCGCACGAAGATCGAGTAGGCAAGCCCGTTCGCGAGCGCACTTGTCTTTGGGTGTCGCAGGGAAAGCAGGGGACGCATGAGTCTGTTCATGTCGCTGGCGTTGGCTCTGGGTTTGGCGATGGACGCCTTCGCGGTCTCCATCGCGGCCGGCATCGTGATCCCCCGGATCACGCTGCGAACCCGTCTACGCCTAGCTTTCCACCTCGGCTTGTTCCAGTTCCTCATGCCCGTCGTCGGCTGGGCTGCCGGGCTGACGGTGCGTGAACACATCGAGGCCTACGATCACTGGATCGCGTTCACCCTCTTGGCGTTCGTCGGTGGCAAGATGGTCATCGACGCGTTCGGCCACGAGGACTCCGAGCGCGACGACCCGACGCGCGGCTGGAAGCTGGTCGTTGTCTCGGTCGCGACCAGCATCGACGCGCTGGCGGTCGGTCTGAGCCTGTCGATGCTGGGCATCAGCATCTGGACCCCCGCCGTAGTCATCGGCATTGTTGCGGGGTTGATGAGCGCCTTGGGTATCGAGATAGGGCGCCTCGCCAGCGCCCGTTTTGGGAGCCGCATGGAGCTCCTCGGCGGGCTCGTGCTGATCGGCATCGGCGTCAAGATCCTGGTCGAACATTTAGGTTAGGGCCAAGACAGAACTCGCAGCCAGGGATGGCGGAGAGCCGTGTAATCCCGAAGGGTTGCGCACAGGATGCGCGCAACGACAGAGGCCGTACCCCGAAGGGGACGGCCTCGGTTCACAGAGGGCGACGACTTACTTGGAGTCCTTTGAGCGTTTGCCTTTGCCCTTCTTGGCGCGTCTCGCCTCCTTCTTCTTCTCGATGAAGGTCGTGCAGCTCAGAGAGAGCTCGCTCTCGTGGTCAGCCAAGCAGTCGCGGATGGCCTTGCGTCCTTCGACGTCGGCGCAGAACTCCTTGGCGTCCTCTCCACAGGCCGAGATGGCGGCAGCGCCCTTGGTTTCCATCTTCTCGACTTGCGCCGTGCACTCAGCAGAGAGCTTCTCTCGGTTGGACTGCATGCAGGTTCGGATCTCCTTGCGTCCCGTCGAGCCGCTGCACAGCGATTGGATGTCCGCCTGGCAGGCGTCGAGGAGAGGGCCACCCTTCTTGCCATTTCCCCCCTTCTTGCCCTTCGCGCCGACGGCCTTGCAGGACTCCGAGAGCTCGTCGCGGTGCTCTTTGAGGCAGCTGCGGATCTCTTTCTTTGTCGACGCCGAGGCGCAGAACTGCTGCAAGTCCGACTCACAAGCCTCGCGCAGCTTCTGCAACTTCTCCTTCCCCTTGCTGACCCGCTCCTGGCACTGCGTCGAGAGCTCGCTCTCGTGCTCGACGAGGCACTGCGCGATGCGTCCACCGCCCAACTCGACGTCGCCGCAGAGCCGCTCGATGTCAGCCTTGCACGGTTTGTCCTGCTTGTCCCCTTTGCCCTTGGCGAAGGCGACGCCGGCAGTCGAGAGCACGAGCGCCAGAGCGGCGAGCAGTGAGAGAATGAGCGCGAAACGTTTGTCTTTGAGGGTCGATGACATGGCTTTCTCCTGAGTACGATGGGGGGTGTCGTTCTGGTGCGCCTTTTCGTAAGGTGCGCCGTCAAGACTCGACCCAGCCGAGGGATGTTAAGGGCAACCCGCAAGAAAATCCCAACGGTTCGAAATGAATAGTTTTTCTGTTTCTTGTCGGGCGTCTGCGAAGCCAGGCGAATCCCTCGTCCGAGCGACCTGGGCTCACTTCGAGCGAGCGCCGTGCTGGGAAGCGAGCGCAAACCGATGGCTTCCCCGATCTTGAGTGCGCAGGCCAGTTGGGGTAGTTGAAGCAGGTGCGTTGTAGCAGGTCGATTCTGGTGTTCGGAGATTCGTGAAACGGGAGGCGGTTTGCAGCTCGCGGCCACAATCAGAGGGACAAAGTACCGCTTCGACTCGATCAAAGAGGTGCTCGCCAAAGCAAACCCACCGAAGTCGGGCGACGACCAGGCGGGGATCTCGGCGCGCGATCCCGTCGAACGGGTGGCCGCACGCGCCGTCTTGGCCGAACTGACCCTCCATGACCTTCGCGAGAACCCCGTTGTTCCCTATGAGCTCGACGAGCTCACGAGGCTCGTCGAGGACACCCTGCATGCCGACGCCTATCAAGCGATCCGCTCGCTGACGGTGGGCCAGTTCCGCGAGTGGCTTCTCGAGACCAGCACGACGGGGCCGCTCATCCGCTCGATCTCCCGAGGATTGACCCCCGAGATGGCCGCTGCAGCCTCGAAGTTGATGTCCAACATGGACCTCATGATCGTGGGCGCCAAGTGCGAGGTGGTGGTCCGGGCAAACAACACGTTGGGCCTGCCGGGCCGGCTCTCGGCGCGGCTGCAGCCCAACCACCCCACCGACAACGTCGAAGGCATCTTGTTCAGCACCCGAGAGGGCCTCTCCTATGGCTGCGGAGACGCGGTGATCGGTGTCAATCCGGCCACCGAGAGTGCCGAGTCGACGGCGGAGATCCTGCGGGCGCTCAACGGCGTCACGACGCGCAACAACATCCCCACGCAGAACTGCGTCCTCTCGCACGTCACCGTGCAGATGGACGCGTTGCGACTGGGCGATGTCCCCATGGACTTGATGTTTCAGTCCTTCTCTGGGTCCGAGAAGGGGAATCGGGCGTTTGGCATCTCGGTCGCCTTGATGGACGAGGCCTACGCCATGATGAGCGAGCTGCGCAGCAGCCACGGCCCCAATTTCATGTACTTCGAGACGGGACAAGGCTCGGCCCTCTCTTCCGACGCGCACCATGGCGCCGATCAAGTCACCCTCGAGGCGCGCTGCTACGGCTTCGCGCGGCGCTACAAGCCGTTTCTGGTCAACACCGTCGTGGGCTTCATCGGCCCCGAGTACCTCGAAGACGGCGCGCAGATCACCCGCGCCGCCCTCGAAGACCATTTCATGGGCAAGCTCCTCGGCTTGCCCATGGGCTGCGACGCCTGTTTCACCTACCACTCCGCCATGGGACAGAACGAGCTCGAGTGCCTGAAGGTCCTCCTCGGCGCCGCCGGTTGCTCCTATCTGATGTCTCTGCCGGTGGGCGACGACATCATGCTGAACTACCAGTCCACGTCGTTCCACGACATCCCGTCCGTGCGGGGCCTGGTCCAGCGCCGTCCGACCCCGGAGTTCGACGCCTGGCTGCACGAGATGGGCATCATGGATGGATTAAAGCCTGGACCTCGGTTCGGCGATCCGGGGGTGATCCGATGAGTACCACCCGAAAGCTCATCGAAGCGCTGCGGGAGCGTCTCGGCCAAGCCGACCCGCTCCCCAGTCCGCCGGCCATCCCTCGGATTCAGGCGCCGCCAGCGCGCGTCTTCCCAACCGCCCGCACCCGCTCTTGCTACGCCGAGCAAGCCGCCGCCCACACCGCCGCCATCTTGGGCATTGGCCACGTCGGGACTCGCTACGCGACGGACGTCGTGCTGCAGTTCCAAGCCGAGCTCGCCGTCGCCCACGACGCCGTGCACACCGTGCTCCCCGACGACTGGGCGCAGTCCCAAGGCCTGCTCCCTTTGAAGTCTCGGGTGGAGGATCACCATCAGTTCTTGCTGCGGCCCGATCTGGGGCGTCGACTCGACGAAGAGTCCCTCGAGCGACTTCGAGGAAATGCCATTCAAGATGTTGATATTCAACCCATACTCGCCGATGGATTGTCTGCGGTGGCGACCATGGGTTCGGGGATACGCCTCTTGGAAACGTTCTCCAACGAGTGTCGCTTCAGGGGCTGGACCGTCGGCACCCCAATGTGTGCAAAGTACGCCCGCGTCTGGCTGCAAGACGAGATCGGCGAGACCGTTGGCGCGCGGGTGGCCTGCATCCTTCTAGGAGAGAGGCCAGGGCTCGGCACCGGCGACGGGCTGTCGGCTTACATGGTCTACGAGCCACGGATGGGCAAAACGGACAGCGACCGGAACATGATTTCGAATATCCACGCCCGCGGCATCGTGCCCGAACTTGCCGGGCGGCAACTGGCGATGATGGCTGGGGCCATGTTGGACCAGAAGACCTCGGGGGTCTCCCTCGATCTCAGCGGTCTCACGGCCGAGCTCGGCCAAGCGGCGAGCGGTGGCTACAGAGAACCCCAACGCCGAGTCCGACTGGTGGAGACAGACCGTTGATCCTCGAAGCCATCCCCCCGACCATCCTCTCCGTACGTCGCATCCACGCTGCCCACGAGTCCGTCCTGCGTTCCTACGGCGCGGACCCGAGCAAGCACACCTCGCTCGGTCTGGTGACCTGCGATCAGGACGATTCGACCTACGTCGCGCTGGACGAGGCCACCAAACACGCGCCCATCGACGTGGTGTTCGCCCGCTCCTTCTATGCGGGCGCCAACCACGCTTCCGGTCGACTCAGCGGCGAGATCTTGGGGGTCATCGCGGGCCCAGACCCCGACACCGTCGAGGAAGGGTTGATGGCCCTCGTGAGATGCCTCGAGCACGACGCTTGCTTCTACTCGGCTGACGATGGTGCGACGATTGCGGTCTTCCCTCACGTCATCACCTCCCTCGGGTACTACCTCTCCGAGGAGGCGGGGCTTCAACCAGGGGACTCCATGGCCTATCTCGTGGCCCCTCCCATCGAGGCGACCATCGCCTTCGATGCCGCCATGAAAGCCGCGGACGTCCGCCTCGTGAGGGCGTTCACTCCGCCGACCCAGACCAACTACGCCGCCGCTTGGCTGACTGGAATTCTGACAGAGTGTCAGGCCGCGGCCGAGGCCTATGCCGAAGCCGTCGTCGAGGTCGCTCGGCGTCCCTGGGACTTCCGCTGAGGCCATGAGCGCCATTTCTTGGCGGCCTCGCCGCCAGGGGTGGCCGAGAGTCGTGCAAGTCCGAAGGGTTGCGCGCAGGATGCGCGCAACAAGTTCGCTTTTTCCCTTTGTGCTCATCGACGACTACACTCCGATCGCCGATGGCCTGTAGCACCGCGTCGAAGGTCGTCCGTCAAGACACATGAGAAGACGTCTCGTTTTTGCGCGGTGCGAGTGTCGGCACTCTCCTCTTACTGAGACAGAAAGCTTTTGATAGGATTGATGTTTTCCAAGAAACAGACATCTGACACCGCTGAAAGAACCCGTAATGAGTCTCTCAGACTTCGGTGGACAGGGGGTTGGCGTGACATTCCCTGAGGATCCCAAAGACAAAAACAGCGATAATTTGACGACCGCCGACTCGGCCCTCGACACCGATGACGCCTGGGAGCAGTTCGTCAATCAAGAAGTCGCGCTCGACGAGGCCCCCACGAAGTCGCTCGGCAAAGCCCGCGCCGCGGCCCTCGCCGGTCTCGGACCGAGAACCTCGCTCTCTTCCTTGGGAAGGGGAGACTCCTCCGTCGGCTTCGGAGACTCCTCAGCCGGCCTGAGCGACTCACAGTTGGGGGACAAGGACCGGACGCCACCCCAGCCGCTCGATGCCACAGAGCCCCCGCTCGAGCTCGTCGAGGCCGCCAAAGATGTGCTCTCCGGACTCGGCGTGAAGTTCGACGAGGATGAGAAGGCGAAACGCCCAGACACCTCGTCGGGCACTCCCAAGGCCTCTCTCACCCACGCTCTGCTGGACGTCCTCAAAGAAGAACCTCCCATCACCTCGCAGGTCACCGAGGACGACGTCGCTCGGGCACGGGCCATGGTCGAAGACCTCGATGAAAAGGGGCGCCGCCGTCCGAATCCAAAGCGACAGACTGGGCTCGAGTGGCGGTGGACTAAGGAGCAGGCAGAGGCCCTCGCCAAACAAGCAGAAGCCAGCGGCATTCCCAACGCAACGGATGCCGCAAAGGCGCGCAAGAGCGCGGCCGATGAGAAGTGGAACACCAACTGGAGCGGCGATTCGCAGCTTCCGCTGGACGATGAGCGGGAACAAACCGGGGGTCGTTGGACCCAGCGCGACAGCTCTGTGGGGCCAAAACTCGAGGACAAATCCGAAGCCAAAAAGAAGGACACCACTGGCGTCGAATGGAAAGCTTGGACCGATGAGTCCCATGGTCCGTCCGCCAAAGATCCTCGCGATAAGACGGGCGGAAAGTGGATCAGTGGTGAGGACTTGCAAGGACCTGTGGTCAAGGAAACGACCGGCGTCGAGTGGCCCATCTGGGCCGACGAGTCGGAAGCACCAAACCTCTCCAGCGAAGCCCCCGCACCTCCAACAAAGGCCGGCAGCACCGGAGTCGAGTGGGCCGCACTCGACCTCAAGGAAGAGACAAAGAAAAACGAGGCCGTCGAGCCCGCTGGACGCCTCAAGAAGCCGGTAGCGCGGCGCAAAGACACTGACGGCGGCAAAGCGCCCCTGACGATGCCAACCTCCAGGAGCCCAGTTTCGACGACGGAGCCCATCAAGGCGAAAAAGAGCACGCAAATGCTCACGCCCAAGGCCCCTTTGGTCGAGCCCAAACCCATGGCTAAGGCCCCTGTGCCCCCGCCTCCTGAGCCAGAGGTCGACGACGATGATGGGGACTTCGAACCCACCATGATCCTGTCGCTCGAAGAGGCGACGGCTCAGGCCAATTCGGGCGTCTTCCAGCTGCCTACGACGCGGCCCAAAAGTGCGCCCGTGGCGCCGCTCTCCGCGTCCGCCGGCACGGCACCAGTCGAGGCAGAGTTTGCTGCGTCGAGCACTCGGGAGAGTCCCTCTCCTATGCTCCACCCGAACACTCCCCAAGAACGCGAGGCGATGTTCGACAATGTCCCCGAAACGGACGAGACGAGCGCCACGCGGTCACGCCACTGGCCCATTGTCCTCGCCGTCATCGCGGTCATCAGCATCGCCATCGTCGCTTACTTCCTGACTCGCGAGCACGCCGAGACGAGCCCACAGTCCAAAACCGAGACCGCCGAGTCCGAAGACACCGAGAAGCCCATACCCATCGAGGGAGCAAGACAGAAAGTGGCGCTGAACGCAGGGGAGAAAGGTCTGCCAGAAGACAAAGCGAAGGGCGCGACCAACGAGAACGAGAAGTTGACCGGGGAGGAGACCGGCGAGTTCGACTTCGTCGGGGAGACCAATGACGACGAGAACAGTGCCGCCGGGAACCCAGTGGACCCGAAAGCAGCAGAAGCGTTGAGGGCCGCCGAAGCCCAGAAGGCCGCGGAAGCGCAGAAAGCAGCCGACGCGCTCAAGACGGCCGAGGAGCAAAAGGCCGCTCTAGCTCTACAGGCCGCTGAGGCCAAGAAGACTGCGGAAGCTCAGAAGGCTGCTCTAGCTCTACAGGCCGCCGAGGCCAAGAAGGCCGCCGAAGCTCAGAAGGCTGCTCTAGCTCTACAGGCCGCTGAGGCCAAGAAGGCTGCCGAAGCGTTCAAGGCTGCTGAGGCGAAGAAGGCCGCCGAGGCCAAGAAGGCTGCCGAAGCGTTGAAGGCTGCTGAGGCGAAGAAGGCCGCCGAGGCCAAGAAGGCTGCCGAAGCGTTGAAGGCTGCTGAAGCCGCCGAGGCGAAGAAGGCTGCCGAGGCCAAGAAGGCTGCCGAAGCGTTGAAGGCCGCTGAGGCCAAGAAGGCTGCCGAAGCGTTGAAGGCCGCTGAAGCCGCCGAGGCGAAGAAGGCCGCCGAGGCGAAGAAGGCTGCCGAAGCGTTGAAGGCCGCTGAGGCGCAAAAAGCCGCGGATGCCGCGAAGGCCAAAGCGACACCGGCGAAAGGTGAGGTCGACTACCCCAGCACTTTCGTGGACTCGAGCCCCTGGCCGACCGAAAGGGATCGCCACGCGGAGCGCCGACTGATCCTCGAGCTCAGGAAGTGCGACTCCGTCGTCGTCCGAGGCCACACCTCGCCGACTGGGCCGCAAGAGATGAACGAGAAGATCGGGCTCGCACGGGCCAAGCTGGT
>PFUG01000016.1:12703-20099 GCA_002789955.1 Deltaproteobacteria bacterium CG_4_9_14_3_um_filter_63_12 | reverse complement strand
CCGCCGCTTCTACGCCTGCGGACATAGCCACTATAGAAGCGGCGTCCCGCCGCTTCTACGCCTGCGGACACAGCCACTGTAGAAGCGGCGTCCCGCCGCTTTGCTGCTCGACCCCCTCCGGGGTAGCCGCGAACCAAGTCTACGTACGAGCGCCCGTAGGTGTGCCGGATGCGGAGCTCGTCGCCGTCGGTGCAGAAGTCCGGGGCGTCGTCGATGGCCGGTGTGTTGAGCTCGACCGCGTCGAGCGGGACGGCAGCGTCTGGCTCGGCGAGGGCAAAGCCGAGCGTCGCCGACACCATCTGGCCGAGATTTCTGCGTGCCTCTAGGCTGGGGTACTTGTCGGCCCAGCCCCACCCCCAGTGATTTCGCCTTCTGTTCATGGGCGCAGTGTAGCGCGCTGGGGGTCAAACTCGCTACAGTGGCGTGCAACTCGTCGAGGTCGTTCCAACCATGTGAGGACTGGCTATGTCGGACAGCAATCCCTGGGCGGCCATCGTCGGCCGAGGGCGCGATGGCGCGCGAGCCCTGGTCCAGCGACTCGTCCGTGAGCTGCGGGCGGCGGGCCTCAGAGTCGGTGGGGTCAAGCAAGCCCACACCTGCGAGAATATAGACGGCGACGAGGTCGACCGCGGCTTTGACCTGATCGACCTGGACACCGGCGCGTGCCTTCCCCTCGCCCGCGTCTCGGCCACCCCCGAGCTCTGCGACTACGTCTTTGACGCCGACGCCTTCGCGCGCGGGGTCGAGTGGATGGCGCGCGACTACGACGTGGTCTTTCTCGAGGTTGGCAAGCTGGAGGCGGCAAAGCGCGGCCACTGGCCTGCGGTGGAGGCGGCACTGCAGGCGAGCGCCCGAGTGGTCGTGCTGACCTTGCGCCCGGACGTGCTGGCGTCGGTCGTCCTAGACATGGAGGAGCCCTTGGCCGGGCTGGAGGCGCCCTTCGAGGAGGCCGATGTCGTCGAGTTTCTCGAGACGTTGTTGAGACACGCGAGGGCGTAGGTTTGCGCTCAGCCCTCGGACCACTGCGCACTTCGGGCCGTTGGGCTGAAGGCACTTAGGCGTCGTCCGGGAACAAAATGCGCATTTGGGCGAAGTCAGAGGTGGGAGGGCAAGGAGGTCGATGCAGGCGATGCCCAGGATCGTCGAAGCAGCCCGACGCTGCCATCACGCCTCTGGCGATGCTCAAATGGGCGGGTTGTTTCCTGACGACGCCTTTGAGCGGGGAGGTCAGCGTCGGGGGAGCATCCCGACTTTGGTGATCTCCAGCCGGTGCATGCGGTCGATCACGCCAACGACAAAACCGAACGGCACGGTCGGGTCGGCGTCGATGACGACGCCGAACTCTTTGGCCTTGCTCTGGTTGGTCAAGGCGGCCTGGGTCTTGTCGAGGCACTCGGTCCACTCAGCCTTGTCTTTGGGTCGAACGTGCTCGGAGCAGTCGGCGACTGGCTTTCCTTCGAACCCGACAGCGAGGGTGGCGCTGATAGTGAGCTTCGTGGAAGTGACCTCGTCGCGAACCTCGGGCGCCGGGAGCGTCTTGTCGAGAACGGGAAGATTGAGGGTGACCAAACGTTGCTGCAGGTCTCTGTTCTCTTGCAGCTCTTGTTTGCTGTGTTCCCGCTCGATGAGGGGCGCTGCGACCATGAAGATGATGAGCAACACGAGCATCACGTCGACCAACGGCGTCACGTTGATCTCGCTCATGGCTCCACCCGAGCCGCCAGTGCTCATCCCCATAGTCGATCCTGTTGCGCTGTGCTTCGGTGCAGGACCTGACCCCGAGAAGTTTGGCCAGTCCGCTTGGTGTTGTACACCGAGGTTGAGTCTCTCGCAAAGGCGGCAGCGGTCTCGACGCCGCAACGTCACGCGGAGAGACACAGTTTGCTGCGTATTATCAGGGCGATAGCAACAACAGCTCAAGAAGGTTCTTGTTCTTGCCCGTCGAGAGCGGGCTTGCATTTCGCTACGGAGAAAGGGAAAACAACACGGACGCCATGGATGGCCCACCGTTTTTGGTCCGCGAATCGTGGATTTGCGGTGTCGAACTTCGCAGCCCCGCCATTCTCCTGGACCAGAACCAGAGACAAAGGCGAGGCGCTAGGGAGCGACCGCAATCGACAGTTCGAGGCCTACGGCAGGATGCCTTGCCCCCTCGTCTCGGCGGGGGATCTCAAAGCCCTTCTCGAGAGGCGTTTCATGGACTGTCTGTTAGTTCTCATTGGTCTGCAGCTCGCCACCTGGCCGTCGGCGAATTTGTCTGCGGACCTTCGGCTCGAGGTCGAGCTGAACCTGCGTGCGAGTGTGGTGGTTGCAACCGTCCACGGGCTGCCAGCGTTGAGCCCCGAAGAGGAGTTCGACGCGGCTCCCCCCGCGGACCACAAACACCGCCCCAAGACTGGCTGGACCGTGGCCAAGGGCGCCTTCTTTGTCGCCCACCTCAAGGCGGCGGCCGATCTTCCGCAAGAGTATGGCTGGTACATTTTCGAAGCCGCGACCGACGAAGGGGTTGACCCGAAAGACTTGGCTTCCATCCTGATCTCCGAGAACTCCGGGCCGACCCTCGACTTCTCGCTGGAGGGCTCGACGCAGCGTCACTTCGTCATGGACTACAGCCCGCACGAGGTGGGCTCCGAAGGCGAGCGTGGGCTCTTCCAGGTGGGCTCCATGTGGGCGCACGCTGCGGGCTACAAAGGCGACGACCTCTTCGATCCAGAGAGCAGCGCCCGCATCGCAGCTTGGGTGATCCACAACAACCAAGTGCGCCACATCGAGAAGTGCGAATCGCAGCGCTACTCCTACCACACCTGGATCGCCCACTATAAGTGCGCCCCTGAGGAGCGCGATCTCTTCGATGGGACCTGCCGCTTCAAACAGAAGAAGTGGCACAAGCTCCGGATGTCACTGGACGCGGTCGCCAGCCCCGACTTCGACGCCATCGGCCACCAGCAAGAAAAGACCATCGCCAAGACGCGGCGCAAGGCGGCTCGGGATTGGCGGCGCAAACAGCGCAAGCTCAAAAAGAAGCTGAAGAAGCAGCGCGAGGACGCAGACACGAAGTGACGCAGCCACAAAGCCGGACGCGCAGCGCCCGGCTTTGTCTTTTCGAATGGTCGGGCTCGCTCAGAAGCCGAGCGTGCTGAGGGCGCTGGTGACCGTCTCGTCCTGCCCGCAGTCGGTACGGGCGGCCGAGGACGCCGTGAAAACCTTCTCGAGTCGTTTGCCGTAGGCGGCCTTCTGCTCCTCATCGAGCTTGGTCCCCTCGAACGTCTCGAGTTTCTTCATGAGGTTGCCGTTGCGGTCGGCCAGACGACCGAGCTCCTTGCCCATGTTCGCGCAGTTTCCGCTGTTGCCGCTCACGATGGTGTGGATGTCTTCGAGATCGAAGACCACCTGCTCGATGTCACCCTTCGAGCTTCCCCCCATGTCGCTGTCCATCTTGCCAAAACTGCTGCCGAAGCCGGTCTCCGCAGCGAACTCCTCGAGGACCTCTTCGAGCCCCTCATAGCTCTCTCCGATCTCCATGAGCATCTTCATGGCCGCTTTGTCTTTGCTCGCGGCTTCTCCGAAGCGCATCCCGGCCTTCCCTACTCTCATGATCGGCCGCTTGAGGGTCGCGGCGATCTCTTTCGCTCGTTCTGCGCGGGCATCGTTGTCGTCGATCTCGTCGAGCTCGACCACCAAGGTGGCCGCCAGCTCGAGCATCTCCGGCAGGTGGGCGCGCAGATAGAACCGAAGCTCGGCCACACCCTCTTCAGGCGCGTCGCGATTGTCGTTCATGATGTCGGCGAGGCTCATGAGGTGCTCGCCGAGCTTGTCTTCGGGTTTGCTGCAACCGGCCAAGGCGCTCAAAGCGACCGCCAAGACCAGAAGAAACGCCACGTTCAGGAACCCCGTCGGGGTCTTGTGTTGTTCGTACATGGGTCGTCCTTTTGAATCTATCGCCTCGCTTCCCCACGGCTGATTTTCGCTTCATCTCGATGAGTTGCGATGCGAAAATCGGTCGTCCGCTCGGCGATTCAGGTCCGTGGTTACATCATCATCCCAAGTCCACCGCCACCAAACTCCTCTTTGAAGGCGTCACCGACCACTTCCCAACGAGCTGCAATCTCCATCACCTTCCCGAGGATCTCGAGCTGCTTGTCGTTCTTCTGGCCCAGCGCCATACCCGCCTTGTTGAGCCGTTTCGCGGGCGCCTCGAGCGCGGTGAGCATCTCCTCGAGCCTGTCCTTGCGCTCCCCTTTGTCCTCGAGCTCGTCCAGCTCGACGGCCAACTCGCCATACAGCCGAGCGATCTCCGGAAGGTTCTTGCGCAGGTACTTGTGCAGCTCGTCGAATGCTGCGATCGGGTCGTCTTCCTTGGCCTCCAGGATGTCGGCGACGGCATCGAGGTGATGGGCCAACTCCACCTCGGGTTTCTTGCTGCACGCGGAGCTCACCAGCGCCACGGCAAGCAACACAGCGAGGAAGAGCCCGTGCTTCTCAAAGCGCTCTCTCATGATTGTCCCCCTAATGAGTCGGCCCTTCGGTGCCAGCGACCGAGCGGCTCGACGAACTACGAAAATGGCGGCATCGGTTGGATAATGGTCTCGCAAAGTGAGCCAGGCACTCGAGGATCGGAGGGTTGCGAAGGCTCCAGGCGGAGAGTGCTGGCGGCGATCGCGCGTAGGGACGCAAGCTGGCTCGCTTCGAGGCTGCTCGGTGCCGAGCAGCGCGCGAATCCGATCGACTGCATACCCCTCCAGAACTGCGCCGTAAACCCTTCTCGCTGCGGCGAGAGTGGCGGCGGAAGAAGTTGTGCGTTCGCGTTCGTTGCCGGCCGGCGCTAATGCCGTGTCCACAGGGTCAAGCAGTCCATAAAGGGTGCGCGCGCTTGGATCGACCCCATCGAGAAGATCGCGCCGACTCTCGACGCTTCACCAGGAGAAAGACAGGATGTCTTTGAAACGATTCCGTTCCTTGCCGGTCTTGGTCGCCCAGGGCACCCTCGCCAACGAAGCGAGCGACAAGACATGGTCGCCCTCATCGACACGCTCAACAAGGGCTAGCAACAACCGACCAAAAGAAAGAGGCCCGGCAGCTTTAGCTGCCGGGCCTATCCATCTCAACGGGTCAGGAAATTACTTGCCCAACACCTTCATGGCGTTCTTGACCGCGCGGTCTCTCTCGCACGTCACCATCGCTTTTTCGGCCGCCTTGCAGACCTTGAACTCGCTGGCCTGGGTCTCCAGGTCTTTGTAGCTCATGCCCGCGGCGTTGAACTGGCGTTCGAGTCGCTTGCCCAATGGACCACACTTGGTCCCAAACTTCTCGACCGAGTCCTTCCACTCCTTGCAGAACGCCTTGACCGTCGCGGCCGTCGCTTCCACCTTCGCGGCTGGCTTCTCGGCGACCGGCTCCTCCACGGCTGGCTTCTCGACGACCGGCTCCTCCACGACCGGCTCCTCCACGACCGGCTCCTCCGCGACGGGCTCCTCCACGACGGGCTCCTCCACGACGGGCGGCTCGTTGGCCTCACCGCCCTCCACAGGAACCTCGCCTTCGGCAGGGACAACATCGCCCTCGGCGGGGACGTCGCCTTCGGCAGGAGCGTCCCCTTCGACCATGTCAGTGACCATCTCGACCGTGCCGACGGCCTTCACGAACATCGAGTACTCGTCCTCGGTGAGGGGGTTCTCGAGCTTCGCAGCGTAGCGAGCGATGATGGGGTCCATCTTGTAAGGCTGCAGCACGAACTGCCCGCAGATGTACTCACGGCCGATGTAGGAGACCGACATCCAGCCTTCCTTGTCGAAGTTGGGGTAGGTGATGTTGTTGTGGATTCGGCCGCTGACCTCCATCAGACCGCGCCACTCCGGCAGGTACTTGCCGGGGATCAGTGGCTTGTCGATCTTCTTGGTCTCGCCTTCCTTCTCGGGATCCGGAATGTCTTCGCGGTGAATCAGCTCGGCGATCAGCATCACCTGGGCGCCACGGGGCTTCTCGCGCCAAGTGTCCCAAGTGAACGGGTAATTGGCGAGGCGCAGGTTGTAGTGGTCGGTCCCCACTTCCGTCGTCGTTCGCTGGGCGAGCGCGGTGTAGATCTTGAAGTTGGCCCCCACCGGCTCGGCAACGCGCTGGCAAGGCTCGGGGAGTGAGGGATCCCAAGCGGGATACTCGGTGGGCAGCTTGTCCGAGACCGCGGTACTGACGGCTGCGGGGACCTCGCGAAGGATGTAGCGAGCTTCGACAGGCGAGGTTTGGTCGTCCACGGAGCCATCACCGAGCTGACCGCGGCGGTTGGAGCCCCAGCACATGACGCGGCCATCCTGGAGCAGCGCACAGGCGTGCGTGGTGCCGACGTCCACTTGCTTAGCTGGGGGCAGGTTGGCGACCTTGACCGGTTTGACCTGCTCGACCGTGGTGCCGTTGCCGACCTCGCCGTAGTGGTTGTAGCCCCAGCAGTAGACGCTGCCATCTTTGCTCAACGCGCAGGTGGTGTTGGTGCTGCGCGAGATGGCCGTCAAGTCGGTGGCGCCTTCCATCGCGGTGAAGGTGTTGTTTCCGGTCGCACAGTAGGCGACGCCTTCCATCAGGACGCAGGTGTCGCTGTTGCCAGTGGCGATGTCGGTCGCGCCCTTGACGGACTCGATGACGACCGGATCGGCCTCACCGAAGCCGTAGCCCCAGCATGTCGCGCTGCCGTCCTCGAGGAGGGCACAGCAGTGGTTCTGGCCGCAGACGGCCTTCTTGGCTTTCTCGACACCCTTGACCGGTCCAGGAGGCGCGGTCCAGGCGTTCGGGTCTTCCAGGTCGCGTCCGAGGACGCCAAAGGCCTTGGCTCCGAAGGTGAGGACTTTGCCGTCGGCGGCCACTGCGGCCCCGGTCCCTTCTCCGTGGTAGACCATCTTGGCGTCTTTGAGCTGAGGGATCTCGATGGGGGTGTTGCTGCCTTGGGACTCACCGTTGCCGAAGAGGCCATCGTTGCCGCCCCAACACTTGAACGTCCCGTCCTCCAGCTTCACGCAGCCCACGGACTTGTCGAGCGAGCCATAGGCCGTGCTCGCGCCGTAGCCCTTGTTGAAGAAGAGCTCCTTGGCGCCTGTGACAGCGACGGGGATTGAGTAGTACGCGGTCAGGATGTCGGTCCCTGCGCCCAGATCGCCATCGTCGTTCGAACCCCAGCAGCGCACACCGCCGTCGCTGATGAGCGCACAAGTGGCTTCGTCGGCCACGTCGATCTTAACGATGCTGCGTCCGTCGATTTCGCCGGGCTCCGCGGAGTCGTCGGTGACGACGGCGGCGGTGTCTTCGGGCTTCGTGGTATCATCCGGCTCGGCGGTGTCGACCGGGGCTTTATCCACGGGCTGCTCAATCTTGTCGGTGGGCTCGGTCTTTTCGACCTTCTCTTCGGCTTTCT
>PFUG01000016.1:0-12684 GCA_002789955.1 Deltaproteobacteria bacterium CG_4_9_14_3_um_filter_63_12 | reverse complement strand
CTTCTTGCCGCAGGAGACAGAGAGTCCCGCGATGAGCAAGAGGAAGAGGATCCATCTGAACGACTGTTGTGTCATAGTTTCTCCCTTCTATGTCGACAGGGTTTGAAATCGCTCCGAAACGACGGCCTTCCTATCACGGCGTCGTCGGAATGTCAGCATGAATCTCTGCGCACGGGTGCGGCCGATGCGCCGGGCTCGCGCGCAGGGACGCCGCTCGCTTCGAGCTGGCCGCGTGAAATCCGGCCGCAGGCCTCGTGATACGCTCAGCGCAGGGCGCGAAGCCGTTCGATGAGCTTGGCCCCTGTGAAGGGTTTGTGGAGCACGTTCAGGTTCTCGGCAGTGATTCGCTGCGAAAGGTCGGCGGCGGCATACCCCGTCATGAGCAGCGAGCGGTTTGGGGCTCGCCGTTCCTTGGCCCATTGGACCACGTCGAGTCCTGAGCCGTCTGGAAGCACGACGTCGCTCAAGATGACCTGGAGCCCGTCCGGGCTGGCCTCGAGCAGCTCGAGGGCCTGCCGCACGTCGCCGGCCTCGAATACCTCACACCCTGCGGTGCGCAGGATCTTCGAAACGAACTCCCTCAACACGGCGTCGTCCTCGACCAGCAGTACATTGTCGACGAGCGGCAAGTCGATGGCTTTGACCGGCGTGGTCAGACTGGACTCGGTGTTCACCTCGGGCAACGAGACCTCGACTTTGGTCCCAACGTGCGGCGTGGAATGGATCTGCAGCTCACCGCTGCTGGTCGAGACGATGCGTTGGACCACTGACAGCCCGAGCCCTGTGCCTTTGCCCTGTGTCTTGGTCGTGAAGAACGGCTCGGTGACGTGTTTGAGCGTCTCTGCGGTCATCCCGACGCCATCGTCTTCGACGGCGATGAGGATGACGTCGCCGCCACGCCTCGAGACGTGATGCGCGGCCAACGTAATGTTGCCGCCGTCGGGGAGGGCATCCCGGGCGTTGAGGACCAGGTTCACCACGACCTGATCGAGCTGCCCACGATCGGCTCGCACGATCAGCCGCTCGTCGAGCTCCGTGTGCAGCGTTACCGAGCGCCCCAGAGCGCGCTCCAACATTGGAACCAACCCTCGGAGCGCCTTCGAGGCGTCGAAGGTCGTGGGCTGCACGACCTGCTTGTGGCTGAAGTGCAGGAGTTGTTGCGTCAACGACGTCGCGCGCTCCGCGGCCCCCAGGATCTCGGTCGCCAGCCGGTGCTCTTGAGTCTCTGCCGGAAGCATCTCGACAAGCTCGTCGACCGCGCCGAAAACAATGGTCAGGAGGTTGTTGAAGTCGTGCGCGATGCCGCCAGCGAGCTGCCCTGCGAGCTCAATCTTCTGGACGTGAGCGAGCTCGTTCTGGGTTTGCTCCAAGGCGTTGCTCTTGGACTCGACCATCGCCGCCAGTTGCCCGTTGAGAGCCTTCACCTGGCTCTCTCGCTCGAGGAGCGTCTGGCTCAGACGCTCGAGCTGCTCCTTCATGAGCTGAACGTGCACGATGAGCAGCCCAAAGAACGCTCCGACCAAAGTCGGTACGACAAAGTAGTGAACCCGAATCTCTGACCACTGCAGGCCGAGCACCACCTTGTGCTGAATGAGCGCCGCTGAGGTCACCAAGAATGCGCAACCCAGCGCCATCGTCGCGTAGCGACGCCATGCATTGGGTGGGGATTGGTGGGGCTGACCAGCCATGGTGCCAGAACGTCCGTGGTAAAGCTGCCTTCCAGTGTGGCGCCTCGCCCTTGGCGTCGCAATGGCGACGAAAACGAGCGACGACGCTCAAAACGCTTGTCTCGGAGCAGGGCAAACAATAGTTTCCTGGCGCTCTTCGGCATCTGCGAGAGCCACGCATCCATCGCCAGGTCCACCATGCAACACAGGAGGCTCCCTTCTCATGCGAAAATACTCGAGCATCGCGCTCGCGACTCCAGAGGTCCTTCTGCCCAGCCCTCGAATCAAGATGGAAACCTGGTCGGTCGTCGCCTGTGATCAGTTCACCTCCGAGCCAGAATACTGGAACAAAGTGGCGTCGCTCGTCGGCAGCCAGCCCTCGACGCTGAACCTGATTCTGCCAGAGCTGTACCTGGGCTCTGACGATGAGGAGCAGCGCATCGAGGGCATCAACGCCAACATGCGGCGCCTTCTCGAGGACCAGCAGCTCGTCGAGCACGAAGCCATGGTCTATGTCGAGCGACAGGTCGGCAGCGCTGTGCGCCGTGGACTGGTCGTTTGCGTCGATCTCGAGGACTACGACTTCGCCAAGGGCTCGACTAGCCTCATCCGCGCCACCGAAGGCACCATCGTCGACCGACTGCCTCCGCGCGTTCGAATCCGACGTGGCGCCGCCCTCGAGTTGCCCCACATCATGGTCCTGGTCGACGACCCCGAAGACCGAATCTTCGCGCCGCTGACCTCCGAAAAGGCAGCCATGACCTCGCTCTATGACTTCGAGCTGATGCAGGGAGGAGGCCGAATCCAGGGCTTCCTCGTGCCCCCCTCCTGCGAGCTCGAGATCGTCGACGCCCTCAAAGCCCTCGCCGACCCCAACGCCTTCTGCACGCGCTACGACCTGCCCACCCAAACCCCCGTCCTGCTCTACGCCATGGGCGACGGAAACCACTCCCTCGCCACCGCCAAAGCCATCTGGGAGGGGAAGAAGGAGAGCCACACGGCGCTCGACGACGACCCAGCTCGCTACGCCCTCGTCGAGTTGGTCAATCTGCACGAATCCTCCTTGGTCTTCGAGCCCATCCACCGAATGCTCTTCGAGCTCGACGAGCGACGCGACGTGCTGGCGGAGCTGGCGAGTTTCTGCGGCGGGCACGTCTCCTTCACCGACATCAAACGCGTCGAACAGCTCACCGACGCAGTCCGCAAACACACAGGTCCCTCCCACGTCTTCGGCGTCGGCGCAGCCGGTCGGCTCGTCCTCGTCGAGGTCTTCGAGCCCAAGGTCAACCTCGCCGTCGGCACGCTGCAGAGCTTCTTGGACACCTTCATGGCCTCCAAAGGAGCCCGCGAGCTCGACTACATCCACGGCCACGAGGCGCTCTTCCTGCTCGGGCGCCGCCCGTCGAACATGGCCTTCTACCTGCCGGGGATGAGCAAACACGACCTCTTCAAGACCGTCATTCTCGACGGTGCCTTGCCTCGCAAGACCTTCTCCATGGGGGAGGCCCACGAAAAGCGGTACTATCTCGAATGCCGAAAACTCGCCTGACTCGTCGATTGGATTGGCGTGATGCTCGGAACAAAGGTGGCTCGAAGCGAGTGTACAGACCTTTCTCCTACGTAACCGCCGAGCCAGGGGTTGAAACCCCTGCCTCACAGCCGTCGCCCCCTTCGGGGCCTGCGCGCCACTTGGTGACTCGAAGCGAGCACTACGCGCGATCGCAAAAACGTCCGCCACTCGGAGGCCTTTCTCTCCTGTCCCTCACGAACCCTCGCCAATGATATTGGCGTTGGCGCTGGAGCTCCAACCGTGAATCTACGACTCCTCCTTGTTCTCCTACTCTTGATGCTCGTCTCCTGTGACAAGGAGACGAAGGAGGAGCCCGCTGGGCCAGACGTTGTGCCAGCACTCAAACCCAACGACGCCGACGCGAGGGCTGCCGCAGTGGCTGAGATCACCGAGGTGTTCCGGGCTTACCAGCAGGCGACGGCCGCCAAGGATGGCGAAGCGGCCGCTGGCCTCGTCAGCCAGGCGACGCTCGACCGCTATGAGCTCCTGCGCTCCCACGTCGCCGCGGCCCTCGACGAGTCCGACGGCGGGCCCGCGCGCAAGGCGCTCAAGTCCATGAAGATCGGCGACCGCATCATGGCCGCCATGATCTTGATGCGCATCGGTCACACCAACATCCAGAACATGTCCGGCCGGGACGTCTACGTCTTGGGCGTGCGGGAAGGCTGGGTTGGCCAGAGGACCTTCGCCAACGGCGGCCTCGGGCCCTTGGTGCTCAACGGCGCGGTCGCGACCGCTCCTGTGCTGACGGATGGCGAAGAGACCGCCGCCTCTTGGCGCTTCGTCAACGAGGGCGGTTGGCGCATCGACCTCACGGCGCTCATGAACTTTGCCGACAAACGACTGCACGCCATCGCCATGACACGAGGCATCAGCGAGGACCAGCTCATCGACGAGATTCTGGGGGAGATGCCAGCCATCGCGCCGGCCGATCAGTGGCAGGAGTACCGCCCGCAGGGCGGGGGCTTCGCCGCGCAATTCCCGTCGACCCCATCCTACGAGGTGAAGGAGGAGGGGGACACGAAGCTGCAGGTCTATTCGGCGACCAGCGCGTCGCAAGGGACCTTCATGGTGACCTTCACCGAGCTGAAGAGCCCGGTCAGCGGCGAGGACGCCGATTTGCTCCTCAACAGCACGGCCGCTGGCTTGGTCAAAGGCGCGCAGGGCGAGTTGCTGGGGGTTCGAGAGGGCGTGGCTGGGGGGCTTCCCATGCGAGTGCTGCAGTTCAAGGTCGGCGATCGCCTCAGCACGGCAATGGTCATGGTCACCGCCACACGTCTGGTGCAGCTGGTCGTGGTCGGCCCACCCACCGGAGACGCAGCAAAGCTCTCGCTGTTCTTCGACTCGTTCGTCGATCTCGAGGGTGCCAGTCCGACGGCCGCGCCCTGACCCGCTTCGCCGCTGGGCGAGCAAGAAAGAGAGAAGACCTCAGTCGTCCGCTTCGTCGTTCTCTTCGTCGCCTTCGTCGCCTTCGTCGCCTTCGTCGCTCGAGGACGCTCCGAGGGAATCGACCCTCTGCATCGTCGCGTCGAGCACCACGAAGCTGAGCTCCGGCACGCGTTTGCGGTGAATGGTGCCAGCGACCTCGGCGCGAATCCAACTGGCGATGCGGTCGACTTTGGCTTTCACTTCGTCGGCGCCTTCGCCGGGCTCGGTCATGCGCAGCGAGACCAGCAGACGACGGCTGCCGTCCATGGGGCGCACGTCCTCGACCCAGAGGGATTGCAGCACGGGGTCTTCGCACTCTCCGCCCAGCACCTCTGAGATGGACTGCGAGACTTGCGCGCAGAGCTGATAGAGCTTGCGGGCCTGCCCGCCTCGTTTGTCTTGGCTCGAAACCATCGTGAGACCACTCCGTTCGTCGTTGTCAGGCACTTTGACGCGCCCTGTGGGCGCGGCGAGCCATCATCGTACAATTGGCGTCGCCGTGACAGACCCTGGCGATAGGTCTCACGCGCACCCGCTCGAATTCGACGTTCTTCGGTCGACGAAAAGGCAGCAACTCGTCGATTTCTAGGTGCTTTTCAGGCATCGGCTCGTCGCAGGGGCCAGCTCGCCGTGATGGCTTTCGTCAAAGAGCCACAGGTGGTGGGCATAAACGCCCAAAGCGGCGACGAGCATGTGCTGGCGGTCGGGCTCCATTTGACCGGAGATAGCCAGAATCTGGCTCAGCTGGCCGCGCCGCTCGCTGATGGGGAAGCATGTCAGGGTGCCCCAATCCTCCGTCACCCAGGTGAGCGAGTTCGCGCTCATTTCCAGCGTCCACTCATTGGGGATCTTCAGGCGGTCGGGGTCCCCTACGACCCAGCGCAGGACCAGCTCGGGGGGCGTGCCCGGGCGCACCTCGTAGAGGCCGACGGCCTCGCCCTCCATGACGGCGGCCAGCCCTGCGACCAGGCGCTCGCCTGTGCCGCGGCGCTCTCGTGTCAACGTCAGATCGGCGAGGACCGCCATGATGGCGCATACGAACTCTTTGCAGGCTTCGTTTGGCATTTTCTCACCCGCCACAAAACACTGACGGCGCACAACGGACTATATCGAGCAACGCCCTCTGGACTCGATTTCTGCCGCGCTTCAGTGATTCGTGGATTCTTCACAGTGTAAACGAGCAAACAGAGACGTCAACGAGGGATTCTCAAGCACCCCAATTGGCCCGTAGTGGCGGCCAGCGGCCGCCCTGGATTGACGGTTGGCGTCACTCTTTGCCCACCTCGAAGTTGAAGGGATACGTCACGACAACCAGCCCACCGCCCTGCGCAGCCGGGAAGTTCCAGCTCTCCATTGCCTTCGCGACGCAGGCGCCAACGGCCTCGCCGGGTTCCGCGGAGAGAGTGTTGGAGACGATCACCACCGAGATCACGACGCCGTCCTCACTGATGCTGAACTTGACTTCGAGCCGACCGGCCAAGGTCCCATCGACCATCAACTGTTTCTCATAGCAGGCTTTGACCTCGCTCTTATGCTGCCCAATCACCTTGCGAATCACCCGTTTGTCTAGGGAGCCCGAGACTTGAGGTCGGCCGAGCTTGAGCATGGGTTTGCTCACGGATTTGTCGCCGAGAGAGCTGGACGAAGAACCGTAGGTCCGACCCGAGCCGCTGACTCCGTGGCCGCTGACCCCACTGCCGCTCACTCCCGCGCCGCTCCCGCCGCCGCCACCGCCACGACCCGAAGTGCCGAAGCTTCCAACCCCAAACCCTTCGCCCGAAACGCCAGACGAGTCGCCGAGCTGCACGGGCGGAAGCGTCTCGACCGCCGCCTCGAGCCCGAATATGTCGACCTCCTCTGCCGCGTCGACGCCCTGCACCACGGTCTTCGACGTGCCCTTCACCACTCGCGAGCGGTCGACAGCGACGAAGCTCGTGTAGGGCGTGACGATGCGGTGGGCGAGCGCCACCTCGGTGATGGCCTCGACCACGCCAGTGTCGTAGCCGGACCACTGGTCGCGCTCCAGCTCTTTGATCTTGGCGCGGGCCCAGAGCGTGCCATGGACCGGGTCGCCCTGGGGTCCGTCTGGGAAGTCCACGGAGAGTCGCAGCTCGAAAGGTTGGTTCGCGGCCTTCCCCGTCAGCACGACCTGCCCCTCGCCGCTGCTCGCCATGCGGCCGTGGACCACCAACGGCTTGGACGCGAAGAAGGACGGCAGGTCAGTTGGGTAGACCTCCGAGACCTCGACGCCTTCCCAGCGAAGTTGCACGTCTTCGACGATCACGTGGTCGATCAGGCCGAAGAAGCGGTTGACGGCGAGGGTCGGGTCCTCGCGGTTGCTCGCGAACACCGTCGCGCCCTTGCCCGCCTCGGCGAGTCCTTCCATCAAGTAGCGGTTGGGCGCCGAGCCCACGCCGAAGCCGAAAACCCGCGCCTTGCGCTCGAGTTTTTCAAAATCCGCGACGTAAGCGGCGGTTCTCTGGAGCAGCGCTTCCTCGTTGCCGACGAGCCCGTCTGTCATGAAAAACACATAGCGGTTGCGCCGCGACTCGCCGCTGGAGTCCAAGGCCGCGTCGATGGCGTTCTTCATCTCGGTGCCGCCGCCCGCGCTGAGCTGGTCGACAAAGCCTAGGGCCTCGTTGATGTTGGTCTGGTTGGCCGGCCGGGCCTCGTTCCACAACATGGCCTCGGAGCCCGCGAAGGTGATGACGTTGAAGGTGTCCACCGGCCGGACCTGCGCCAACGCCTGACTCATGGCGTCTTTACACATCGCCAGAGGCTTTCCGTTCATCGAGCCCGAGACGTCCACGACGAAGATCAGCTCGCGAGCGCCCACCAGCGCGTCGAGGTCCAGCTCGGGCGGGTGCACCATGAGCGTGAAGTAACCGTCCTTGTCGTCCCTGTAGGTCGCCAGCGTGGCGACGGGCGCGGTCTCGGCGACGTCGTAGCGCAGCACGAAGTCGCGGTTGGGGAGCGAGTCCAGCTCGGCCAGCGCGAGCTTGAAGGAGCCGTCGCTCTCGGTCTCGACGACGACCTCGTGGGTCAACACCCGAATGTTATGGATGGCGAGCTCGGCGTCGGCTTCGAGCTCCAAAGAGATGTCCTGGCCGGCGCGCTCACCGGCGCCGACGATGGGAGGAGTGACGCGCGAGGCGTCGCCGACCTCGGTCGTGTCGAGGCTCCAGCCGTGTCCCTTCTTGGTCGCGCTCACCTTGTCGCCAGGGATGTAGCGGGGCCCAACGACCATAGGGAAGACGAACTCATAGGTCCCAGCGTCGTAGGTCAGGTCTTGCACGTAGCCGATGACCACGTCGAGCGACTCGCCCGCGCCCACGTTTGCGACGGATTGCGTAAACACGTTGGGCCGCTCCTGCTCGAGTAGCGACGCGGTGTGCCCCGCCGCTTTGGCGTCGTCGTAGAGCTTGCGCGCCTCCTGGCGTTTCTTGATGTCCGCCTCGATGACACGGTCTCCGATCACCATCTGCATGGCGTTCACCGCGCTGTTCTCCGGCAGCGGGAAGACGTAGAGGGTCTCGATGGGGTGGTCGAAGGGGTTGGTGTAGCTCTGGGTCACCTCGACCTGCACCACAGTGCCGCGGATCTTGGCGTCGACGTGCGTGTGTTTGAGCGGCAGGCCGTAGCGTTTCTTGCCCGCGACGACCTCGAAGCGGGGGGTCTCCCCAGGGTCCGTCCAGACCGTCTCGACGAGTCCCAGCAGGTCGTCGTCGAGCTCCAAGGGCTCACCGGTCTTGTCGACCTTCGCCGAGAGGGGCTTGCCCAGCAACTTCTTCGCTTCTTTCTTGGTGATCTCGTCGGCCTGTGCCTTGTGGGCTTCCAGGAGCCCGTCGAAACCTGTGGGCAAGAGCAATGAGACGGTGCAGAACGCTGCGGCAAAGGCGAGCAGACGGATCGGTGCCATGGTGAGCTCCAAGGTTCACGGTCTGAAGATGCGGTCCACGTCGAGTGGGTGTGCGGGGTGAGACAGACGCCCCGACCAAAAGTTCCCTGCCTGCATTTTTGCTGTTCGGTTTCCTAGACCCAGCTCGTGACGAGCGGAGCTCACTCCGTCCAAACCGTGGGACCACGCACACCCGAACGTGGGGCACGCCATTCAAACCGTGGGACAACGCGCACCCGAACGTGGGGCACGCCATTCAAACCGTGGGACAACGCGCACCCGAACGTGGGGCACCCCATTGAAATGGCGGGGCAACACACACCCGAACGTGGGGCACCCCATTGAAATGGCGGGGCAACGCACACCTGGACGTGGGGGAACGCCTCAAAACCGAGGGGTAACGCCCGTGCGGACGTGGGGGAACGCCTCAAAACCGAGGGGTAATGCCCGTGCGGACGTGGGGGAACACCCCATTAGGCATGTAGGGGCGCCCCTTGTGGGCGCCCGCAATGCGAGACGCGGGCGCCCACAAGGGCCTAAAACCGAGGGGTAATGCGTGTGCGGACATGGGGGAACATCTCAAAACCGCAGCCACCTGCGCACACGCGCGATCGAACCCGTGGCTCGAGGCCGCGCAGCGGCCAACGAACCTAGCCAGGGGTTTTAACCCCTGGGGAACCGCGTCGGTTCAAATCGTTCGGGCATCGCCATCGCCATCGCCATCGCCATCGCCATCGCCATCGCCATCGCCATCGCCATCGCCATCGCCATCGCCATCGCCATCGGCATCGCTACCGGCATCGCCATCGCCATCGGCATCGCCGTCGCCATATCGGCGCCGCATCGGCCTCGACCCGACAATCGCGCTCCGACGCCCTTATCGGTTGGACATCCGAGTAAGAGCCGCTAGGTTGCAGTCACAAGCCCGGGAATTGCTCCGAGTATGAAGATGCGACCGAGGCCGCTCGTCCATGCTCTGTCGCCCGCTGTAAGCGACCTCCCCCGCTCCCCACCTCACGGAGGCTCCTCATGAAACTCAGACACAGCGTTCTACTCGCCCTGCTCACCTTCGTGCTCATGCCCGCATGCAAGTCCGTCTTGACCGGGAACGAGGGCAACCTCGAGTTCACCTACCCCGCCGACGACCGAGTGGCCGACTTCAACAAGCCCATCGCCGTCGGCGCCAAGCTGGAGCTGGAGGTCCGTGACGCGGGCAGTCGCAAGGCCGTCTCCCTCACCTCGGCATCGACCGAAGACGACTCGGTGCTGCGTGTGGTCTCGTTCTCTGGCAGCAAATTGATTCTCGAAGGCGTCAGCAGCGGCGGCACCTTGGTCCTCGTCGAGGCCAACACGACCGGCGGCGCCCTGGGCGACTCGGTCAACATGTTGGCGCGCGTGCCCGAGGTGATGAAATTGGCCAACACCTGCGTCACCGAGGCCTCGGCGCAGTATCTCACGGGCCAAGACATCATCATCCCTTACGACTTCGAGATGTCGAACGGACAGCCGGTGATTGGCTTTGGCTATTTCCCGATCACCTTGGAGCCGGCGACTGGGATGACCTTGGATACGACGTCGGTCGACCAGCAGTGGTTCCACTTCACCACCGGCGCGACCGCGCAGAACGTGACGCTGTCGAACAGCATCGACTCGACGACCCTCACGCTCGAGCTGGTCGAGGTCGGCTCGGTCGACGGCGGCATGCTCCAGCTCGACAGCCTGCTCCCCGCCGAAGTGGGCAAGAAACGCGCCCTCTACGTCTTGCCGACCGCGAACGGACGCCCCATCTGCCAGGCGCAGACCGACTACTCGGTGGTGACCGACAGCCCCGAGGTCTGCACCGTCACCGCCATCGTCGCCCCCGACACCGCAGACCTCGGCGTGGCCAAGGAATTCGGCTGGCTGGAGGTCGAAGGGCTGACCGCAGGCACGTGCAACTTCACCGTGACCTACACTGAAGGCGCAGCCGGTGTAGGGGCGTCGAGCGCGCTGGCGGTCCCGGTCAATCCTTAGCCCGCGACTCCCCAGGGACCGAGAAGTGGAGCTGGCAATGGCCTGGCTCCACTTCCTCGAAGACCACCTTCGTGACAGGACCGCGGGCCCCGCCCGTGAGCTCGTAAAAGGCGTCGGCGTAGAGATAGCGGCCGAGAAAGTTGCGATCTCCGACCAAATCGAGGGTCCAACCCGTCGGGCGAGGCGAGACCTCGTACCGGCCGCCTTTATAGAGCACGCCCGAGAGCGCCTTGGCCGTGAGCCTGAGGATCTCGCCAACCCGCATGGAGCCTGTGAAGCCTGGCAAAGTTTGCCGGATCAGCGCCGCCAAGAGTGAGTTCGAAAAAGAGCCTTTCACGCTCTCGAGGTCCGCCTCCAACGACTTCCCCTCCCCCATCCGGCGAGCGGCCTCGACCGTCGAGAGGAGGTAGTGGTTCATCGGCATGTGCTTGAACTTGCTCGGCGCCTGTGCAAAGCGCAAGTGCCGCAGGAAGTCCTCGACGTCGTGACCCTTTTGACGCAGCGTCGTCAGCACTTGGGTCGTAAACGCCCCCGCGATCCCAGCGTCGGCCGGGACCTTGGCCAGCTCGGCGAGAAACCACCGTTTCTCGGCGTCGGAGTATGGCCACAGTGTCGTGATGACCGTGAGCCAAGGTTGCCAGCTTTGGAGGTCCTCTCCTGTTGGGTTGTCTGCTCGCTGCATTTTCGTTGCTCCTCAATTGATGAGCTTGTATGCGCTTCCTGGCGGCTGGGCAAGCGAGGCAAGAAACCCCAATGGGGAGGGTGCGATGGTTTCCCGCGCGTCGAGGCAAATCTTGGGTGAGGTCGCGGAGCTCCTAAGAGCCACGCGACGGCTGCTCTTCATCACCGGTGCTGGCCTCTCTGCGGACTCGGGGCTGCCGACCTATCGCGGCATCGGCGGGCTCTACGACCGCGGCGAGACCGAAGAGGGCTACGCCATTGAGGACGCCCTCTCTGGAGAAATGCTCCTGCGCCGTCCCGAGGTCTGCTGGAAGGTCATCCGCCAGCTCGAAGAGTCCTGCCGCGGAGCGAAGTTCAACCTCGGACACGCGGTCATCGCCCGCTTCGAGCAGACGATTCCCAACACCTTCGTGCTCACTCAGAACGTCGACGGGTTTCACCACGACGCCGGCAGCACCCACGTCATAGACATCCACGGCGGACTGCACCACCTCTTCTGCATGTCGCGCGACTGCGACTACGAGACCGACGTCGCCGATTACTCCGCGCTCGCCGCGCTGCCTCGCTGCCCCAAATGTGGCGCGGTGATTCGCCCCGAGGTCGTCCTCTTCGGCGAGATGTTGCCCTCGAGGCAGCTCGACACCCTCCAGTTGGAGCTCGCCAGAGGCTTCGAACTGGTCATCAGCATCGGCACGAGCGCCGTCTTCCCCTACATCGCTGGGCCCATCTATGACGCCGCGCGCCAGGGCAAACCGACGGTCGAGATCAACCCCGGGACCAGCCAAATCACACGCTTTGTAAAGCACCACGTCCCCGAACGCGCCGCCGCCGCGCTGGAGGCGCTGTGGGAGGCCTATGGCGCGTAAGCAGGCCAGAGTTTTGCCGCCGCGTACCGTGCCTCCGGCGGGGAGTTAGACTCGAGCGCGACGGCCAGGTGACTCGGTGGTGATGCCGCCGCTCGAATAGAACGTCAGGTGCGTCGCTGCGGTCTGAACTCCGACTCGGGCGAGCAGCGTCCGGAACGACAAGCCGACCCAGGGCATATCGTACACCCCACCAGCCCTCGACACTCTGCCATGAAAATCGCCGGGATCGAGCGGTATGTTGTCGATATTGCTTCGATCTTATCGCAGAGACGCAGAGGGCGGCCGAAGCGCAGAGAGTTTGAGCTAAGGAGCTGTCCCGTCGTAAACTCATGGTGGCAACGGTGAGTCGGGTTCTGTGTTTTCTCACCTCTTGGGTGACGCGCAGCGTCTCAGATGACTGCGTCAAAATGGAGGCCCAGAGGCTGCTACCGAATGCCCTCTATCCGAAACTTCAAAGCCCCCAGCGGAGACCCGGTCGTCGCCGTGTCGTCCGCGAAGTTCATCTCGTCCAAGACCACCTCCGCCGCCGAAGTTCATCTCGTCCAAGACCACCTCCGCCGC
>PFUG01000290.1 GCA_002789955.1 Deltaproteobacteria bacterium CG_4_9_14_3_um_filter_63_12 | reverse complement strand
CCGTGGATTGCTGGAACTTCTACGACCAGTTGGTCGCGTCTTGCATCGGTTCGCCCTCCTGCCAGTGTGATGACATCTTCACGGACACGCCGACCATCGACAACAACTTCAACTGAGCCTTACGGGCTTAGAGTCGAATTCAAACGACCAAGCCCGGCTCCTGCCGGGCTTTGGTCGTTCTGGCGTCGCTCGTTGTGGGTTTCTTTCGGCGGGTTCGTGGCTATGAAACGGTGAGGAGTCGGCTGCGAGGTGTCGAAATGCGGCTCTCGTGCGTTCGCCCAATTTGTGGACTGGTTTTTTGCGCGGGAGCGCGTTAAGGTGCCGACGCTCTGGTTGGCGCCGCCCTTAGGCAGCGATCGGAATTCGCGCGCTACTCGGCACCGAGCGGGTTCGAAACGAACCCGCGTGCGATCGTGTCAAGTGGGCAGAGCGCACCCCCACCGTCACAAGTTTGCGGAAAGTTCATTTAGGAGAAGTTCCGAGATGCGCACCTTCACTTTCGTCGTCGCCCTCGTCTCGCTGGTTCTGGCCGCTGTGCCTGTCTTTGCGCAAGGTGCGCCTGAGCCGGCTCCGGCTCCAGAACCCGCAGCCGCTGCCGTGGCCGCTGGCGACGAGACCTCGGCCAAGGTCGTGGCGTTCTTCGAGGCGTTGGCCACCATCGCCGACGACAACAAGACCAAGTGCGGCGAGATGGGCATCGCGCTCAACAACGCCCTCAACGAGAACGAGAAGCTCCTGCGCGACTCCGCCTACAGCGACTCGGCCGCTTCCCCGACCGAAGAGCTGGCGATCATGAACGCCGCCACTCAGCTCGGTGAGCACGCTGGCGTCTGTTACGAAGAGGCGACCGTGATCACCTTCTTCGAGCGTTTCATCAAGTTGACGACCGAGCTCGACGCCGGCTAAGCCTCTAGGGCTCTGTCGAATAGAGCTTGAACGGCGCCCCGGACTGCAACCGCCGACCCCAATGCTCTCCAACGGCGGTCGGGCAGCAGAAATTGGCGATAATTACCGAGAAAGAGTCCATCTTGAAATTCAGAGTTCGGTCGCATTTCCGCCGATCTCAGCGAAACACGCAACCCATCCCAAAGGACATCTTTTGAGTGCCCGTTCGGAAATGCCCCAGGTGCAAGGAGCCAACGACCGAGCGACGCAGGCGTACACCGGTGGGCCGAGGAGCGAGGAAGGAAGGCGACGCCGCAGATGGGCTATTTCCGGACGGGCACGAGATAAGTGTTTTCTTCTCTGCGGCTGCCCCTTGGGCCTTGGCGCCAAGTGGTTGAGAGCCCGCAAAAGTACTTGAACCCCTGAGGTTCTAGCCGCCTCGTGAAGTTGAGGCCTCGACGGCCAGTCACGGGCATCATGAACGGAGGACTCTGTGGAACAGGTCAACCCCGCAGTGACAGAAGGCCTCGCGGCCAACGCAGTCACCGAGATCTCCCCGACCGACGAAGACGGGCTCTTTGAGATCTGCATGGAGTCCATCGGCGGACTCGGTGCCCACCTCGCCGGCAAGATGCTCGCCGAGGCCGCCGTGCTGGGCATGGGGCTCAACGGCGCTCACTTCTCGTCCTATGGCTCCGAGAAGAAAGGCTCGCCCATCAAGTCGTTCGTGCGCCTCTGTGCACAGAACCAGGAGCTGCGCACCTCTGCGCAGGTCGAGCGGCCCTTCGTGATCGCCGTCTTCCACGAGACGATCTTGAACAGCGCGGCGGCACTCAGCGGGCTGCGTTCCGGCGGGACGCTGATCGTCAACACGCCGGCGAGCCCCACGGAGATCCGCGAATGGACCGGGCTGCAGACCGACACTGTGGTGTGCATCGACGCCACCGGCATCGCCCTCGAGGAGGGGAGCCGAGTCAACACGGCCATGTTGGGCGCGCTCACCCAGGTCGTCTCTTTCCTCAACACCGATGCCGTGCGCGCCGTGGTCTCCCAGACCTTCCATTCCAAGAAACCGGCAGTGGCGCTGGCAAATCTGAAGACCTTTGACCGAGCCCGTACCGAGCTCGTCATCGACAGTCGCGCGCCCTCTACCGCCGGGCGTGAGGTCATTTCCGTCGATCCCGCGTGGGGCTACCTCAACGCCCCCCTAGGCGGCGCCATCATCAACCCGGCGAACACCGTCGAGAAGAACCTGTCCGGCTCCCGCACCGGCATCATCCCGGTCTTCGAAGGCAGCAAGTGTGTTCACTGCGCGCTGTGCGACTTGGTGTGCTCGGACAACTGCTTGGTCTGGGACATCAAGGTCGACGACGGCGGCCAATGGCTCACTCGGCTCGCTGGCATCGACTACCAATACTGCAAGGGCTGTATGGCCTGCGTCGACAGCTGTCCCACTGGGGCGATGCGCGAGGAGCGTGAGACCCCGGGCTTCGCCGATGAGCATCGCGTCCCTCTGAACTTCAAATCCCGTCCGGTTGATGGCTCGAAGATCCACGAGCCCTCTTGATTCAAGCACTTTCGAGGCGTTGAGCCTCGACCCCGAGGCGTTGAGCCTCGACCCCGAGGCGTTGAGCCTCGACCTCGAGGCGTTGAGCCTCGACCTCGAGACGGAGCGACGAACCGCTCTAGACCTCTTGTCTCGACCCTGACGTCGCGCCCCGTCCTGCTTGGACCGCCCGCGGCAACCCACCCCTGAGACCCTTCGTTAAGTGAGGAAGAGACCGTGCAAGCAACACCGATGACCCAAGAGACTGCCGCCTCGAGTTCGCAGCAGACGCCTGGCGTACACGAGCAGAAGACCGTGTTTCTGAGCGGCAATGAATGTGCGGCCCACGCAGGGCGAGACATCGATTTTCACATCATGGGGTACTACCCGATCACGCCTTCGACCGAGATCGCCTCGAAGCTCGACGAGATGTGGGTGACCGGAGACCACGAAGTGCACATGATTCCCGGCGATGGGGAGCACGGTGCGGCTGGCATCTGCTACGGCGCCTCGTTGGGCGGGGGCCGCGTGATGAACGCGACCAGCGCCAACGGCCTGCTCTACGCCATGGAACAGCTCCCGGTGCAGGCGGGAACTCGCTCGCCGATGGTCCTTAACCTGGTCACTCGCTCGGTCAGCGGGCCGCTCAACATCCTCTGCGATCACAGCGACCTCTACTCCGTCCTGAACATGGGCTGGATCATTCTCACCGCGCGCAGCCCGCAGGCGGTCTACGACTTCAACATGGTCGCCGTGAAGCTGGGCGAGTTGGCCGATGTGCGGCTGCCGGTCATCGTGGCCTATGATGGCTTCTTCACCAGCCACCAAAAGCGTCGCGTCCAGACGTTCAAGGACAAGGCTCGGCTCAAGGCCGAGTTCTTAGGCGAGAACAAGCCCCTCTATCACGCGCTCGACCCGCGCCACCCGGTGACGTTCGGGCCCTACATGAACTCACCCGACCTCATCAACAACAAGTACCAGCAGAAGATGGCCATGGACGCCGCCACGAAGGCGCTGCCCAAGGTCTTCGCCGAGTACGAGAAGATCTCCGGCCGCGGCTACCCGCTGCTCGACACCTACCGCATGGAGGACGCCGAGGCGGCCATCTTCCTGGTCAACTCCTCGGCCGAGACCTGTAAAGACGCCATCGACCGGATGCGCAAGGAGGGGCACAAGGTAGGGCTCCTCACGCCGAACGTGATTCGCCCCTTCCCGATCGCCGAGATCCAAGCCGCACTGCGCAACGTGAAAGCGTTGGTTATTGGCGACCGCGCCGATTCGTACGGCTCACAGGGTGGCAACATGACCCACGAGCTCAAGTCGGCCCTCAAGGACGACCTCGACAACCACACGCTGTGCGTCTCCCGCATCTACGGGCTGGGTGGCAAGGACTTCACCGTTGCCGACGGCGAGGTGCTCTTGAAGCTGGCGCTCGAGACGGCCGCGGCAGGCAAGGTCGAGATTCCCTTCGACTACTACGGCGTGACGCCTGGGGATCCGGAAAAGAAGCCGGTCATGGCGGTCCCCGCGCTGGAGGCCGAAGAGGTGAGCCCAGAGCTCATCAAGGTGGTGCGCAACGCGGTGACCGGCGAGCTCGACGTCGAGCTGCCGCCGTTCTGGGCTCTGGCGGCGCGACCCAGGCGCATTGCGCCTGGACACGGCGCCTGCCCTGGGTGCGGCGCCTTGCCCGTCTTCAATCAGGCCTTCAAGGCCTTGGAAGGCGACGTCGTCGTGCTCTTCCAGACCGGCTGCGCCATGGTCGTGACCACGGGCTATCCCTACAGCGCCCACCGCATCACCTACGTCCACAACCTCTTCCAGAACGGAGCGGCGACGCTCTCCGGGTTGGTCGAGATGTACCACGAGCGCGTGCGGCGCGGAGAGCTCCCCGAGTCCAAGGACATGACCTTCGTCATGATCAGCGGCGACGGCGGCATGGACATCGGCATGGGCGGCGCGCTGGGCACCGCCCACCGCAACCACGGCATGATGATCCTCGAGTACGACAACCAAGGCTACATGAACACTGGCAGCCAGCAGTCGTACTCGACCCCAATGGGTCACATGACCAGCACGAGCCACGTTGGCAAGCGGCAGAGCGGCAAGCGGTTCCACCACAAGGACACCGTCCAGATGATGGCCGCGACCCATATCCCCTATTGCTTCAGCGCCATCGAGGGCCATCCTCGCGACCTGATGCGCAAGATCGCCAAGGGCCAGTGGTACGCCCAGAACGAAGGGCTGGTCTACGGCAAGATCCTGTCCTACTGCCCCCTGAACTGGCTGACCAGGGACGACAGCGCCGCCGACACCTTGCAGGCCGCGGTCGACAGCTGCTTCTTCCCCCTCTACGAGGTCGAGCACGGCAAGACCAAGCTCACCTACGACCCCGAGGCTCTCGAGACCCGCATCTCGGTGCGCGAGTGGCTCGGAAAGATGGGAAAGACCCGACACCTCTTGAAAGAAGAACACGCCGAGGCGCTCGCCGGCCTCGAAAACGAGATCGATCGCCGCTGGCGTCGAATCAAGGCCATGCACGACAGCCCGCATCTGTAACGGAATGGACGCCGCGTGCTGCGCGTAGGGGCGCCGCGTGCTGCGCGTAGGGGCGCAGCCCTGCTGCGCCAGGTCAGACAAAATCGAGTAGGGGCGCAGCGTGCTGCGCCCAAAAATTGGGGGATCCGAATGTATGAGATCATCGAAAAACGAACGCTGACGCCGGTCACAAAGGTCATCGTCATCGCCGCGCCGCTCGTCGCACGCGCCGCCAAGGCCGGGCAATTCGTGATGCTGCGGGCGCGCTCCAGCGGCGAGCGGATCCCTGTCACTATCACGGACTTCGACGCCGAGAAAGGCACCATCACCATCGTCGTACAAGAGGTCGGCGTGACCTCGAAGATGATCGGCGCGCTCGAGGTCGGCGAGTCGTTTACCGACTTCGCCGGTCCCATGGGTGAGCCCATCACGCTCGCGGGCAATGGACACACAATCTGTGTCGGTGGCGGCTTCGGAGCCGGCGCCATCCTGACCATCCTCAAGGCGCTCAAGGATAAGCCTGGGCGCACGACGGCGATCGTCGGGGCGAGAAACGCAGAGCTGTTGATCCTCGGCGACGTCCTCGAGGGCGTGGCGGACCAGATCTTCCTCTGCACCGACGACGGTTCCAAGGGCTACAAGGGCTTCGTCACGGGCAAGCTGCAAGAGCTCATCAATGCGGGCGAGACGATCGACGAGGTCATCGCCGTCGGTCCGATGATGATGATGCGCGCAGTCGCTGGTGTCACGACCCCGGCCGGGATCAAGACACAGGTCTCGTTAGACCCCATCATGGTCGACGGAACGGGGATGTGCGGCGCTTGCCGGGTCACGGTCGACGGAGAGACCCTCTTTGCCTGTGTCGACGGACCCTTCTTTGAGGCAGCCAAGGTCAACTTCGACGAGCTCGTGCGGCGCAACCGAATCTACAAAGACGAGGAGGCCGACGCGCTGAACCGCTACAACTCTGAGTGCCACCGGCCCGTGTCCTGAGGTTTTTAGGCTTCGGTCCCTTCCCCCAGCCCCCTCCCCCGAAACGGGAGAGAGGGAGTCCGAGCTTCGATTAGAGCAGCGCGCTCTGCAATAGAATTGAGAGGTTCAACGTGCCTGTCATCACCGCTACCAAGACTCCGATGTCAACGATGGCCGCCGACGAGCGAGCTCGCACCTTCGACGAGGTGAACCTCGGCTACGGCGCAACGAAGGCGCTGGTCGAGGCCGATCGCTGCCTGCAATGCCAAGAGCCCACTTGCGAAGGCGGCTGCCCCGTCAACGTGCCCATCCGAGAGGTGATCAAGCTCATCTCGAACTCGAAGTTCTCGGACGCCATCACGCTGCTCAAGACGGCCAACAGCCTCCCAGGCGTGTGTGGGCGAGTCTGCCCGCAAGAGAAACAGTGCGAAGGGGAGTGCCACCTCGGAGAACGTTTCCGGCCGGTGGCCATCGGCTACTTGGAGCGTTTCTTGGCCGACTGGGAGCGCATCAATGGTGCTCAGGAGACGGTTCTCGGCGCTCACAAAGAGACCAAGGTCGCCATCGTCGGGTCCGGTCCGTCTGGACTGACGGCCGCAGGGGATCTGGCCCGTATGGGCTACACCGTCACCGTCTTCGAGGCGCTGCACGAAGCCGGCGGCGTCCTGCGCTACGGCATCCCGGAATTCCGCCTGCCCAAAGAGATCCTCAACAACGAGATCGACGCCATCAAGGCCCTCGGCGTCGAGCTCCGCTGCAACATCATCATCGGCAAGACCCTCACCCTCGACCAGCTCATGAACGAGATGGCGTACCAAGCCGTGTTCATCGGGACCGGCGCGGGCTTGCCTCGCTTCATGAACATTCCCGGCGAGAACCTGAGCGGCGTCTACTCCGCCAACGAGTTCCTCACCCGCATCAACCTCATGGGCGCCTACCGCTTCCCCGACTACGACACGCCGGTCAAAACCGGACGCAAAGTGGCCGTCGTCGGCGCCGGTAACACCGCCATGGACGCCGCCCGCTGCGCCGTGCGCGCGGGCGCCGAGGAGGTCACGGTGGTCTATCGCCGCTCTCAGACCGAGATGACGGCGCGCGAGGAAGAGTACCACCACGCCATCGAAGAGGGTGTCAAGTTCCGTTGGCTGACCAACCCGACAGCCGTCCTCGGCGACGAGTCCGGTTGGGTGAAGGGGCTGGAGTGTCAGCAAATGGAGCTCGGAGAGCCCGGTCCCGACGGCCGCCGCAGTCCCGTTGCGGTCGAGGGTTCCAGCTTCGTGCTCGAGATCAACACCATGATCCTCTCCATCGGCAACAGTCCCAACCCGCTGGTGCCCCGCACCACACCTGGTCTCAAGACGACTCGGTGGGGTGGGGTCATCGCCGACGACGACGGCCTGACGAGCCGCGAAGGCGTCTACGCCGGTGGCGACATCGTGACGGGCGCCGCGACCGTGATCCTGGCCGCTGGCGCTGGAAAGCGAGCGGCGGCGGCGATTCATGAGTATCTGGAAGGCAAGAAGAAGAGCTGACCCGCGGCAACTCCCGCCAGCCCTGACCTTCGCAGGTTTGGTGCCGCGCAATGAGACGCTGTGGTGCTTAAAGCGTGATCGGCCTGGCGACAGCGAGGACCGATCGCCCGACGAGCGCTTGGGCCCCAACGCCCGCGACAAAGACGTCTACCTCTGCGTCGCGTGCGACCTGGAGATCGCCGACCGCGACGCCGTCTTCGATCCGGGGGCCGGACCGCTGCAGCTGCACGTCAACCCCCACGGTTACCTGCACGAGATTGTGACCCTCAGCGCCGCCCGCAACCTCGCTTACCGGGGTGAGGAGACTGCGGAGTTCACGTGGTTTCAAGGATACGCCTGGCGCATCGCGGTCTGCAGTCGCTGTTCGGAGCATTTGGGCTGGCGGTTCACTGCGGTCGCCGCCGACGGTTCGCCGGCAATGTTCTATGGTCTGTTGCGCAAGGCGATCTACTGAGCGGCGCCCCGCTTGCGCTTCGGGGTTCTTTCTCGTCGAGACTTTGCTACCCTCTGCTCAGCCGTCGAGGAGGGTTCGGAAACAGGAAGCCTAGAGGCTTAGGCCAAGAGGCTTTGAGGCAGGTTGACCGAGGCCGAGAGCCGATACAAAGTGTCGAGGCAAACCGACGCCAAGAGCCAATCCGAAGTCCTCAAAACCAAGGAGCCCGGCCGGTTTCTACCCTAGAACCCCAGGAAATCGCATGCTTCGGAACCCACTCGAATGGCTCTTGCTCGCCGCGCTCATCGCCCTGATGAGCGGCTGTGACGACACCGCAACCTCCTCCCTGGGCAAAGTCGGCGACGACTGCGTCGGCAACTCCCAATGCGGGAGTGGACTGGTCTGCGGACCGCAGAAGACCTGCATCGTCGTCGAGGATGTCCTCGTCGACATCGTCGCTGACCTCGTCAACGATCAGACGACGACATCCGACGTCGACGTCCAAACCGACGTCCAAACCGACGTCGATGCGGCAGAGAGCGACGGTCCCGGCTGCCCCAGCGATCGGCAGTGCGCCGGAAGTTGCTGCGAGGCGCCCAACGTCTGCTTCAATGGAGCCTGCGAAGCCACTTGCAGCAGCGGCGTGCTGTGCGGAGCGACGCAGGGCGCCTGCTGCCCGCAGGGCGAGCGCTGTCAGACCGACGGGAGCTGCGCCTCGATCTGCAACCCTGGGGAGCTCGCCTGTGGCACTGGGATCTCGGTGCGCTGCTGTGCGGCCGGCGCGGTGTGCCTCAACGGCAGCTGCGAGACCGACTGTGGTTCCTTGGAGCTGTGCTCGGGGCAGTGTTGTACGGCCAACCAGATGTGTCTTGGCGAACAGTGCGTCGCGCAGTGCGCCGACGCGTCGAGACTCTGCGGCGTGCAGAACGAGCTGTGCTGCACCACTGGTCAGGTCTGTCTGTCGAACCAATGTGCCGCGTTGGGCGCCGCCTGCACCCTGACAGAGGAGTGCAAGCTCGACGAGTATTGCGAGCCGATCCTGGGCTACTGTGTGCCTCGAGACCTGGTCGACGTCTGTGAGTTCGTGCCACCGCCGGGCGTCTTCACGCCCGTCACGGCCTGCCAGTGGCGTCCGCCATCGGGCGCTTCGGATGATGTCGTCATGACGCCCGCGGTCGCCAACCTGACCGACGACAACGGTGACGGTGTCACCGACACGCAAGACATCCCGGACATCGTCTTCACCAGCTTCGATTACCAGACCGACGGCTGCTGCACGGCGAGAGGACTCCTGCGCATCATCAGCGGCGCCTGCAACGAAGACGGCAGCATGAACACCCACTATACGCTGCCGGCGCCCTTCATCGGCAACTCTGCGGGGGTGGCCATCGGCAACCTCGATCAAGACACCCTGCTCGATAGACGCAACCCGGAGATCGTCGCCGTGAAGCAAATCGGCGGGACGTTGGCCCTGCGGCGAGTGGCCGACGACGGCTCGGACTGGGAGATCATGTGGCAGAACACCACCTACCCGACCAACGCCCACACGCGCGCTGGCTCGACGCCGTCGCTGGCCGACCTGAACGGCGACGGCGCGCCTGAGGTGCTCATCGGCAACGTCGTGCTCAACGGCCAAGACGGGACGCTCATTTGGGACGGGCGAGTCACCGCGGCGGCCCAAGGGTTCAGCGGCGGCGTGGGGAACAACGCTTTCCTCGGGCCATCGAGCACCGCGGCCGACGTCAACCTCGACGGGCTCATGGAGGTGATCGCCGGAAACACCGTCTACAACGGTGTCGACGGCAGCGTCGTCTGCGAGCACACCTATACAACCCAGAACTCCACTTGCCAGGGGAACATCCCGTGCGATGGCTTCACGGCCGTCGGCAATTTCGACAGCGACTATGAGGCTGAGATCGTCATCGTGCGCCGGGGTCAGGTCTTCATCTTGGAGCACGACTGCTCGGTGAAGCTGATTGTCGACATCCCCTACGACGACATCCTGCCCTACGTCGGCGACGGCCCCTGCACCCGCAACGAGAGCGGGCCGCCGACCATCGCCGACTTCGACGGCGACGGCTTCCCAGAGATCGGCACCGCCGGCGCCGACTTCTACGTCGTGGTCGACCTGCAATGCACGGGAACCCCGCTGCCAGCGGGCTGTGAGCGCGAATACATCCTCTGGAAGGCGCCCAACCGCGACTGCTCCAGCCGCGCCACCGCCTCCTCGGTCTTCGACTTCGAAGGCGACGGCAAAGCCGAGGTCATCTACGCCGACGAGAGGTCGTTCCGCATCTTCGACGGCACCAACGGCAACGTCCTCTTCCTCGACAGCACCCACCGCTCCAACACGCGCATCGAGATGCCGTTGGTCGTCGACGTCGACAACGACGGCAAATCCGAGGTCATCATCCCCGAGCCCAACACCACCAGCGTCGCGCTGGGAGGCATCGAGGTCTGGGAAGACGCCGACAACAACTGGGTCCGCACCCGGCGCATCTGGAACCAGCACGGCTACCACGTGACCAACATCAGCGAAGATGGCCAAGTGCCTCGCGTCGAGGAGCCCAACTGGCTCAACACGCGGCTGAATAACTACCGCCAGAACGTGCAGCCCGGCGGCCTCTTCGACGCTCCCGATCTGCAGGTCATTGACCTGCAGATCGACAACTCTACCTGCAGCGCGGGGCTGCTCACGTTGACGGTCATCGTCGCCAACAACGGCGCGCTGGGCGTGCCCCCAGGCATCCACATCGCCCTGACCGCGCGCGACATCAACACTGGGCAAACGGAGCTGATCACGGTGCTCGCCACGACCACCACGCTGCTCCCGACCCAGACCGAGACCTTCGTGCTGACCTACAGCCCGCCTCTGGCCTGGGGCTCGCTCAACCCGTTCGTGGTCGAAGCCAGCGCCGACAACGACGGCACCGGGGTCGGGCAATACAACGAGTGCGACGAGCTCAACAACGCCTTCACCTCGGCCGAGGCCATCAGCTGCAACATCAACTAAAGGCTCATCGAGATAGGCTCGGCGTCGAGGAGCGCTTGACAGCTCCTCGACGCGAGACTATCCCTCCCGTGCCGGCTCGGGACGCAAACCCCTTTGGTGTAAGGCCGAGTGAGTGGTTGTTGGCTAAACGCGCATACATCGCCCTAGGTTCGAATCTCGGAGAGCGAGAGGCGAACCTGCTCGCCGCCATCGAGCAACTCGAATCCCTAGGCATTGGACGCCTTTGTGCAATGAGCTCTCTCTACGAGACCGCCGCCCGCTACGTCGAAGACCAGCCCGACTTCGTCAACGCGGTCGCCGCCATCGACACGCAGCTCTCGCCTGAGCAGCTGCTCTCCAAGCTCCTCGACCTAGAAGTGGCCTTGGGTCGGGACCGTCTTACAGGGCTGCGATACGGTCCACGCACGCTCGATCTAGACCTCCTCCTCATGGGAGACCAAATCTGCGACAGCGAGCTGTTGACCTTGCCACATCCCCGCATGCAGGAGCGGCGGTTCGTGCTCGAGCCGCTGTGCGAAATCGCACCGCAGCTCGTCCATCCCATCCTCCAGCTCAGCATGGCGAGCCTGCTCGCCCAATGTGCCGATCAAACTCCACCTCGACGGCTTCCACCATTCCTTGGTAATCGTGGCGAGTAGTCTGCGGAGCCCCGTGACGGTTCGGCGTAGACGAAGTCCCTGGTCGTCGAACCAGAGCAAAGAGTGAGACCTGAGTATGAGTCAGCGAAAACGCAACCCAGCACGGTCCTCGGCCTCGGCCTCGGCCCGGTCGACCGAACCACGCTCGCCACAGCCAAGCCCCGCGAAGACGGGCTCCCTTTGGGGCGCGCGCTTCGCCATGCTCGTCGTGTTCGCGATGTTCGTCGTGGTCGCCTTGATGGCCCAGCCTGAAGCGCCCGAGCCGCAACGCCCAGGGACGGTGAGCTTCGACGATCCCTTGCCGCTCGGGACCGCTCTGAAAGGGTCTCCCGTGGCGGCACCAGTGCGCGACCGCGCCGAGAACTTGGTGGGTCTGATCAGCGCCTTCGAGAACGATTGGAAATCGATGGTGAGCAAGGGCAACCAGACCGACCTGCGCGACACGCTCGGCCGGCTCGACGCGGCGTATCTGCAGACCGGTCGCTATCCGGAGTTCGTCACCACACTCGACAAGATCGCGCGCGCAGGCAGCCTCTTGGACAGCCTCGCCTCACGGCTCCCCGCGCCCACCGGTGCGGCGATGGTTGGCCAGGCCGACCGCCTGCAGTGGACGACGCCGACCCGCGCCTGGGCCCTATGGCGCCTCGGACAGCTCGATGCCGCCTTGAAAGTCGCCAATTTGGCCGTGGCCCGTCAGCCAAACAACGCAGACAGCCACATGATCCGGGCCTTTGTGTTGGGCCAGCTCGGGCCCGTCGACGAGAAGGAGTTCGCAGCCATTCGCGCCGAGTTTGTGAAAGTCCTCGAGTTGGACCCGAGCTACCGAGGCTTCAGCATCAACGTCTCGCAGATCCAGCAGCAGATCAGACTCATCGATGACCAGATCGGCGTGGCCAAGCCCAAAGCTGGTAACGCGGTCAAGGCCGGCACTACCATTGGCGGCGCGATTCAGAAGGCCAGAGGGAAGATCGAGACGAGCTTCGAGAAGAGCAAAGGGGGCAAGGACGAGGTCAAGGATGAGGCGCCAGTGCTGGCACCGCCGCCGGCGAACGATGGGGCGGTTGCGCCCGCTGCCCCTGCAGAGGTGCCCGTGGAGAGAGCCGCGACGCCGGACCCCCCGAAGTGACGACCAGGGTCGCCGAAGTCGCGCAGTGGCTTGCAACCCGTGCAGCGAAGCGACGATGAGTCTGCTGCCACCTGCCATCTTCGAAGAGCCGACCTGGCTCACCACGGACGATGGGCTGCAGCTCGAGGGGCTCTTGAGCGAGGTCGAGGGGGGACGCGGTTGGGCGGTGCTCTGCCATCCGCACCCCATGCACGGCGGGACGATGGACAACAAGGTCGTGGTGACCGCGACGCGGACCGCTGCGGCCGCTGGGTTGTCGACGCTGCGCTTCAATTTTCGCGGGGTCGGGCGCAGCCAAGGGCGCTACGGGCAAGGCGTCGCCGAGGTCGCAGACGTCTTGGCGGCCATCGCCGCAGTGCGCGCCACCCGTTGGCTGGGGTTCGGGGCGCTGCTGGGGTTCAGCTTCGGGGCGGTGGTGTCGGCGAGGGCGGCGTCTGAAACGGAGCTGGGACTGGACAGCATGGCGTTGATTGGGTTGCCTCTCGAGATGTTCGAAATCCCTCGGCCGCCGTTGCCTTCAGGGGGGCTGCAAGTGGTGATCGGCGACCAAGACCAGTTCTGCAAAGTGGAGAGCGCTCGGCGCTTCGTCGCCGGATACGGTTCGCCGGCCGCGGTCCTAAAGGTCGTCGCGGGCAGTGATCACTTCTTCGGTGGTCACCTCGGAGCGCTTTCGACCGCGCTGCGAGAGGGTTTGCCGAAGTGACGTGAGGGGCTCCTTGGACAGCAAGAAAAAAGGGGACGCCTTGGGCGTCCCCTTTTGGGAGCCGAGGCCGAGCTACTTGACGGTGACGGTCATCACTGGGGGCTTGGCGGACATCCGGTCGTGAATCTGGAAGGTGCCGGCTTGGTTGAAGGTGTACTGCCAGCTCCCGCCGATCTGGATGATGGTGTCGAAGACCCCATCGCTGGTGACGGAGTAGAGGATCTGGTCGGTATTTTTCCAGGTGATGGTGCCGCCGGTTTTGAGTGACACGGAGGAGGGGTGGTACTCGTTATTGTAGACCTCGACGGTCACGTTGTTGGACTGCCCGCTCGCTTTGGGGGTTTCGGAGTCGAGGTTACCGCAACCCGAGAAGACGAACAGGGTAGCGAGGAGCCCGAGGACAGTGATGGCCAAGATAGTTGAGCGCATGGAACACCTCATTTTATGAAAGGGATTCGAACGAAAGACCGACGGGTTCGCGGAGGAACCCAGCACCAAATGGTGCGCAACGCAGGAGCGGCGGAAGAGACAGAAATTGGCACGACCAATCGCGGCAAGCTCGAGATCGCCAGGTCAAGGGCTGCCGGCGCGAAGGCAGCGACGACGCAACCTGTGTCACCGGCGCGGCCCGATGATGATGATGAACATGCACAGCAAATACTGGCGAATGTTTCGTTGGGTCAACCGGTATGAGCAGAGACTCTTCTGTAGAGTCAGCGGGGTTTTGTGGGCTTACAAAAAGAAGACTCTGAACTTGACAAGCAAGGTTCGGCCACTACACTAGCGTGCCTTGCTCAAGGGTCCCCGGAACTTCAACCAGCGCGGAGGTTGAGGGGGCTCGGCGAAGCGAGGACGAGCCATCGGGGAGAACACCGATGAGCATAGGCAGGATGTCTTGCAGAGGCGCGGTTTTCGGGCTTGAAACCGTATCGAATGCGCAGGGCATCTATCGTTTTGTCAAACGCGCTTCAGTGGGTGCCCCATGATCCCTGAGGAAGTCGTCCAGGAGGTGCTCTCCCGAGCGGACATCCTCCAAGTCATCGGCGACTACGTCACCCTCAAGCGCGTGGGCAACAGCTTCAAAGGTCTCTGCCCTCTCCACGGAGAGAAGACACCTTCGTTTCACGTCACGCCGTCCAAGGGTCTGTTCTACTGTTTTGGCTGCGGCCAGGGTGGAACAGCCGTAGACTTCGTGATGCGAATGGAAGGAACCAGCTTTCCAGAGACCATCGAGGCTCTGGGAGGACGGTTTGGAGTGGAGGTCGTTTCGACGCGCGAAGACACCGTCGCGCACTCTCGCAAGCGACAGGGTCGCGACGAGATGTTGTCTGTGTTGAAGACCTGCGAGCAGTTCTTTTCGCAGTCACTGCAGGAGAGCGAAGAGGCCCAGGCTTACCTCGTCCGCCGCAAGATCGGCGAGGAGATGGTGAAGCTCTTCCACCTCGGGTATGCCCCCCCTGGTTGGGAGACCCTGTCGACTCACTTGGCCGCGAAGTCCATCACCGCCCGCGCCGCGCTGAACGCCGGGATGGTCATCGAGAAAGAGCGGGGAGACCGTTCGAGCTACTACGACCGCTTTCGACACCGTCTGATCTTCCCGGTTTTGAGCGCAAAAGGGGAGACCATCGCGTTTGGCGGCCGCACCCTCGATCCGGAGGCCGACGCCAAATACATCAACAGCCCCGAGACTCCTCTCTACAAGAAGGGGCAGAACCTCTATGGGCTGCACGCCGCAAAGGAGGCGGCACGGCGCGCCGGTCGCTTCATCCTCGTCGAGGGGAACATCGACGTCATTCGCATGGTGCAAGCCGGCTTTGCGGAGACCGTGGCTCCAATGGGAACGGCGCTGACCGAGGATCAAGCTCGTCTGTTGAAGCGCTATGCGCCTGCGGTCACCTTGCTCTTTGACGGCGACAAGGCCGGGCAGAAAGCCGCCCTGAGAGTGATCGCACCGCTGCAGGCGGCCGAGGTCGATGCCCAGGTCTGCGTCTTGCCGAAGGGCGAAGATCCGGACAGCTTTCTCGACGTTTTCGGCGCCGAGGAGATGGGTGAGATCCTCTCCGACCACCGTCCTTTGGTGCAGTGGGCGATCGATTCGGCGTGCGAGGCCGCCCTCGCCCGTCCCGTCGAGGCTCGGACCGTTCCGTTGGCCGTCCTCAACGAGATCCTTAACACCTTGAGCTCCTCGGTCGTACAGCGCCACTACCTCGCCGAAGCCGCACGAAAGCTGGGCTATCAACCTGGAGAGCTGACCCGACTCCTCGAACGAGGGCAGCCGGCTCAGCGCATCAAGAAACAAGTGGGGACGTTCTCACAGAACCCCGAACATCGACCACAGCAACCAACCTATCAGGAGCACCCCATCGAGCGAGAGTTGTTAGGAATCCTCCTCGATGCCCCCGACAAATTGCGTGACTTCGTCGACTCAGACGGCCTACTGCTCATCGAAGATGGCCGTGTGGTCCGATTGCTCGACTCGATCGGGAAGAAACTGGAGCGCTCTCTCGATATCCGAGAGGCCGTCGAAGAGCTTGATGACGGTGAGCTGAAGCGGTTGGCGTTCGAGACGTTGATCGCAGGTCCCTCCGTCGAAAAAATCCATGTCGAGGACTGGTATCGGGGAGCCGTGGCCAGTCTCACCCGCAGGTGGGTGGAACGAGAAACCATCATCATCGCGAACCAGTTAGCGGACGCACTCTCGGCAGGGGACGAGGAGGCACAACAGAGCCTCAACCATCGTTACCAGCAACTGCAAGAGCTGCGTCAGAAGACTAACGAAGATCGGATGATCAACTGGGAAACCCTAGTGAGCGAACTTTGAGCAAATACATCGTTCAGGAGCAGGGAAGTGTCGAAGACGAAGACTCTCCGGCAATTCTGGAAGGGAGTGACTGGATGTCCAACAATTTGGACCGAAAGGAAATCAAACGACTTGTCGACATGGGGAAGGAGAAGGGGTTCCTCACCTACGAGGAATTCAACGACGCTCTTCCCGATGACGCAGTGTCGGGCGATCAGATCGACGAGATGTTAGATCTGTTCGCCGAGCTTGACATCGAGATCGTCGATAGCCCTTCGAGCTACGCCAAGCGCCAGTCGAAGAAGACCGCTCTCAAATCGAGCCTCGCAGAGACCGAGGAGGAGTCCTCCTACAACAAGACCAACGATCCCGTGCGCATGTATCTGCGCAAGATGGGCTCGGTGAGCTTGCTCACGAGGGACGGCGAAGTCGAGATCGCCAAGCGCATCGAAGACGGCGAGCAGAAGGTGCTCGACGTGCTCCTCGAGAGCCCCTTTGGCGTGCGTGAGATCGTCGCGATCAGCGAACGCATCAAGCGCGGCAAACTCAAGATGAAAGACGTCCTACGGGACTATGAGACCGACTACGCCGAGCAGACCGATGAGATCGTCTGCAACGCGCTGCTCGAGCAGCTGACCGAGATCAAGCGGCGCAACCGTGCTGTCAAGCGCATTCACGAGAAGCTCCTGCTCGCCAGAGGCCTCTCCGAGATCCATCGCCGCAAGCTCCGCGAACACATCAAGCGCCACCGCAGCGAGATGTATCGCATCATGAGCACCATTCGACTCTCGAAGAAGCTCACCGAGCGCATGGTCAACAAGCTCAAGGGCATGATCGAGAGACTCGACAACGCCGAGCGCGACATTCGGCGCTCGGAGCGTGAGGCCGGCTGCGATTTCATCGAAATCAAGCGCCTCTGCCGCGAGCTGGAAGCCCGACCCAAGCACTCCACCGAGATCCTCGATGGGCGTCGCTTCGATCGCAGCCGTGCCTTCGAGCTCTACAACAGCATCAAGAACTCTCGCGGCAACATCCTCACGGTCGAAAGAGACTCGAGAATCTCCGCCGATGCCCTGCGCGTGACCTTCCAGAAGGTGCAGGTCGGTCAACGGGTCGCCGAGCGTGCCAAGAGCGAGCTGATCGAAGCCAACCTGCGCTTGGTCGTCTCCATCGCGAAGAAGTACACCAACCGCGGCCTGCAATTCCTCGACCTCATCCAGGAAGGCAACATCGGCCTGATGAAGGCCGTCGACAAGTTCGAGTACAAACGCGGCTACAAGTTCTCGACCTACGCCACTTGGTGGATCCGCCAAGCGATCACCCGAGCCATCGCAGATCAGGCCCGCACGATCCGCATCCCCGTGCACATGATCGAGACCATCAATAAGCTCATCCGGACCAGCCGCTACCTGGTTCAAGAGTATGGTCGCGAGCCCACGCCCGAGGAGATTGCCGAGAAGATGGAGCTGCCCGTCGACAAGGTCCGCAAGGTCCTCAAAATTGGCAAGGAGCCCATCAGCCTCGAGACGCCAATCGGCGAGGAGGAAGACAGCCATCTCGGTGACTTCATCGAGGATAAGTCCATCCTCAGCCCCTCGGAGGCCGTCATCTCCATGAACCTCGCCGAGCAGACTCGCAAAGTCCTCTCAACCCTCACCCCCCGTGAGGAGAAAGTGCTTCGCATGCGCTTTGGCATCGGCGAGAAGAGTGACCACACCCTCGAAGAGGTCGGTCAAGACTTCGACGTCACCCGTGAGCGCATCCGCCAGATCGAGGCCAAGGCCCTGCGCAAGCTACGGCACCCCTCCCGCGCCAAGCAGCTCAAGCCCTTCGTCGAGAGCTGAGTGAGGCCGGTACAATAGACGAAAACGCAGACAGCCGATGGGAGCGCCCATCGGCTGTCTGCGTTTTCACGGTTCGCTTCCCGGCTCAGGGCAACGATTCGAGCTCAAAGACCTCGAATTCCTGACCCGTCACGGTCTCACTCTTCTTCGCCGCCGTCGGCGAGCCTATCACCACGACGCTCTGGTCGACTCCGGACAACCGTTGGGCGCGCGCCTTGAGGGTCAGGACGACCTCGTCGGAGCCGCGAATGAAGACGCGATGCCAACCCCCGCGGAAGAAGACCTCGAACTCGGGACAGTCGCAGCCCTGCTGGGTGACCGGGTTGTAGCGCAGCCTGAGCTGGAATGGGGCGCTGTCGTCCACCGCGTTCAAGCCAGCGGTGACGCTGTTGCGGCCAACGGCCCGGGCCCCTTGGACCGCCCGCTCGATGGGCAAGAGCGGCACCGAGCCACAGCCCAATATCATCAGCGGCAAGACCCAACAGCAGAGGGAAACGCCCAATGCGGTCCGCATCCGCAGCTCGGGACGTTTCTGGCTAGAGCTCTCCAAGGTGTCGTCCCTCGTGCAGTATCAACGTGAGCCCTTCGGCAGGCGGGAGGGCTGAAATAGAAGCCTTGAAACGCGTCGCAATGCTCGGCCCGGAGAAACTCGAGCTGCTCGACGGTCTCGACTTCCTCGAGGCGAGAGGCGCAGCGCCGAGCAGGCGACTCGTTCCCACATCGTACTCTGAGCCCGTAGGTGGGGAAAGAAACGCCGCTCCAAAACTCATTGTCCGTCGTATCCCGCTCGATTCGATTCGCACGCTGCAAGCTGTCTCGAAGCGAGCCAGCTGCGTGCCTACGCGCGCTCCGCCACGATGGCCCGAAGAGCCTGGTTCATTTCCTGGCCACAGCGGTACTTTCCAACTAGGTTGGTAAGGTCCCGTTGAGTTGGCTGTCCCTGAGTTAGGAGAGGTAGCGACACAAGCAAGGGCTCTAGGCCGTCCACTCAAGCCGTCCAGCGACTGCGAAAATGAGCGACGCAAGCGATTCATCCCTCGGCCCCGAGGTCGAGGAGTTTCTTCAGGCCACAAAGCTAGAGCCCGGAACCGTGATCAATCGGACCTATATGATCCGGCAGCTCATCGGGGCAGGCTCGTTCGGCAGCGTGTACGAAGTCTATGATCTGCGCCTCAAACGCATCGTAGCCCTCAAGACCGTACTCACTCGCTTCGACTCCATCCAAGCCCAACGCCTAAAGCGTGAGATCGAGCTCATCCGGCAGATCGAACACACCAATGTCGTTCGACTCTACGACTTCGGTGAGGACCCCTCCGGCATTCTCTATATGGTCATGGAGTTCATTGAGGGCAAAGAACTCGGCGAGGTCATGCGAGAGGAAGGCCCCTTCGACCTCCAGCGCACCTTGGCCATCTCCACGCAAATTCTCGACGCCCTCGTGCAGGCGCAGAAGGTCGGCGTCGTGCACCGCGATCTCAAGCCGCAGAACATCATCCTCACCCGAGAAGGGATGCGCAGCGACGTCGTCAAGCTCGTCGATTTCGGGATCGCCAAGACGTACTCCGATGCCAGCGTCGGGCCCTTCGGACAGATGAGCTCGACCATGGGGTTCGGGACTCCGCTCTACATGGCCCCCGAGCAGATTCAGGGGACCCGAGTCGGCCCCTACACCGACGTCTATACCGTCGGTCTGATCATGCTCGAGATGCTGACCGGCGCCCCCCCCTTCCACGGCGAGACGGCCATTCAGATCCTCAGCGAGAAGACCAGCTGGACCCCGGAAATTCCGCGGAACATCGTGCCCCCACCGCTGGCCGTCGTGCTCGAGAAGGCTGTCCAGATGGACCCAAAAGATCGCTACCAAAGCGCGCGGACCATGTTCCTAGACCTGCACGGCACAGGGCTCCTCGGTCCGCTCTCCGGGGTCTTCGAGGTTCCGAAAGATGCCGACCCAGACTTCCATCGCTCCGGCACCGCGGCAACCGTCGACATCGGCGACGCCTCCACGCATCCCCGTATCCAAGCCCCAGAGGTCCGCAAGACCATGCAGATGGGACGAGAAGAGCTCA
>PFUG01000401.1:5041-8530 GCA_002789955.1 Deltaproteobacteria bacterium CG_4_9_14_3_um_filter_63_12 | reverse complement strand
GTGTGCTTTCGCGGGGGTTCCGAGCGACAAGGAGCGGGGAGAACACAGTGTCGAAGGGGCCCGGACGAGCCCCAGAACGCAGGAACTCTTCACGGGGCGTCAAGATGGCTTGACAACCCATCCCCTGCGACGGATGACAAGATGTTGTCACCCAACCGAGAGCCTCGGAGGTCTTATGAAAGTTATCGCCGACGTCAGCATCATCCCGATTGGTGTGGGGGTTTCACTGTCACGCTACGTTGCGGCCTGCCAGGGTGTCTTCACCGAAGCCGGGCTGAGCACCCGACTGCACGCTTACGGCACCAACCTCGAAGGCGAGTGGAGCGAGGTGATGGGCGCGCTCGAGCGCTGCCACGCGCTGCTGCACGAGATGGGGGCGCCGCGGGTCTCGACCAACCTGCGTCTCGGGACGCGGACCGACCGCGAGCAGAGCATGCAGGACAAAATCGACAGCGTCGAAGCGAAGATCGAGTGAGTGGAGCGCGCGCAGCGATGAAGTATTTTTTGGGGATCGACATCGGCAGCCTGAGCTGTGACGCCGTCCTGATCGACGAGAGCGGGAAAGTTGCGGCGTGGGCCGTGGTGCCCACGGGCGCTCGAAACCTGGCGGCGATCGCCAAAGCCAGGGAAGAGGTGGTGCGCCAGGCGGGCATCCGAGAGAGCGACGTGGTGGCCGTGGTGTCGACGGGCTATGGGCGCAACCGGGTCGAGGACCGAGTGGCTGCGGTCACCGAGATCACCTGCCATGCCCGCGGGGTCTTGTCCGAGCTTACAGCGACGCAAGTGCTGATCGACATCGGCGGTCAGGACAGCAAGGCCGTGCGCATCGGCCCCGACGGCAAGGTCGCCAACTTCTCCATGAACGACAAATGCGCGGCGGGCACGGGGCGCTTCCTCGAGGCCATGGCGCGCGCCTTGGAGGTCGACGTGGACGACCTCGGCGAGCTCGACGAGGGCGCCAACGGGGGCCTGAAGCTGAGCAGCATGTGCACGGTCTTCGCCGAGAGCGAGGTGGTCTCGCTGCTCGCCGACGGTGCCGCCGTGCCCGAGATCGTGCGCGGACTGCACCGCGCCATCGCCGAGCGCACGCGCGCGCTGGTCAAGCGAGTCGCGCCGTCGCTGGACGGGCTGCAGGTGGCCATGACCGGCGGCGTGGCGCGCAACAAAGGCGTGGTGCGGGCCCTGAGCGAGGCGCTCGGGACCCCCATTCGCGTGCCCGGCGAGCCCGACACCATCGGGGCTCTCGGGGCGGCGCTCATCGCCCGCGACCGAGCCGAGCCATGAGCCATAAGTTGCACCACCTGGCGCTCGGCGCCGCCGAGCCCGACGTCTTGGCGCGCTTCTATGGTGAGGTCTTCGGCCTGTCCGAGCTCGACCGGCACTTCGACGCCCAAGGCCAGCTGCGCTCGGTCTGGCTGCAGCTGCAGCCCGGGATCTTGATGATCGAGCGCAGCGAGCGCGCTCGGCCGCCCGTGGACGGCGTCGACGCCGGGCTCTTCTTGTTGGCGTTCGAGGTCGCGCCGCACGAGCGCGAGGCGCTCGAGCGGCGCCTGAGCGACGCGGGCTGCCCTATCGAGTCGCGCTCGGCGTTCACATCCTACGCCCGCGACCCAGAAGGCAACCGGGTCGCCGTGAGTCACTATCCGCAAGCTCAATGGGCGCGGGGGTTCTAGGGAGGCAGGGCTCTGCCCTGACCCGCCGGGGGACGTCGTCCACCGGACCCCCTTTTGCTTTTTCTTTCTTGCGGTCAACCAAGGTCCCGTTCTGATTGGAGAAGTCTCCTGCAGGAGGCCTCTCCAAACCCAGTCCCTTCGGTCGTCAGAAGGCGTTCTTGAGTTCCCGCAGCCGCTGCATCACTTGCACCGGGCGGGTGGCCCCCGTCGCCGCCTGAATTTCGGGGGAATTCAGCCGCATGAACGGGTTGGTGGTCAGCTCTTCGCCGATGGTGCTGGGGACCGTCGAGTGTCCAGCCTCGCATTGCGCGGTCGCCCATAGGAGCTTGGCGCGCAGCGCGGGGTTGTCGGGTTCGAGGCTCTGGGCGAAGCGCAGGTTGCTGACGGTGTATTCGTGGCCGCAGTAGACCTTGGTTTCTGGAGGCAAGACGGCGAAGCGAAGGTTGAGGGCCTTGTGCATCTGAGCGGCGTCGCCTTCGAAGAAGCGCCCGCAGCCGGCGACGAAGAGGGTGTCGCCGCTGAACAAGGCGCCGTCGAAAAGAAAGGCGATGTGCCCGCGGGTGTGGCAGGGCACGTCGATGACCTGAGCCTCCAGCTCGCCGACCGCGAAGCGCTGGCCGTCCAAGACGGCCAGCGTGGTCCCCTTGATGCGCTCGGCGTCTTGGGCGCCGGCGACGACTTGGAGGTCTGCGAATTCGTCGAGGAGGTGTGGGATGCCGCCGGTGTGGTCCCAGTGGTGGTGGGTGCAGAGGATGTGGGTCAGCGTCACCTTCTCGTCGTGGAGGACGGCCGCGATCTTGGGTCCGTTGGCTGGGTCGACGATGGCGGCGCTGCCTGTCTCCTCGTCGATGATGAGGTGGCAATAGTTGTCGCCGAGGCAGGGGATTTGTCGGACTCGCATGGGCTCACCGGTGTCGAGCGTGGGTAGAAACCTACGGGTAGTGGCAGATGAGTGATTTCTCAAGGGGACGCTGCCACAAGGTCACACTCAGACCGCGCTAACTCCTAGGTCTCAGCTCTGGCGAGCTAGTCAGGCTCCTCCTTGGCCGCATACAATGCTTTTCATGTTGGACGTTGTTCGAAAGCTGGGGGATATCGAGCTGCTCGAGGAGATAGGCCGTGGTGGCCAGAGCGTCGTCTATCGAGGGCGGCGCGGCGGCCAAGATGTCGCCGTCAAGCTCCAACATCCGAACCGCTCCGCACACGGCCGCCGGATCTGGCGGCGGGCAAGCGCCCTAGCGCCCATCCAGCATCCCGGCTTGGCGCAGATCCTCTCAGTCGGAGAGGAGGACGGCAGCCTCTATCTCGTCATGGATTTCGTCGAGGGCGAGACGCTGGAGCGGCTCCTCACGAAAGGTCCCCTCGACGAAGCCGCGGTCGTTCAGCTGGCGATCGGGATCGCCTCGGCGCTGCACGCGGTCCACGTGCACGGCCTGGTGCATGGCGACATCAAGCCATCCAACGTAATCCTGAGCGAGGGGCGGCCTCGACTCATCGACTTCGGCTTCATCAGCGAGCTCGGCGAGACCGACGAGCGGGTCATGGGCACACTGCGCTACAGCGCCCCCGAACAGCTGCGCATCTTGCACCGGCCCATCGACGGCCGCTCCGACCTCTACGCGCTGGGAATGATGCTGTTCGAAGCCATCACCGGCCGCCCCGCCTTTGATGGCCAGGATTCTGCCGGTCTGGTCGGTCGACACGCCAATGAGGTGCCCCCAGACGTCCGCGACCTACGTCCAGAGATTTCCGTGGGGCTCGCCCGGATCATCGCGAAGCTGATTCGCAAGGATCCTGACGATCGCTACCAGTCGGG
>PFUG01000401.1:0-5022 GCA_002789955.1 Deltaproteobacteria bacterium CG_4_9_14_3_um_filter_63_12 | reverse complement strand
CGCGGTCAGCGTGCCTCGCGCGGAGGACGCCGCGAGGCTGCACAGCGCCATCGGCAGCGCGGGGAACCGCGGAACCAAGCTCCAGGTCCTTGGCGAGCTCGGCGTCGGGAAGTCACACTTCGTCCGAGAGGTCTTGGGGACGTTGGAAGACACGCTGGTCCTGTGGGCGGTGGCGAGCCGTTCGGACACTGTCCCGTTTGGTCCGCTCAAAGAGGCGCTCGACAGCTTCTCGGACGAGGCCCGCAACAGCCCGAACCCCACGCGCCACAAAGACCGCATCGCGAAAGCCGCGGGAGATTCGGCACCGATACTGGCCGCCATGCATCCGAGCCTCGCATGGGCCCTCGCCGTAACGCCGTCCGGCGACCTCGCCGAGTTCGCGTCGCACTATCCTCGCCTCTTGGCCGACTTCTTCCTGCGCCTCGCTCACGCCTATGGGCGTTGCGTCCTCGTCTTGCACCACGCCGACGCCCTCGACGAGTCCAGCCTCGAGGTCGCTCACCACCTCGTTCAGCGGCTCGAGAGCAGCCCGCTCGTGCTGTTGAGCCTCTCGGTCGGCCCGCTCAACGGCCCACTGGACGCCCCCCGAGCCCGCATCACGCTCGCGCCCTTCGAACGGGAGCGGGTCGACGCCCTCATCGCTGGATACCTGGGTTCCAGCGCGCCGCCCGAGGTCTGCGAGCGCATTTGGGCGCGCAGCCGCGGGAACCCGTTTGCGGTCTTCGAGTACCTCAAGACTTTCCTCGCCGAGGGCGTGCTTCGCTACGAGTGGGGCGAGTGGCGCTTGGATCTTGCTCGCCTCGAGTCCGTCGTGGTCTCAGTGGACGTGCAGACGTTGGTGGGCCAGCGGGTCGCCGAGCTCGACGAGGGACCGCTGGAGGTGCTCTCGGTCGCGGCGCTCTGCGGCGCGCATTTCACCACCGGAGAGCTAGAGCGCTACGGCCTTCCCGACCTCGACGCCGCCCTCTTGGCCGCCGAGAACGCGCAGATCATCGAGAGGGCTGGCGAACAGGAGTATTTGTTTGTTCACCAAGCCGTGCACGAGGCGGTGCAGAGCCGCATCGAGCCCACTGCGCGTGAGGCCATTCACCTGCGGTTGGCCGAGCGTTGGGGCGACGACGAGGCGGAGCCGAGAGCCGTCTTCGCGCGGGCACATCACATCATGGCGGTGCCATTGGAGCAGGCCGGCGAGTTGGCCGCCAGGGCTTGTCTTCGCGCCGGCTGGCTCGCCCTCGAGAGCTTTGCGGCAGAGCAGGCCTATGGCTACTTCGAGCACGCTCGTGCAGCGCGCAGCGCGCTGCACGAAGCGCGCGACCCCGAGCTCGAGTACGGCCTTGCCCTCGCCGCGGTCCGGGTCAAGGAGCGAGAAGGCGCGTTCGAGAGCGCACGACAGGCCCTGGAGGTCGTTCGCACCCCCCAGCAACGCTCCCGACTCCATCTGGAGGTCGGCCTCATCTACAAGATCAACCTGGAGATGGCGGACACGGAGGCGTCGTTTCGGCAGGCCTTTGGAGAAGTTGGGCTGCGCTATCCCGAGCAGTCGCTCATCGCACTCTTGCGCGCCCTGGTGGTCTGGTTTTGGGGCTGGCTCTGGGTGCGCGGTCCTCGCGAGATGAGCGAGGAGGAGCGCGAGACCAGGCGGCACACCGCGTCGCTCTACGCCGAGGCCGGCGAGGCCGCGTTCTACCGCGTCAACACGCTCAGCATGCTGCAGTCCGCGCTGCTAGGTCGGCGCGGTTGCGTGGAGCTGGGGCCGTCGAAGGAGCTGGCGCGCTATCTGGCAGGGACGTCGGTCATCCTCTCGATCATCGGGGCGGCCAAGACGTCGAAGCGGTTCAGTGAGGAGGCCGAGGCGGTCTCCAAGGCCATCGGCAACCCCGCGGCGCAAGGCTACTCCTTGATCTATCGCGCCTACGCCATGCAGTTTCGCGGCGAGGCCCTCGGGGCCGTCGAGGGACTCAAAGCGGTCCGTCATCGCTTCGCCAAGTTCCTCGCCACCAAAGACGTCATCGCAGCGACCACGACGTACTGTTGGAGCCTGTTCCTGCGGGGTCACGCCCGCGAAGCCCTCGACGAGCTGCTCTCGCTCAAGGAGGAGCTGCACGACCCATCGGAGGTTCCGGAGTGGTTCGCCATCCCCTTCCATGCAGCGTTAGGCCACGTCTCGGAGGCCGAGCACCTTTACGAGGGGCTCAAACGTCAGATCGACCCAGACATGCGCTGGATCCTCGGGCAGCTGTTCGGGCATTGGCTCTCTCACTTGTGGGAGATCGGCGACTGGGCGGCCGCAGAGCGGGCCTATCTGGACTACCAGAAGCAGTTGGGCTTTGGGCCTCGAACGGCGCCGCTGCAGTGGGATCTCGTCTACGTCGCGATGGGCTATGTGCGGGCTCATCGCTGGCTGAGTGAGCCCAGCGCCGAAAATGCTCGGCTGCTCTCCGAGCTCGTCTCGACGTTGAGGAAACTGCCGAAGGTTCCGGAAGTTCGAGCGCACGTGTGGGTCGTTCGCGCGGTCGATGCTCTGGCGCGCGAGCGCCACGGCGACTTCGAGCGGTGCTTGAACCGCGGCGCGAGCGACGCTCGAGAGACCGACAACGTCTGGGCACTCTTCGAGATCGAGAGCTTGCGCAGCCTCGCCTACCAGCGCAGCGGCGCGCAGCAGGCTGCGCGCCGCTGTGCAGAGGCTGCTTTCGAGCTGGCGGTCGCCCACCAGTGGACGCTCAGAGTTCGGCGAGTGAGGCAAAGCGCGCTGCTGGAGCCGAGCACGACGCACCGCTCGAGCACAGCGAGCTCGTATTCTTCGGGCGCGCCGCGCAGCAGCGGAGAGCCCTCGAGGATCCAGCGCTACCTCGACGCGTTGCTCGAGCTGAGCCTGCACACCGCAGGCCACGGGAACACCCAAGAGCAAGCGCGGGCCGCGCTGGATACCATCGTCTCGGTGCTCGGCGCCCAGCGCGGCTTGCTCTTTCTCAGCAACGACGAAGGTGCGCTGCGGCTCCTCGCTGGCAGGGACTCCGAACGCCACGACCTCGAAGAGGTCTCTAACTACTCGAGGACCGTCGTCGAGAAGGTGGCCCTCTCCGAGCAACCCACGGTGGTGAGCGGCACCGAACAAGGTCAGAGCTTGGGCTCCGAGAGCATCGTCGCCCACGACCTGCGTTCGGTCATGGCCGTGCCGCTTCGGCTGCACAACAAGCTCTTGGGCGTGGTGTACGTCGACAACCGTTTGGCGAGTGGGGTCTTTCGCGAAGAGGACGTCGACATCTTCATGGCCCTGGCGAACCACATCGCCATCGCGTTGGAGGCCTCGCACCTTCTCCGCCTCGAGCTGCAAGTCGAGTCCGAGAGCGCCCAGCGCCGGCTCGCCGAGCGCCTCCACCGCAGCGTGGCGGCGCTCAACGCGCGCTTGGACGCGGCGAGCCTGAGGGAGGTCCTGCCCGAGCTCGCCAGAGGACTCATCGAGTGCGACGGCGCCTGCCTACTCGAGGCGGGTGACGTCGAGGTCATCCACTTTCGAGACCGCTCGGTGGGCACCTCGTCCGGGCCGTTGACGATCGGGAAGCGGCAGGGCTACTGGCTGGTCTCTCGGCCGAAGGTCAGCGGCGAGCTGCCGTGTGTGGCGCTGTGGCGAGAGGCGGAGGGCTTCTTGGCGCGGGACCTCGACCTTCTGGCCACTTTTTCCGAATACGCCGCCATGGCCTTCGAGAACGTGCGGCTCTTCGCTGAGATGGAGCAGTTGGCCATCACCGATCCGCTGACGGGCGTCTTTAACCGGCGGCACTTCTGGGTCTTGGCAGAACAGGAGATCCGCCAGTCGCGCCGCCGGAGCAGCTCGTTCTGCGTCGTCTTGATGGATCTGGACCACTTCAAGGCCGTGAACGACACGTATGGGCACGCGGCGGGTGATGAGGCGTTGCGGGTGTTCGTACGTCGCGTTCAGGGGGCGGTCCGAGAGGTCGACGTCTTGGGGCGCTACGGCGGCGAGGAGTTCTCGCTGCTGTTGTCGGGAACGGAGCCTGACCACGGCCTCCTCGTCGCGGAGCGAATTCGCGCGGCGGTCTGCGCCAGTCCCATCGAGTTCGAGGACAAGGTCTTCGAGTTGCGCGTCAGCATCGGTGTCGCTGCGGGGAGTGAGGACGGCTCTCTAGATGCGCTGCTGGCGCGGGCCGACGAGGCGCTCTACACCGCGAAGCGCGAGGGGCGAGACCGGGTGGTGATGGCCTGAGGGCGCCTCGGGCCGTCGGCGGGCAAGACCTCGAGCTGAACAGCCCCGCCTAGCAACTCCTGGCCAAGCAGCGCTTTGACTCACAAGCACGACAACAAGGAGCGCCAGTCCCTGCGGCCATCGGGGTCGGCTTTGAGGCAGATTTGATTGGGTGTTCCTGCGAAGGAGGCCCCCAAGCAGGTGCAGACGTACCCGTCGGGGCAGTCCTCGTCGAACTGGCAGAGACTCGTGCAGGTCTGGCCCACGCAGTCTGCGCTTTGGTCTTTGAACACGACACAGACCGGGCAGGTGGCTCCTGTGACGAGAGTCTACTCGCCGAAGTCCACGGGCAAGGCCGTCAGTCCGCAATCCGCCCCGATTCAGTCTGCCGCTTCGCGAGGGCTGCTCGCGCAGAGCCCGGTTGTGGCGTCGCAGAGCCATCTCGGTGCGGGGTCCGCTGCCGGGCGGCAGTCCGCGTCAGTCAGGCAGGGAGCTCCCTCGACTTTGGGTTGGCCCTCCTCGGAGAGGAGTCGGAAGAGATGTTCGGGAGCTGAGGGAGTCTGATATCACCAGCGCGTCAGGCACTCGCCATAGCGAGGATCCTGCGTCCCACAGGTCGATGTTTCACAGGTCCAAACAGGGCTGCCCGGGCAGAGGTCTACCCCAGGAGGGGCGCAGAAATCGGCCATCGCTCCGTCGTACTCTAAGACGACACCCTCCACACAGTCGAAGCCGCTTGGACAATCGGTAAAGCAGGTGGCCTCGGGGTTTTCCTCGTCTGCGAGCTAGTGCCCGTCCGGAAATACCCCATCTGCGGC
>PFUG01000088.1 GCA_002789955.1 Deltaproteobacteria bacterium CG_4_9_14_3_um_filter_63_12 | reverse complement strand
CCCGTCCTCGTGTCGAATCGTGCAGTGCTTCGCGGAGAGGTATGGATCCGTCACCACGATGTCGCAGTCTGCGGCCGTTCCAAGCAAGTTCTTGCCATCATACAAACGGAAGTCATGCCCGCGATGGTTGCCGTTCTGGGCAACGATCCATCCAACAACAGGTCGCGTCTGCTTCTTGTTGAGGTCATCGATGTTGATGGCGACGGTCTTGTTTTCTTCGTCCGGTGCCTGAGGCTGTGTGAAGCCCTGCTGCACGAAGCCTTGTTGGCCATAGCCCTCGGCAACTGCGGCGGCGCCGACTGCGCTCCCGCAGTATGGGCACATGTCCCAATCAGGCTGGAGCCCGGCCCCGCATTGCATGCAGCCGTTCGCCTGCCCCATCGGAGCCTGGTTCTTATTTCGTTTGCCTTTGCCCATGTTGACTGCGCCCTGTTGCGGGATTGCCCCGGGACCTACTGGACGTCCAGGCATGCCTGGCGCTTGACCCACCGCACCGGGCCCTGCGGGACCCACCGCGACTCCTGGACCGACGGGAACTCGCCCCGCCGGTAATCCTCCGGCCACTGTGCCGGCAGCCGGCGCGGCCCCTGGAGGTCCCGCTGGAGGTCCCTTCCCTTTCCCAATTGCCTTGTCTTTGCCCTTCTTTCCACCAGGCAGAATCTTGTCTTGCGCCCCTGCGACCTTCTTGTCGACGGTGGAGCGGGCCTTCAACACTTTGGCCTGCACTTTACCCACGGTCGCCGCACGCACCTTCGCCTTCGCACGCGCCTTGTATCGACGCGTGGAAGACGAGAACATCGCTTTGAACATGCCGGTGATAAAGTCCATTTACTCGCTCAGCGGATCCCGCTGCCCTCCGGCGGACAGTATGAATTATTTGCCGACTGGCTGGCCAGAATTATCGCACACCAAGCGTGCGACAATCCTGCCCCCCAGCCACACCATCCGCTGTCCCTCGAACCGACTACAGGGCCTGATAGAACCAGAACCGGAACATATTGATGTCGCGATCCGCTGTTACCGCCTTCTGCTTGACTGAGAGCAGCTCTGCGGTCACGAACTCCTCAGAAATCACGAACGGCCAATTCCTCCAACGGTAGCGACGGTCGCTCCCAGGGCATTGACTGATCCCAACGCGCTTCTCATTGACGCTGTACTCGATCTCGTAGTCGCCGCGCACGTAATCCATACGACGTAGGATCGCCAATGGGCGATGGGGTGTGACGTTCTTGATCTCGAACGTCGCGTGCCCGCCTTCATGTGCAATGCCCGCGTCCTCGACCACCGTACCATCTGGGTATCGAACTCGTTGGCGTGTACGCCATGAGTCACGAGCCTCGACGATCTGGAAGTGATGCCCGTCCTCGCTCTGCTTGTCGAGGATGTCGATGCCATCAACCAACGTCCACTCCACACCGTCGACCAGGATGGTCTCCGGTAGGTTCCCGCTCATCTCCTTGATCTTCTCCCAGTCGTCGCCGAGCTTCAGACTCACCTCTCCGTCGTCCTCCACCGTCGTGACGGCAGCAGGCTCTCCGGCGATGTTTCCAAGGGCGTCTCCACCCTTCTCTTGGAAGCCGATGATCTGATCGAGACTATCGAACTTTGGCTCGCCCGATTCGTCGACCAGGCTCGGGTTCTCGCCCAAGAGACCTCGGAAGACCTCCACCGAGTGCTTGAACGCTCCAAAGTCCTTCTTCGCCTTGATCGAAGGCTTTGTGGCTTCAATCTCGGTGATCACATCCCACTCGAGGTCTCCGACGTTTCTCATCAACGGGAGCACGTTTGACGGGCCGATTGAGCCGGACTCCAGCAACATCTCCATCGTCATCAGACCGATGGCGACGGCATTTGCACTGAGCACCTTCTTGTCACGAGCCAAGTTCGTGAAGAACTGCCGCTGCTGCTTGAGCAGAGCCCGGAGCCGCAACATCAGATCCATTTGGATGTAACCACCCGAGACACCAGCCTTCGGCACGAATCGAAGGTCGATCTCATTGGGACCGGGGTCCAGGTCATCCTTTGCGTCCGTGATGCGCTTGGCGTCTTCGGTCAGGTACACACGCCCAAGTTCGATCTCGCTGCGAATATCCGGCTCCGTGATCGTCACATCGATCTTGGTCTTCTCCAAGATGCGACGATGACCTTTGAAGTCCAGATTCTCCCGGTATGCGATGAAGTCCGTGAACTCCTCCACGTACTTCGCCACTACGTAGATCGTCAGAGGCAACTTGTAGTCGCCTTTGTTGATCGTCCTGATCTCCGTCTCCCACAGGATGACGTCCTGGCCAACACCATCGATCGCGTAACCAGGCGACACCTCCACGGACATGTCTGGCCGACCGCGTGCCCGAACCGCGAGCTCCTGCCGATAGCCAGCAACAATTCCCGCGCCATGAAAGCAACGATTATGAAGCTTGCGCTTCTCAACGTGGTACGACTCCGCATCGTTCCAGTCCTTCGTCGTCGTGACGAAGCCCTTGAAAAAATTGATGCGCTTGAATCCCAGATCTTCGGCCATCCTGTTCCTCAACTACGTGCGCAAGGAGATTCCCCGCTATCGCGTCCTATTCTTCGCCAGGTATGCGGTCGACTTCCGCCTCACCCGCGTCAACGATTTCCTCACCAGAACCAATAACATAGCCTGTGTCGTCGTCGCCAACCACCAACGCAAACTCCGAAAGCTGCACTTTGCGACCCTTCAAACGGAGAAAATACATGGTGTTGGCCGGCTTCTCCGAACGGATGATGTCGTGGATTTTGATCAGGAGCTGATCGTCGACCTCCGAGGGTTCAAGCGCAATATCCACGATGAAACAGTGAGCGCGATTCACCGGCGGAAAGATAATCGAGTCGAGATCCATCGTGCTGTGGACGCCAATCTGGAACCCCTTGAATGGCCAGGCATTCTCGACGATCTCAGGCTCCACCCCGACAAAATAGGAAAGGTAGAGCTTCAGCCCCTTCACCGTCCCCCGAATCGTGTAGTAATCCACCGCATGACGCAGAAGGTATCGCTTCTTCTCCTCTGGCCAGTTCTCGTCGAGCGCAAATGCCAACCAAGAAGACAGCCAGTTCAGGAACTCCGGCGGCGTGTGGTACGGCTGAAACAGCATGGGGATTTCATCAATGACCGTGTTGATGTCGTCGTACAGATGACGAAACACCCACAGCAGATCTCTGAGAAAATAATCCCCCTCGTACACACTCTGCCGATAGATACCCGGCAGGTACTCAGCTAGCGAACGTTGCGCGACGACTAGGTTCGGGATGATGTCGCTGTCGACGATCTGTCCCTTCGACGGCTGCTGGTCGATCACCGTCATGGGGCTCTCGTAGCTCTCCTCATAACGGATCTCAGGCTGCGGGAACCCCATAGTCTCCAGGAGCAACCCCGCATTCCGTACGGTCAGACCCGCCAAGTCGGGCACCCTCAACTTGCGACGTATTTGCTCCCTCATGGCAGCTCAACCCATGGCGACCAACGTAACGAAGCCACCCGCCAAATCATAGAATGCGCTCCCGCGCTTTCTCGGTGATGTCTATGTCTACAAGGTACGGAAGCCCCTTCGGACCCAACTTGATCTGCTCGACATGAACTTTGCGATCCTCATCATAGATGCGAATCCGATCGACAAACTCCACTCCCTCGACCTCCTCGATCACGTGATACAGATCCACTTTTAGAACGTTGCGCCCAAATGGCCACCCCTTGCCATCACGACCACCATGGATCGGATGCAGGAACCGGCGAAGCGCTAACGCAATGTCACGCTTCAAACGCTCGCTCGATCCCGTCGATGACCGGATCACGTCCAGGTTCACTGAGATCTCCACATATTGAGGCTTCTCGACATTCACCTTCACCGTCACCAGACGCCGCTCGTCGAGGTAGGCTTTTACGCGACGCACCAACTCAGTGGAAGGGATTAACTTCTGACTGTAGTCGAGCTTCGCCTCGTCGAACTTCGGCACCACCAGGACACAGACCTCGCCTTCTCGCTCAGTGGATGGCAAGCAGTGGGTCCGCGCAATGGAGTTCGAAGCCTGCAGGGCAAGCCACTCAAAGTCCTCCTTCGTCACTGCTCGATAGCGACTCTTGATCACATAGGGGCCGCGCTGCTTGACCTCTTCCACGCTCTCAACGTCGGAGCCACCCTTCGCGGCGTAGTGATTCGTCACACTGTCGATGTATGCGATGGACTGCCTCAGGGTCGTCGCCTGGTTTGGACCAATGTTCCCCCTAACACCTCCGCCGTAGCGGTAGAGGTTACATTTGACGTTCTTGTCCCCCTTCGGAACCATCATCCCCCGTCGACCATCACCGAATCGTATCGAGCCGTTGATTCGGTCCACGGTATAGTGACGACTTCGACCACTCGACGCATAGAAGCTGTCAACCCGAACCCAACGCACCCAGTGCCCCTCACGTGGGTCGGTCTCCAAAACCTTCTCTCCGTGTGCGCTTCGCAGCTGCTCCTGCTCATCAGGCGGCGGCACCTCCTTCTCACGAATCCAGATCTCTTCGCCCTCCAAGATCGGGCGGTTGTTGAACTTGAAAAGCTCGTTTGGAGTCCCGCCGCCATTGCCGAGGATCTCGAACCTCAACGTCGTGCGGTGCTCCGCCGTGATCGTGTTGAGAAGAATGTGATCAACGCGAGGCAACTGCTCATATCCCCCCATCTCGAGACGGGTGCGGATCCAGAACAAGTGCTCACCAAACTTCTTCGTCGGAGCCATGTCCTTGGGCCCGACAAACTCAATGAAGCCGCTCTCCGTGAAGGCGTGAGTGCGGTCAGCAACTCCCAAGTCGAGCCAGTCTTTGCCGCTCCAGTACTCCCACACGACCTTCTTGTCGCCGTAGTACAACTCTTCCATTCGCTTGTAATAAGCACGCAGCAACTCATCCTGGTCCCTAACCAACTCCATGCTTGTCTTCTGCACGACGTTGATGAAGATTTGTATGAAATCGTTTGGAAATGGGCCGTCGAAACCAAGGTAGAGCGAGGGGCTCTCATCAGGAATGGGCTCGAAGACTTGAACGTGCCGCAACTCCGTCGCGCACGACTCAGTGATGTCGATGTAGCGGAAGTCGTTGTACGTCACCAGCCGGTGCGGACAACGATCGTCCTCGGTGTACTTGAGACGAAGCCCTTTCAACTGCGGGGGGCGAAGGGGACGCTCATCTCTCCAGGCCCACTTGTCACCATCGAGCTCATAGGTTCCAGCGACGCCGTAGTCTCCCTTGACGATGCGCGCGCGCACCCAATACGACTCTGCGTCGTTCACCGCGGCCTCGGAGATGCCCTCGGGGACCCTGAAGGAGACCGTCCCAGTCTTCGTGAACGCACACGTGGTGTCCTCGAACTCTGTACCCTTTAGCCCCTCCTCGACAGAGGATCGCGTCGCCGTCGCGAATCGTTGCCACTGCTTGCCATCGAAATACTCCCATTGGATCTTGAGATCCTCGGAAGCATTGGGCGCATCAGCCAGTGCACTCTCACTCAACTCGAACTCGATCCGAATTCGCGCGTTGGGATGACCGAGAAGCTCACGGCTAGCGATGTAGAGGCAGTAGTCTACCTTTGGGTCTTTTTGAAGTGGGTAGAAGTTCTTGCTCAGATCCAGCGGAATGTAGAGGTTGCCTTCGATGGAGCAATACGCCGCCTCTGGCAACACCCCCTCGCCGACAACCTCGATTCGCATCATGACCGAGTCGACGACGGTCATCGACGGATCTTTCGGAACCTCGACCAAACGCCCACGCACCCAGTAGTCCTCGACCCCGTTGACCTCACAAGGCGTCAGCTCGTCAGTGCCCTCGAACGCACACCATCCGGTCGACAACTCGGTCGAAGCGACCGTGAGCTCGCGCCACCGATGTCCGTTCCAATACTCCCACTCACACAGGAACGGAAAATCAACGTCCGGCGCCTCAGGCGTCGTGAACCCAAGAATCAGCAACGCCTCCTCACTCAACGACTCCAAGTTCGGGTCGCTGATGTAGATGAGGCGCTCGATCCGCTGACACCCCATGAACACATCAAAAGACTGCCCCGGACGACCATGGGTGTACGGCGTCGCGTCGTTGAAAATGTCATGGAATTGCGTGAACGCCTTGAGCAGCTTGGTCGGCAGAACCAACAGGTCACGCACGGTCTCGAAGACGACCGGCGGCACATCCCCCTTATAATCCGTTGCAACGCTCGTCCCTTCGGGCACCACCTGGAAGTTCTTGGCCCCTGGAACAAGCTCGAACGTCAACAAGGCCCTCGACGGCTGGGGAGGCTGCAGGTCGATCCCCATCAAGTCGAGAAACGCCAGGAAGTTCGTATCGGTGACTTTGTTCAGCCGGTAGATGGTCATCTCCATCAGCCATGCGAACAACTCTACGAGAGTTATTCCAGGGTCTGATGGATTGTGGTTCGTCCACTCCGGACAATACTTGGGGATGAGGCTAATCGCCTCCTGCACCAAGTCCTCCCAGCTTCGGTCATCGAGGTTAGGGACCGGGATCATACGTCTTCCTCTCGCCGCAGGTAGAACGGATAGACCATGTTTTCGCGCTTGTTCAGGGCCCGGACAACATAGGTGATGGTTACGTTCATCCGGCTTGGCTCGTGGTCATCCGGACTCGCATGGATTTCGATGTCCTTGATGCGGGGCTCGAACCTCAACAAGGAATCCTTGATCGCCGACTCAACCCGCGCAGCTGTCACACGATTGTTTGGCTGGAACACCAGGTCGTGGATCGCACACCCAAACGCCGAGCGGTAAAGCCTCTCACCTTTCGCCGTGCCAAGAATGATCTTGATCGATTGCTCCACATTCTCCTCGTCACAGCTCACCGCGACTGAGCCATTGGAGTCAACCTTGAGCGGGAAATTGAATCCTGAGCCAATGAAGCTCTTCACAACACCTCCAAAACCAGCTCATGCACTGCCACTTCTCAGAACGGTGTCGAACCTTCGACCCACTTCCCGCAATTCGTGCAGCGGACGTTGATTCCAGCCTCGTCCGCCTCCGCCTCGATTGTCTTCTTGTTGCAAAACGGACAAACATGCCCATCTAAGCGCCCGCTGACAACATCGTCCAAGATGTCTTGCCACATCGAGAGCTCTTCCAAGTCATGCTCACTCATTCACTGGCCTCCGTCTTATATCCCACTGCTCCCAGACCAAGCAAGCGGTGCAGCTCGCCTAGCTACTCGACCCTCGCGCTCTGTACGAGCTACGAGTCTCCACAAAACGCTCGATAATCGGCGCACCATACCACAACCCCACAGGGCTCCTAGCCGCATGAAATCGACGAACAGGAGTGTGCGCAACAAGTTCGCTCCGCCGCAAACCAGCCAGAGACGAAAAAAGGCCAGCGTTTGCTGGCCTTTTTCACAGAACTCGCACCCTCGAACAAAGAAGAGCCCCGGATCTCGTAGGCTTGCGCGCAGGGTGCACGCGACAACCGATCTCAGTGCCCCGTCCTCCGAATCTCGAACTCGGTGGTGTACCCATTCCCAGGCCCAGCACCAACCTTCAAGATATGGTTCGCCCGTGCGACATAGTAAATGCCGTCGATCTCCGAACCGACAAATGAAACGTCCACGCTCTTCCCGGCCTTGATCGTCCCGTCTCCCTCACTCGCGCCGAAACCTGTCATGAAGTTGCTCGCGCGCTGATTGAGGATTGAGTAGGCGACCTTTTCTGCTTCCTCGACAGAACGTACAGGCTGATCACTGATCTGAATCTTCAGGGACGGACTCCCGGCCGCAGCGTACTGCGGACCAGTCTTCTTGCCGCCCATCGTCGACCCATGAATGTCCGAACTCTTCCCGATGATCTCCTTCTTCTCGTCGGGATCCCAAGAACGGACCGTCACTTCGTCAACTTGGCTCAGGGTCGAGGTCGAGAACTGGCAACGCTTCAGAAGCCTGTTGCCCATGCTGCCGCCCCCTGGGAGATTTGACTCGTCCCAGATCAGCTTGCAGACCGGATCACTCAGCTCGGGCTTCTTGAAGCGCAAGGTCGCCCCGTGGCAGTCCACCTCAAAACCACACCTGCGTGCCCTCTCGTAGAGGAAAGACAGGTTCGTCACGTTGTTCTGGAAAATGTAGGGGTGAATGATCCCCGAATCGTCACACTCCGAGCCCAAGCTGGCCTCACCAGCCAACTGCGCCGCAACGTCGGAATCCTTCATGTCCAGCCAAGATCGTCGATGACGTCCACGGGTCAGACGGTGCATCCCATCAAACCCGCGAATCACATAGACTTTCCTGCGGTACTCTCGACGAAAGCTCTCCACGCCAGTGACATCACCCTCGATGAGGTCAATGCAGCTCTCGTTCACATACCCCAGCGCGATCTTCGCGCTGTCCCCTTCTTTGATCTTTCCACCACCGGCAAAGTATTCGTCCCGATCATCCAACATGACTTTGAAGTAATCGGGGCCGTCGGCGATGTTCTCAACTTCGATTTCGATGACCCGTTTGGCCATCTCCGGGTCGGAGAAGTCGACGCCACCTAGCGTCATCTTGAAATCTGGAGGGTTCATCTTGCTCATGAGTACACCTAACGCCTAGTGATTCCAAAGAGGGAAGCATCGACCCAGTCGTGTGGCCCTCGCGTTACAGGATCGGTGGAATCAGAAGCTTCGAGCCGGGTTGCACTGCCAATGGATCATCAATGTTGTTCGCATCGGCAATACGACGCCACTCTCCTGCATTCCGATACTCGCTCTCCGCGATCGAATGAAGCGTCTCACCGCGTTTGACAACCCGCATCTTCGCAATGTCCGGACTGTTTCCCGACGGACTGACACCTCCGGCCTGCTTCAGACCGACCGTGGCCACGGCGCGGCAGGGCGTACCGTTGACCTCGAACATCGTGTAGCGGACTTTCACGCTCTCAACGACGCCCTCGAACCCGCCCTGGAAGATGTCTCCACCCCAACTCACCTCCACCTTCGGAGGCCGGTGGAGACCCTCATCCCGAAGCGCCATCTTGAGTAGGGTGTCAGTGTCTTTGCGGACGTCACCCTTCTCCTCGTAGCGATCGAACATCAGCTCGACGCTGATGGTGATGGACTTCCCTGCCGTAAACTGAAGATCAGGGAAGTCACGTCCCGTCCCTGCCTGCTCTGCCCATCCAACCGACTTGCTGTAAGCGAGTTCTTTGGGATTGAGCATTGCCAAGCACGTCAAACCGTTCTCTGCGATGAGCATGCACGGAGTCGTGACCTGCCCAGGAAGTTTTGCCTCGAGAGACCAAATGCTCTCACCCATTATTCCGACCTCCTCCGATTGAGCTCATCACGGAGCTTCATGATGATACGTCGATAGACCTCATCGGCGATGAGCGCCAACTCTTCCCATGGTGGTACACCAGCATCTGTTGCTGCAAACGCTTGCTGTTGGTTCTGAACTTCACTCGAGGGCTTTGCCTCTTGTGCTGCAACATCGCCCTTGAACAGTGGTTCAGCACCATCCTGCGCAGACGAACGACCAATGAATGGATTCACATACTCTCGGTCTGCAGCTGTGCGGTCACCCTGTATCGGCATCGCACCAACCTGACGCAACATGTCCCTGAGCTCCCCGAGCTCGACGCCTGCCACATGTTCCTTCGTCTTCCGCCACGCGGGCAACCCTTCATCACCGAGCACACCTACCGTCTCACCGAGGCGAGCCAACGCGGCAAGCTCCGCCGAAACACCAATCGTTCCCGTTCGACCGCTTATCTTCTGTGCCTTATCGAGCAGATGCTCAATCCGGCTCAGCATTCGCGCCTCTTCGTGGCGATCACCACTCTTTTGTGCCCTTCGGCCGGAACCCAGGTCGAACAGGTCCGCAACCACATCATTAGTCAGACCAACCGGAGTGACATATCCAAGTGTCTCTCCCTGGTCTGAGACTCGGGAGAGAATCTGCTCACCCATATCGCCGATCAGGGTAGCTCCCGGAGTCGCCTCGTTCATGGCCCACAAAGACTCAGCCAGCGTTGGCTGTGCACTTTGCTGGGAGACTCCCGCAACGCGTCGCTCACTTTGCGCCCTTGCGTTGGGAGCTGGAGATGAAGAAGTTGGCCTGAAATGCTCCAACGCATCACTCAACTGACCCGGCTCACCACGGAGTGTCGAGAACCGTTGCTCATATGGGCTCGCCGATTGGAACGACGGCGCCTCGTCAGGACTTGAGGCTCCAGAGCCCGACTGCAACAAGGTCCCTGCGAGACTCCCCGCCCCTTGCGCGTCCAACATTCCGGGCTGCGTGTGCCACGCTGGTGAGCCATACATCCCCTGGATCTCAGGGCTGAAGCGGCTCAGAACGCGCGACAATGAAGAGGGACGAACCATCTCGTAGTTTGCCTTCCCTTCAAATCGATCACCGTCCATCGTACGCAGTGAGTGCCCCCGAACAGCCTCGCGACCAGCTGCCCCACCACTTGTTTGGCCAACCCTGCCTTCGAGCCTGAGCCCAAGAGTCGAGTCACCCTCAATTGCTGGGGTCGAAAGACCTCGGAATGCGCTCGCCAGGATCCTAGCCGGCGAAGCCGAGTCGAACGCGGTCGGCACGATCGAACCGAAATACGGCACGACTCTCTTCGCCGTCGAGGCTGTCGAGGAGCTAAACCGATCGACCGCTCGCTCGATCGCTCGAACCATCGAATTCACTTCGCTGCGAGCCGTCACCTGCGTACCAACGACCTCATCCGAGGAGATGTTGAGTCCAACGATCCGACTCGACAACTCCCGAGCTACTGATGCGAGAGTCGAGCCGGGACGGGTCAACGCCTCCCTGAGAGTCGCGTGGAGCTGTCGAGCCGGTAACGCCGCCGATTGACCCTCGGCCTCCGGTGACACACCCCATTGACTCGCAATTCTCTGGAGCACGCGCGGACTATAGGAGAGCTGAACCCGATCCCCAGCATCAGAGAACACATGAACTGGTGCAGCTTGCTCACCAATCCCCAAAACTCCGAACCCCTCACCCCATGCCGTCACATCTCTCTCAAACCCGCCAACCTGTGCCGCAACACGCTCTTCGTGACGGCTAAGCCCTGAAACTCGTGGCACGTGGTCGCTGAACACCGCAGCCGGTCTGCGTTCGACGTCGAGCTTCACCGACGTGAACTCCGCTTGGCTGTAGCCTCGGCGCCCCTTGGGCGCAAAACTCAGCGCGGCGCTGCCGCTCAGCGCGGCGCTGCCGCTCAGCGCGGCGCTGCCGCTCAGCGCGGCGCTGCCGCTCAGCGCGGCACGCCTGCTCACCGCGGCACGCCTGCTCACCGCGGCACTCCTGCTCATCGCGGAATCTGCTAGAGCGCCGTCAGCGCTCAACTGCGAACGCCGTTCGGCCGCTGATGGGGTAACGAGACTCAACCCGACCCTCTCTCTCTCGATCCCGATCGAGCTTGGAATCTTTCTCGTCTCCCACTGCTGACCCAAACTCCGCGCTTCCACCGAATCCAGGTTCGGAGAACTCGACTCGAACTGCCGCACTCTGCCGAGCCCAGCGTGACGACGGAGTTTCGAACTCGTCGGGCTGCTGGGGTCACGGCCGGAGGCACCACTCCCCACCTCAGCCAGATGGTTGCCGACGGCTGCCTTCAACAGCTGAACCGACTGCCAATCACCAGTCCGAAGGATCTCGGGAGCAAGGTGCGCGATCGCGCGCTCGAGCCCCCACATTCTGCCAATATCACCGATCTCCTGCTTCGCACCGCGGTTGATCTCAGGAGAGACCATCTCTCGAGCACTCACCACTGGCATGATTTGCCGAACTTGCCCCAACATTGCCGGGCTCAGCCCTGATTCGACGATGTCGCCGAAAGCCGCAGGGGGCACTTCCACCCCCCCATGAAGCAAAACTGGCTCATCTCCAACCCATGCCAATCGGCTCTCAGCGGGAAGCATTCCAGCCCGCTGCAACGCCCGAAGAGTCTCTCTGACCTCCGCAGTCTCTTTATCCCCCACACGGATCAGAGAGAGCATGCGGTTGAGGCGGGTCAACGTGCTCTCCTCTGCCGCTGTGCCGAGCAACTCTCCCTGACCGAAGAGCACCTTGCTGCCAAATCTCTGGACTTCACTAAGAATCCCAGAAAGAGCCGGCATGTGCCGCCCAGAGATTACCGTGTCACTCAACAGAGAGGGCGCCCCTGCACGACCAACGCGAGCCTCATTGGATGCCCCCAACCGATCCAACTGCCCGAAGATCGGATCCTCAATCACGTCTTGAATGCCGGAAATGGACCCGACGACGCCGGTTTGCGAAGCGAAGGCGAGGGGGGCAGCCTGTAGATGACCAGGGCTCACCACATTCAACGCACGGAGAGCGGCGACGAGCTCCCTCTCAGATCGCTCGAAGCCAAGTGACTTCTCGGCTACCGAACCAAACCGAGGCGCCCGCGTCTCTTGTCCACTGTGACCAGTGTCCGCAGCCTGCCGGAGAAGGGCAGCCAAAGGCGCGAACTCTTGCTCCCTCTTCTTAAGTGTTTCCACACGGCCGAGGACCGTCATGAACCCGTCAGCCCTTCCCATTCTCTCGCGGACAATTTGCTCGGCGCGTGCTTGCGCCTCGTCCTCTCGAATAGATTCGGACTCCCCCTTCAGGAACTCGAAAACGCCTGCCTCAAAGAGGCCCCTCGAGTCGTACCGGACGGGCTTGGTCTCGAGACCCAAGGCACTGCCCGCCTGAGACCGTGCCAGCACACCCGAGAGGGACGCAAGCATGTCGCCGCCCCTGAATCCCAAACTCGACGGAACCGCACCGTCTCTCAAAAGGCTTGCTGAGACTCCCGGGGTCCTGGGCGAAGAGAGCCGCCCAGCGAGATGGGTCATCTCATCGGCCAGAGACTGCAGAAGTGCACCTGAACGCCCCTGGTGGGTCGCAAAAGCGATCAGTCGATTCCGGACGCGTGCCGTGTTCGAAGCTGCGTGAGTCGCACCCGAGTCCTCTGCTCTGCGTACCGCCCCAGCCTCGGTCGCACCACGCTGCGCTAGTCCCGCCGGCGCAAAGTCACCTCCACGAACGGCCCGCCCTTTTCCCACCAAGCCTTGGGCGACTGAGGCCAACTGCGCTGGCTGCTTGAACATCCACTCGCTGATTGCCCCCGCCCTCCCCATGCTCTTCGGGTATGCGGACATCGAACCCGAGACGCCCTCTTGGCCGAACGCCGCCGCCTGTGACACGAGACGCCGTGGAGCCGCCGGGGCGATGTCATCGCCGAAGCCCGAGACAGCACCACCGGCGCTGGCGGTAGACCCTGCCAACAACGCGAGGTATGTCGCCTCGACACTCTCGGGGACCAAAGCGAGCAAACTTCCGGGTGCCAAGTCCGTGTTGTACCAAGCTGCGCCCTCAGCGTCCGCGATGGCCCTGAACCCGATGGGGCGCAAATCCTGGGAATGCGACCCCTCACCAAAGCCAGCCGCGCCGCGCAGCGAACCCGCACTCAACACCTCGCCCCCAAGGGGTCGCACGCAGCGGAGAGAACCCAACATAGCAAGACTGCTTCCCAATCCTGTCGACTGGCCGTCATTGCGCTGGGCGAGACTCGACGAAAAACGCTCCGCCTCTATCGAGCCAACACCAGGGAGCCCAGTTGCCCAACTGGTGTGGGTGCCGCTCAGCGATCCGACGGCTCTTCCGCCACCCTGGGCAGCGTTCGACTCACTTGCTCCAAGACTGCCCAACGCCCCGCTCTTTTGAGCATTCGACCAAGCTGTCAGCGGACGACGACTCTCAGTGCTGGTCGGGCGACCAAACACTGCAGATCTTGTTTCGTCAGAGAGGCTCAACACACCCAAGAGCCCATCACCCTGCCGAACGGGCTCGGTGATATGGCGAACAAAGCGCTCGGTCACCGAGGCATCGTCAGGCGCAGCAGAGGCTGCGGACTTTGCCGACTGAGCCATTTTTCGCTCTGGCTGAGCACCGATAGCCCTCGGCGGTGGCGCAACCCTGGCGACAGCTGGGAGCTGGCGCTCACGCGCCAGCTCGGCGATCGCGCGCCCCACGTCCCTGCGCCTGACCTGCGGCGACCACGGAACAAAGTCACCATCCTCATCCTCGTCGAAAAGCACGAGCAACGTCGCATCAAGCAGACGACGCCAAGGACCGAGGTCGGCCGGCGTACGTGGGCCGTCGAGATCAACCCTCGACAAAACGCCATTGTCCGCCATTGGCAGATAGCGCCCCTGTATGATCTGCATAAACCGCGGCAGGCCACTGAGGACTTCCACCCTCGAGCCCCCACCTAGCCCCTGGGAGCGCTGGTCGAGCCGGTCGCAAAAGCGATCCGCGCTCGCCAACGCATCCAAAGACTCGGCGCCGACGCCCTCGAGACCATCAAGCCCCAAAGCCGCCAGCGTCATACGCCGCAGGAGGACTCCAAATTTCTCTTTGGGGTGCTTCTGCGATTCCTGATGTCCATTGCTCGACATCGCCGTCTCCGCACTTCGGTTGCCTAATCCAAACCGTTAATAAACGTCATGCGACTGCTAACCGCCCGATCGATCCAACGGGTTCACCTTGTACTTGGTGATTCCTTCATGCGCGATCTCCAAACTCTCCACCGCGATGGCGTTTTGACTGACGCTCAACTGCGGACCGTCCCATTTGACCGGGACGCCGTTGGTGAAGGTCCAGCTCGCCACCATCTTGCTGCCTTTGTTGGAGTACATCTCGATCGAGCCGTTGATGCGGTTGCGCGAGTCATGGAACTCCATCAGTGCCTGCAAGAGGGTTCCGGTGCAAAACCCTCTTTTCAAAACGAGGTTTGGGAACTTCCCCTGCCCCACGAGCTTTCTCGTGGTGTTGTTGCGCCCACCCTCCTGGACCTCCACAATTTCGATCTGAGCGGAGAGGCCACTCACCTCTTGGAAGTACCCTTGAGCAATCCCCCCAATCACGATCTTGAACGCAAAGGTCCCAAAGGGGTCACTGTTCTGGTCAATACTTTGGGCCATCGGCCGTCTCCTTTCCGCGAACGTCCTGAGACTTTAGTGACTCAGCAATGGGGACCGGGCTCCCCACAACAACTAGATGGTTAGCCTGCACTCAACGTCCAATGCTCTGTTTCTGCGAATAGTACTGTGGAACCGCAAGCGCGGCCGCATCTCGTCGCATTGAGTGTGAGTGACTAGATGCAAAGAGAGTACCACCTCAGGCAGCCCACCGATGAGACGGTGCATCTCACGCTGAGCCTTGGCATGCCTCATCGGGCTCCCAGTTGCCAGCGGTCAAACTGCCGTGCCCGCCCGTCACAGGGGCCTGACGACCTCACATATCGATTTCGCTGAGATCACCCAGACGGCGGTCCTCGAGCGTGTGTTCGAGACGCATGTAGATGAACTCTGCTGGACGGCTGGGCGCCGCTGCGATGTCGACCACCAATACCCCCGCATCAAGGTCCTCAAGGGTATTGTTGTTCTCGTCGCACTGCACCCAAAACGCGTCATCCTGGGTCTGCCCCTTGAAGTACCCAGTAGCCCAAAGCGCCCGCATGAAGTCCTGAACCGCCGTGGTCACCTTGATTCTGAGATCGGGGCCATTGTTCTCGAACACGACCCACTGCGTGTTCTCATAGACGGCTCTGCGCAGAGCGTTAAAGATTCTCCGCGTGGTGATGTATCGCCACTCCGGCTCGCTGGACAGGGTCTTGGCGCCCCAAGGTCGGATTCCCCTGACCGGGAAGCTCCTCACGCAATTGACGCCCTTATTGTTCAGCTCCGCCAAGTGAGCCTCGCGCAACACGATGCTCGTATCGACTACGCCTTCTAGCGCCAGATTTGCCGGAGCACGATGAACACCATCCTTCTGGTCACACTTCGAGATCAAGCCGGCGATGTGGCCACACGGCGGGACGGCCTTGCGATCGTTCTCTGCGGAGATCAACCACGGGAAGTAGATTGCACCAAAAGCCGAATCAAACTTCAGCCGCCAATCGAGAGCCTCTTCGAAACTCGTCTTGCACGGCAAATCGAGCAGGGCAAAGCGGTCACCCATCCGTTCACAGTGGTCCAGCATCGCGCGGTGTACCGCCACGATGTCACGTTCACTCTTGAATCCCGAACAATGCTGCTGTGCATAGTGGAGGTCCGGGATCGCGATGAGGTCAACCTCTTCGTTTGCCTCGAGGCTCCCCAACCCAAACCGCGCGTCGGGTCCGTTGTTGTAGCCGATGAAATCCTCGGGCGTGATCGCGTCGAGGCCATCACGACCTCCACGCAGCTTCGCGCCCTCGACCTTCTCTGGCAGACGGAGGGGAGGCAGCGAAGTGGTTTCGAGGTCTTTGACGAGCAGGAGCTCCGACTCGCCATTTATGACCCTGAGGTAGTTCCGGTTTGCGGTCGGAGATTGCGAGAGGAACTCGAACCTTTCGATCTTTCTCCTCGTGGTCACCAGAATATGAAACTCAACCGGCTCCACATAAGTCGGCGCCGAGGATTTGAAGAGATGGTTGAGGTCGCCGGTCCAAAAGATCTCATTGGCCCGAACATGAGTGAGGGTGACGTAGCGCTCCTCGACCCCATCGCGCAAACGCACGATCATGCCTGGTTCCAGGCCTCGCGTCGTCTGCAGCATTGCCCGGTGGGCGTCGGCATCCGCGTCCAGCGTAATAAAGGTCTGCACCCGTGGCTCGGCGGGCTGGCTGACCGAGAGCGAAATCTCGTTACCCCACGCCCCCTCGCTCGAGGCGTTGATCTCGATGGCTGGGTACCCATCCTGATCAAGGACCTCGTAGCGCGCCTTTCTGGCCAGATCACCCTTGCCGCGCTTGAAAATGTGGGCCACGCGAACGACAAAACAGTGCCGTCCGCCATTCAGGAAAAATGCGACAACGCTCTCGGAGAGGTGAGAGTGCTCGACGGGCGTTCCATAGACCTGGTGGAAATGCTGGGCGTTTTGAATCTTCGTCGGGACGTTCAACGGTCCCCGCTCGGCGACCCCAAGGAACGCTGGCACGCCCGTCTCGCCGAGAGTGATGTCCCTTCGCTCACGAACTCTATCTTCGAAGTAGACGCCGGGTACGCGGATCCTTGCCATATCAAAAAACCCAATGCGAGGCTCAAACCAGGAGCTGGTTCACGCCAAGGAAGCGCTGGGCGGCCGCGACTGGATCAGCCGCACTCAGCCCATTCGGCTCTCATTAATCTCGCGATTGATCTCCGAAATCTCACGGATCCAGATCTGCCGCTCCTTGTGTTCCATCGTCAGAATATCGTCGACGGACCAGTGGAAGTGGTAGGCGATGTAAGCTACCTCCTGGTAGATCTTTTCCAGGGGGTAGCTCAGTACCCCCCCAAGCCAGTCCCCATATCGACATCAAACTCGTGTTTGCATGCCGGGCAGCTGACCTTGAGTGTCGAGGTCCCTTCCTCGTTGATCTTGCGATAGAACTCTTGCAAGTATGCAAGGTCGGAGCTGAAAAGGTCCTCGATAATGTTCGGGGTGATACTTCTCAGCGTCCCCAACTTCACGATCACTCTCGACAGCAAGATAATGACCAAGAAAGCCCGGTTGGCCTGCACTCGGTAATCCTGCAGGGGCGCTATCTCATCTTTTGCGGTAGCAAGGCGCATGACGCCTTCACGGTGCAAGTTGCCATCCTTGTCGACGTAACCCTTGGGAAGTGTGAACGGAAACTCGGTTTGGAACGCCATTTTAGATCCTGCTGTTTATGTCGAGTTGATCCCCACAGTCAGCCATCACAACCGACCAAGAGAGGCCCTTTCAACCATAAAAAAACCGGCCCCACCGTATTACGGTGGGGCCGGCTTGTCTAGCCATCAAGGACCGGACGTTAGGCGATTTCGGCCTCTTCAACCACGAAGGTGATCTCCTCGGTCACTACGTCGTTGCCCTTACCGTCGAAGGCGTTGACCTTCCACTGCTTCGGCCAGCATCCGTAGAGGTTCCAACGACGAATCTCGTTGCCGGCGTTGTCATGCAGGCAGATGGAGATGTCGCGGCGATCATACTGCCCATCACGGGCCGCCTTCCACCACTCTTGCAGCTCGGCGGTAACGATGTAGCCCTTTTTGAGGGTCACATCGCCGAACTTGGAGCGGCCGGGACGCTTGCGCAGGGTCAAGTCGTCGCCATCTTGGAATTCGATGACTTCGATTTCGCAGTTGATTCCGTCGACACCCTTGAAGTAGCCAGCGGCTACGCCTTGAATCTCAACGGAAAAGTTATAGGCACCAACATGATCGAGCTCGGCACGACGGGTAGGCATTTGAAGTCTCCTTCACAGGGTTGAGGTGGCCGAAATGGCCACCACGGTTCGGGGGGAATTATTCCGAAACGTCACCACCTGCTGGCATCTGACCGATACGGAAGATGACAAACTCGGCGGGTTTCACTGGGCAGATTCCGATCTCACAGATCAGCTGACCGGCGTCGACCACCTCAGGTGGATTGGTCTCTTCGTCACACTTTACATAGAACGCTTGTTCGGGGGTCTGCCCCATCAAGGCGCCGGTTCTCCAGATTCGGAGAAGGAAGGCGGTGATGGTTCTCTCGACTCGCTTCCAAAGCTTGTGATCGTTGGGCTCGAAGACAACCCATTGAGTTCCGTGCTCGATCGATTGCTCAATCATATTGAACAGTCGACGGACGTTGACGTAGCGCCAGCTCGGATCGCTCGAGATGGTGCGCGCGCCCCAGACACGGATTCCGCGGTTCTTGAAGAAGCGGATGCAGTTGATTCCCTTCGGATTGAGAATGTCCTGCTCACCCTTCGTGATGTAGTACTTCAGGCCAAGTGCACCACGAACGATCTCGTTTGCGGGCGCCTTGTGAACTCCACGCTCCTCGTCGCTGCGGGCATAAATACCGGCCATGTAGCCCGATGGCGGCTGGAAGATATTGCCCTTCTGAGGATCGTAGACCTCAACCCACGGGAAGTAGTAAGCGCCGAACTTCGAATCGCGCGGTTTGGGCAGCCGATCGACGCCACCCTTCTCGATGGTCTCGGGAGAATCTAGAATAGCGAACCGATACTTCATGTTCTCGCAGTGCGAGAGAACAGCGTCCTGGATGGCCGGGTCGGTCTGACCAGGCGCGCAGAGGATGTTCACGTCATCCACTTCCTCGAGGGTCTTCAGACCAGTTCTCGCGCCAGGGCCATTGTCCTTACCAATGTAGAGAGCTGCGCGACTGGCGATCTTCTCGCCATCAGGATCCACAGACTTCTCTGGGTCCCACTGGCCCACGTTGACGACGTATGCACGTCCGCCACCGTTGTTGAAGAACCCGTAAACGGCATGAGCAAGATATTCACTATTCTGGAAATCGCCGAAATTCTTGGTAAATTGACTCCAGTTCGTGCAAAGGATGGGCTCGTTTACCGGCCCCACCGTGCATTCACCTAGGAATGCGAGCGTGTTCGTGCCAACAGCTTCAATCGGCTTAGTGCCTCGATCGACTTCCTCGACGTAGACACCAGGTGACAGATACGTTGTCGCCATGTGTTCTCCTGTTTCTTTCGGTGTAAGACCATTGGGTTGACGATTTCGCCGAGGACCACCCCCGGCGTACGAGGGGAACGCCAGCACCGCATTAAACCTGCGGGTGAACTAGCGCCTTGCTTTCATCACCTGCGTCGTCTCCTTGAGCCAGCCAGTGACAAAGAGCGATCAAAGGTTCGCCGAACCGGCTCACCTCGACGGTCGCTATCTAGATACGCCCAAACGCAAAACTGCGCAGCCGGTCGTATCTTCTCGCCCATACTCCTCCAGAAAGACATTGTCTCCTCATAGCCGAATTTCGGCTCTTCCACCGGGCGAATAGTGATGGTTTCCCGCTGCCGAAACGAATAACCCTGCAACAATTCCCCAGAAATCTCCGGGTTCTCGTAGAACACCTTCATGGCGAGCGCCAGAAGTACGTGCTCCTCTTGCGGGGTTTTTCCCCAGGCTGAGACAACATAGTACAGCTTCAGCAGCATTGGCGGGTCCATGCGATACTCGACAATTTCGCCAGACTCGTCGCTCACTGAAACCAGCTTCTCAGCCCTCTCCCGAATAATGGGATCCACACAAACCGCACTCAGGAACAACGAAACTGCGGGCAACTTCTTGATGTTTTCTTCGGTCGGAATACTCGTGTAGAGCTCGACGTCTTTGTAACCTGAGTTCTTCAGGTTCGATTCGAGCAACTTAGTGAGCGTGTTCCCAACGTCTTTGACGATCTCGAATTGACCCACGACACCAACCTAGTCCCTGAGCGGCTTGCAGGAATCCCGGCTTCAGGAGCGGCGGCCACCATCCAACATTGAGCCCGATGGAGACACCTGTCCTCTTTGGATTTGGACAAATAGCGCCCCCTCATAGCACCTAACACAACCCAGTGTCAACCGCGTTCGAAACATGCCGTCTCCAAACAAACAGTCGGAAACGGCAACCAAAATAGCTCATCAACAACATGTTTGAAGGCACAAGGAGCCCTATACGCAACCTGCGTACCACTCGAGCTGGATTTTCTGCGCGCCCTCGCTGATGCCCTGCAACCAACGGGTATTAAAGCATTCCAATGAGGCCCGCCGGTTGCACGCCCGCCCCCCGCAGCCCGCTCTTGGGTCCGCCGGCCCCCACTGGGGTCCCGACGTGAGGTCTTCGAGCTCCACCAGCCTGTCACATGGCCACCGGAGCGGCCGCCTCCCGACCACTGTTCTCTAGTGGCCGCGGAATACGCAAGGAAACCCGGGTGGTTACTCGCTTGGCGCGCAAGACCCCAGCTCATCGCCGCATAGGGTCGGCTGACCTCAACGAAGCGTGAGCTGGCCACGGCACGGCCCGCCTAGCGCCAGCCTCTAAGCGTTGCCGAGAGACTGTAAGCTCGGCTGTGGCCCTGCGTTGACGGGTTGCAGGGGCCATGCTAGCGTTCTGTGTGCTGCACCTTGGATCATTATAGTTCTCCATGGCTATCGCTCACCTTGGCCCGCACACTTCGCTGCTGGTCTCACTTTCCCCCGAACCTCAATGCGGACTCATTCATGAAAGGAAAACCGTTGCAACGCACCCTGCTCCAATTCCTTTTCGCTGCCTCACTGGTCTCGGGCTGGGGTTGTACAGTCGGGCCCGATGAGAACAGCGGGCCCGACAAGGATCGTGGCGGGGCCATCCCTGTCACCATCGGCCAGGTGGTGAGCGATGACCTGAACCCAGAAGCCGGCGATTCGACGGACTGGAAGAGCTTCGCCGTCCCAGCTCCTGGCTTCCTCACGGTACAGGTCTTCTGGGATCAGTCATCAGACATCAAACAGGCTGTAATCACAGTCCATGACAAGTTCGGCGCTCAGCTGGAGTCTCGAGTCCACCAAGCTTCTATCCCCAATGACGAGCTCGTCGTGCGAGTCGACCAAGGATATTACTTCGTCAAATTGCAGGCCGAGAAAGGCGCCTCGATCTATTCGCTCAAGGGCAACCATGCCTATGGCGAAGACGACAACGGCGGGGGAGATGGAGGGACAATCCGGCCTGATTTTGCGGGTACGTTTCAGCTCGATGGCGCAGCGACCGCTGACGCGGCGCCTGCGGGCGGTGGAGCTGCCGCTGCTGGCGGTGCTGCCGCTCCTGCGGGCGGTGGTGGAGCAGCGGCCGCGGCCCCTGCAGGGGGGTCGCTTCCAGTCGCCGCCGCCGGCGGCGCGGCGGCGCCAGCAGGTGGCGGCGCGTTGCCTGCCGTCGCGGCAGGAGGTTCCGCCTCTGTCGCAGAGACCCCCGTGGCTCCACAAGGTGCGACCGCGGTGCCCCTTTCGACCGTAACAAAGGCCTCTGTTTCCTCAGGAAAAGCCAAGAGTGAGCCCAAGGCCGCCACGGTCGCCGCCGAGCCAGCAGCCAAGAAGTTCAAGCCGATTGTCGCCGATATCGAGGGGCCGTACAGGGAGCTGGAGACGAGCTTGCGGCTCATTACCCCAGTCGATGATGGCTCAAGACTCAAACTTGGCTCAGGGGACCAAAATGGCGTCAAGGTTGGTCAAGTTGGCGAAATCTTCGTGAAAGGGCAGTTGGTGTCAGGAGCCCGATTCAAGATCACCAAAGTCCTCAAGAACTCTTGCGTCGCCGCGACGAATGCTCCTGCTGACGCCATCAAGGATGCGGACCGCATCATCATTAAGATCCCCGAGAATTGAGCACATTCGTCGACCCATCACTTGCCGATTGAGAGTTGATTATGAGACGATTTTTCCTACCAGCGCTACTTTTCTTGCTTGCTGTCTTGGCCTGCGGCCCCAAGGAAGTCGGGTACAACTCGAACTCTGGGGCTGATGGTGTACGAGACACTGCGACCCAACTCTATCTCAACACGAGCGACGACGATCGCTGCAACGCCGAGACCGGCGACAACGAGGACTGGAAGTACCTGCTCATCGAGCAGGCAGGCGTACTGAGGGTGTCTGTCCGTGTGGACAACCCCCGAATGGACGCCGATCTCTTCCTCCACGACGGTTTCGGGCGAGCAATTGACCGACTCAACATTACGGAGAGCAGCGACTTTTATGAGTTCTCCGAAATTGAGGTTCCGGTTGGGCGCTACTATTTCAGAGTGGCGTGCATGAAGGGACAGTCGGTCTACACGGTGAGCGCTGCTTTTTCCGTACCTGAGGACACCGCCGAGCCCGCAACGGTCTATGTCGTCGAAGCCGAGGTTCAGGACAAGGACCCCGTCGAGAAGAAGGTCAAGAAGGTCAAGACCAAGAAGCCTGACGACCCTGTCGTTGAGAAAGACCCTCCTGTGGTCGTTGAGGTCAAGAAAGACGACCCTCCCGTCGAGGAACCTCCAGTAACGGCTGAGCCGCCGAAGAAGGTCACTGGAACCATCACGCTCGTAACGCCAGATGAGTCGGGTAAAGCGAAGATCACAATTCGTGGCATTGGCTCGAAGTACGGTGTGACAAAGGAGATGACTGGGAAGCTGGTGGGACGCGGCAAGAAGGTCACCCTCTACGATTGCGAGGCACGGAAATGCCAGGGAGTCGTCGAGGCGGACCAAGAGGAACTCAAGCAATACGATAAGGTCGAATTCATGGTTCCTGCACAGTAGCCCTTCGACCGCTCCACCCCGTCCACCACCAAACTCGGGCCGCACGGCGCGAGTTTGGTTTCTTGTGGTGCTGGCGGCGAGTTCCGTTTCGAGCGTTGAGCAAACATGAGAGATCATGGATAGTGCGCACGCTCGTGCGTCGCCAGTTGGTCGTCTCTAGAGCCCTGTAAGGTGGCCGCAGGACTTGGAGCTGTTTGGCGACATTTATCTGCCATGTTTCAGGGGCTCTGTTCTTCGCATTACGCCAACATGGAGCTGCAAGGGTGGTCTTGTTGAAGGTCCTTCGGATTGGTACACATGAATCCAACGAGCTGATATTCAACGACGCATCGGTGTCCCCGCACCACGCTCAGATCAACATCCGGAGCACGGGGATGCAGTTCGTGGATCTGGGGAGTGAGCACGGCAGCACGATCGCAGGGGCCCGTGTCGACCGCGCCAATGTATCGATCGGCGACGAGATCGCGTTGGGACGGTTTCGGTTCGTCTTGACTGAAGAGCATTTGGGGCGAGCCCGCTCGAGTGAGGGCTCCGAGGCCATGCGCACCGTGCAGGAGACTCTGTCGGACCTCTCTGCGATTTCGCGGGATGAATTGCGTGCCGAGGCCGCACCGCAGGAGGGCGCGACCCAGGTGATCACGCTGGGGTATCACGAGACCAACACGATCTCGATTGCCGCCCCCCAGGTCTCTGGCTATCACGCTCGAATCAGCAAGGTGGGCGAGTCTTTTGAGATTACCGATCTTCGGAGTACGAATGGCACATTCGTAAACGGAGAGAGGGTCGTCGAGACCAACGCTCTACAGGTTAACGACGTGATTGGGCTGGGGAGCTACCAGTTCAAGTTCGATGAATCGCTGTTGCGACATTTCAACCGCACGGCAGCCAAAACCCTCGCGATCGACATCGGCGCGGTCGACTGGAGCAAGGCTGGGGAGCACGAGTTGACCCTGGGCCGCGCGGATGACAACGACATCGTCATTCCTGCTCCGCAGGTGTCAGGCTATCACGCGACTCTGCGCGCCAAAGATGGAGGTTGGCTCCTCCGAGATATTGGCTCCTTGAATGGCACCTATATCAACGTTCGGTCGACCCCCGTTGTCCCGCATAGTGAGGTCTTTCTTAGCGACCAAGACGTGCTCTTCTTAGGGTCCTATCGTTTCCCTGTCGCGCGTTTGTCCGAATACACCAGGACCAAACGTCAAAGCGAAGCCGTTGCGCTGCCGGAAGACAAAGACGTCATCACGATCGGCCGTGGAGAGGGGAACGACCTTGTCGTCGATGCCCCTCAAGTCAGCCGTGACCATGCTCGTCTGCGCCGTGAAGGCGACATTTGGATCCTCGAAGACCTAGGGAGCGCCAACGGCACCTACGTCGACGGTGTGCGGATCACTCGCTGTGAGATCACCCCCGAGAACCTGATCGCGTTTGGCACGTACGTCGTGCGACTCGACCCCACCAAGGGAGTGGTTCACAAGGAATACCAAGGCGAGATCATGCTTCGCGGTGAGGACATCACCGTGGATGTGAAGGACGCCAAGTCGCCGTCTGGCCGCAAGAGACTTCTGGATGGCATCAGTTTTACTGCGTATCCCACCGAGTTCATTGGGATCATGGGCCCTTCTGGGGCTGGCAAGACGACGCTGATGATGGCGCTCAATGGCTATCTTCCGCCCAGTGGCGGTTCGAGCCTCATCAACAATCTCGACATCTACCGTCACTACGACCAGTTCCGAGACAACATCGGCTACGTTCCCCAAGATGACATCATTCACCGAGAGCTGACGGTCTTCGAGTCATTGTACTACACGGCGAAGCTGCGGTTACCGCCTGACACCTCGAGCGCCGAAATCGAACGGCTCATCGATCGAATTCTGGAGAGCCTGGGAATCCTCGAAACGAAGCACGTTCGGATTGGCTCTCCGATTCAGAAAGGCATTAGTGGGGGGCAACGCAAGCGCGTCAATTTGGCTCAGGAGTTGATCACTCAGCCCTCGCTGCTGTTCCTGGACGAGCCGACGAGCGGCTTGGCATCGAGTGATACGCGAAGTGTTATGCAGTTGCTGCGGCGCCTTGCGGACGAAGGGAGGACGATTCTCCTGACGATTCACCAGCCGAGCCTGGACGTCTATCGAGAGATGGACAATGTACTGTATTTGGCTCGGGGAAAGCTGGTCTACTACGGTTCGACGTACCCAGACTCCATCTTGTACTTCAATCCCCAAGCGAAGGCTGGCACACCGGACGGGGACAAGATCCTGTCGAATCCGGACGCGGCGATGGCGCCTATCGCGGAGGACAACTCGGCGAGTGATGCCACTGAGCGCATCGCTCGGCGACATGACGAGTATTTGGAATCCACGCAGCACCGTGACTATGTGGCGGGGCGGCGCGACAACGCGGCTCAGGTGCAATTGACCCAACGCAGCCGCCGCACCCGCAAGTCTTGGATGTTCGTGTGGCGGCAGTGGTGGGTGTTGGCTCGCCGCACGATGACGATCAAGCGCAAGGATCTGACGAATTCGGCAATTTTGCTCCTGCAGGCCCCAATTATTGGAGTCTTGCTGGCGATCGTCTTCAATTTGAAGATGCCGCCGACGGGCAGTCCCGTAGACCAGTTTATGATGAACCAAGGGAGTGAGGGGGCCGACGCCGCCGCTCTCTTCATGCTGGTGGCCAGCGCGGTGTGGTTCGGGACGAGCAATTCGGCACGGGAAATTGTCGGAGAGCTGGCGATCTACCGGCGAGAGCGGATGGTCAACCTAAAGATCCCAAGCTACGTGCTGTCGAAGTTCTTCATCCTGAGTCTCTTGTCGTTGGTGCAATGCACGATATTGCTTGGGATTGTTCATCCCCTCATCGGTTTTCACGGGTCTTTCTCGAGCATGTTGGTGGTGCTTTTTCTTTGCTCCACGGCGGGCTTGGGGGTGGGCTTAACGCTCTCGGCCCTGGTCCGTTCTACGGAAGCCGCGGTGGCGCTGGTTCCGCTGTTGCTCATTCCACAGTTGGTGCTCGGCGGTCTGATCGTGCCATTGAAGAGCCTCGAAGGCGGGGCTCGTGTGGCCGTGCGTCAGTCTGCCAACTTGATGGTGAGTCGGTGGGCCTATGAGGGTCTTTTGCACGTCGAGCAGGATGCGCGCCCGCTGCCTCCTGAGATCGTGACGACGGTAGAGGAACGGGAGGCTGCGCGGCGGTTTGCCGAAGCCATGCGCGACGGCATGCCGGCCGAGAAACGGCGAAAGATGGGCAGCCTGCGCTTGCCGACTCAAGAAGAGACGGAACGTCGCGGGGAAATGGAGGCCCTGTTCAAAACAAGACTCGCCGAGACATTGAACTCCAATCAGCGAGATCAGACCTTGATCGCTCGGTATTTTGGTGAATACTCGTCGAGTTTGCTGAGCGTTATTGCGATGTTGCTTTTTTTCAATGTCGCACTTCTGTTGCTCGTCTGCCTCATATTGCGGATGAAGGACTCTCGGTTCGTATGACGAGTGCGGCTCGCAACCCTTCGGGACTACACGACTCTCCGCCAGCCATGGCAGCGGGGTCTCACCTGCGCTGGCCGTCGGTCGTACTTCTGGTTCTGTGCTTGTTGATCGGTATCGGCTCGTCGAGCTGCAAGAACAAGGAAGTTACAGAGAGCGGCGTGCTCACTGAAACGCAAGGCGAAGAGTTCCAAGCCACGAAGAGCCCCGACGAGCTGGCAATGGGCTACTGTGTCTACACACAGGGGCCGATTCCACATTGGTTGTTGGCCGAGGAGTTCGCGAACGACCTTGTGCGCAGAGACAGGCGGTTGGCGCTTGAGGTCGCGGCCGAGACGAGAGCGATGTTGAGGCCCTTGGAGCGAGCGCGACAAACCGCGGTCTATCGATTTCTGCGCACGCACACGACGTGCACCGTCCAAGCGACCCGTGACTTTGGCGACGTGCGAATTTTCGCGTTGGCGCAGGCGATCCCGTTGATCCGCGAACCGCAGGGATTGGACGAGCGAATCCAGGGGAGCGAAGCGAGGTGGTTGGCGGGGTTCGAATCCGCATATGACGGTGGAACCCAGAACGAACAGTTTGCGCTGCGGGTCGTGCGGGAGGAGGAGGAGTGGAGGGTGGACGCTCAACTTTGGTCACATTTTGGTGAGACCAAGGAGCGGATGAAGGGGTTCGATTCACTTGATGCATCGATTCGCGCTCACAGCTGGAGGGAGGCCAGGACGTTGTACGACGAGTATTGCGGGGCGGAGCAGGGCGAACTGTGTGTCCAAGCGGGGGCGGCGTTGACTGGTGCGGAGGCGCGAGAGCCGGCGTTGTCGACGCTGTTGAAGCAAGTGGAGGTGATTGGAGCGCAGGTCGTCGCGCGTATGTCGGGAAACACCTCACTGAATATCCTGCGGGTGACGCTCGCGAACCGCGGTACTCGTGCATTCTCAGAGTTGTGGGTGTCTGCAAGGGAGGGTGGGAGCGTGGAGCGTTGCCTGCTGAAAGCGGGCGGAACGGCGGTGGAGTTGCGAGGTGGCGCCGAGGTCACTGGGGAGTGTCGGCTCACGGCGGCGATGTCCACTCCGAAGGTGGAGTTGATCGATTTGGTCGAGCATTGAGCCTGGGGTCGTCTCAAAGTGGAGAGCGACCAGCCGTACCGTCTCGTCCTGCCATCTTAATGATAGAGACGCTCGCGTCGGCTTGACATCATCGCACCATATGGAGAGTTTAGCGTGTTCTGCGCGCGGCCTCGGAGTTCCAGCATTCGTTCTGTTTTAGCTGGAGAGCCGAACGTTTTGGCGTGAATCCATGTAATGACGAGAAGCATGACACCGAAGACCAATTTCCGCACTTTGGGTCGTTTCCCCTTACATGGCGGGCGGCGCCAGCCGATCACTTGATGGCCAACTGTTTCCATACCAGCGAGCGAGCTGCGCGATGAGTCGCGAACTCCTCGGAAAGCGGATCGCACAGCGATACGTAATGCGGTCCTTGCTCGGTCGAGGGGGAATGGGGGCGGTCTATCGTGCGACCGACGAAAAAGCCCAGACGGAGGTGGCGGTCAAGATCGTCCGTCCTGAGTTCACGGCGGACCCTCGAACGCGGCGTCGTTTCAACAAGGAAGCGCGGGCATTCTCCTATCTGAAGCACCCCAACATCGTGACCGTGCTCGACTTCGGTCAGGACGAGGATGGGACTCTCTACTTGATCATGGAGTTGGTGGAGGGGCAATCTCTTCGGTCATGGAAGGAGAAGGCACTCCCTCTCTACACGATCCTGCGGATCGTCGACCAGCTTCTAGATGCCCTGGCTCATGCTCATGCGCGTGGCGTGATCCACCGTGATTTGAAGCCCGAGAATGTGTTGGTGATGCGTTCCGCCAATGGGATTGAGCCGATAGTGAAGCTGGTAGACTTTGGCCTTGCGGGTCTTCCTGTGGTGGCCAGCGGGGCGAGTCATCAAACGGGAACGATCATCGGTACGCCGAGTTATATGGCGCCCGAGCAAGCCCGAGGTGCGAAGGGAGTCGTGGGGCCAGGGACCGACATCTATGCGGTCGGTGTGATGCTCTATGAGCTTGTCTGTGACCGTCTCCCCTACGAGGCTGAAGGGAGCATCGAGCTGATCCTCAAACACGTACAGCAACCTATTCCACCGCTTCGACCGCGGCCGGATCTCCATCTTCCGCCGGCCATTGGGCAGTCGATCCAGCGAGCGATGGCGAAGAAGCCATGGGATCGCTTCGTCAATGCGGCAGACTTTCGACGTTCGATTCGTGCGATAGAAGTGGACCCGAGCCCAATGCCAGTGATGGAACCCATGCTGGTGACCGCGGATGACCTCACCCCGAGTGAGCCCATTGTGGCGGCGGCGCTGGTATCGAGCTCGGCGACGGAGTTCAAGCCTCACGTGGAGGTGCCGACGCCATTTTCGCCGGCCAAAGCCATTCGTACCCCGTCTGACTTGTTTACGTCCGTGCCACTGCCGAAGCTCGAGCAGAACCCGACGCCGACCGCCGGAGTTCCTTCGGTCAGCTCGATGACGTTCGCGCACGGCATGGGCGCGTTGATTGGCCGTGATGCCGAGCTGGAGCGCCTGGAAGAGATCTGTGAGAGGGCGTTGTCGGGTCAGGGGCAGATCGTCGTCATCGAGGGCGAAGCCGGGATCGGCAAGAGTCGATTGGGGCGCGCCCTGTTACACAAGTTCACTGAGACCGGCCTGATGCGCGCCGTGGTGGGGCTGTATACAGCGACAGAAGGCAATGGGACGAACGTCGGGTTGAGAGGGGCTCTGGAGGCGCTTTTCAACACGACGGATCTGGATCGGTCGGCGATGGGGGCGCAGGCCCGGTGGGTGCTGGAGCGGCTGGACATCAACGACGAGCACGACAAGTTGGAGATCATCGAGTTTCTTCGCCCTTCCGCTGAGCTGGAGGCGGACCAGTTGGGCAAACTTGCCGAGGCCGCGGTCAAGCGCCACCGTTCTCGATTGGCGCTGATCCAGAGGCTCATCCGGCTGGTCGCCCAAGAGATGCCTTTTGTGCTCCTGCTCGAGGATGTTCATTGGGCGACTGACGGGATCATGGGGTTCCTTGATTCTTTGGCGACGTCGTTTCGATTGCACGCCACGCCTTTTGTCGTGGTCTGCACGGTGACGCCCAATGAGCTGGCCTCCCACAGCCTCGTCCAGGAGGGTCTGGGACACCTCTCGCGCTTCGAGGGCATGAGCTTTCATCGAGTCTCACTGCAACGGCTGAGCCCCGAAAGAACCCTCGAGTTGATCCGCGCGACGCTCCCGCTCGAGGACAGCCTAGCCGAGAGGCTCGCTGTCAGGGCGGGCGGCAATCCTTTCTATGCGCTGCACTTCGTCCAGAGCTTGAAGCAAGACCGACGCCTCGAGCGCGACGGCGACAGCGGGCGCTGGAAGCTGCGCGACGATGTCGTGCTCGAGAGCGCGCTGCCCACCTCGGTTGCTGATGTCTTACGAAGGCGTATCCAGCGAGTTCAGGCCCGGCTGGGTGAGCGTTCGGAGGTGTACTACGAGGTCTTGGTTCGTGCTGCAGTCTTGGGGACCTCCTGTGACGACAAGTTGCTGGAGGCGTTCATCGCCAACGAAGGGGAAGAAGGCCTGCGAGACGCCTTGGACGACGCCCTCGACGTCTGGATCAATAGTGGGATCCTGAAGGAATCGACGGAGCGACAGGCCGACATCTTGGAGTTCGACCACCCCTTGCTGCGGGATGTGCTGCTCGAAGGCATTCCAGCGCGCAAGATCCGCCGTCTGCACAAGCTCGCCGCCTCAACGAAACGAGACTACTACTACCCCTATCTCCAAGGTGTGGCGCGGGACATTGCTGAGCACTATCGCAACGCTGGCGAGCTGGACCAAGCGAGCGAGTATCAGCTCTTGGCGGCTCGTTCGGCCGAGTCTGCAGGGAACTTCAAGGAGGCGGCGCAGTACTTTGGGCAGTTGTTGGATGTGTTCCGGCAGCAGCAGCTCACCGCTGAGGATGAGAGTTCTGGGGCGGCCAATCCTTACCACGTCAGCAAGAGCGGGCTTCTGCGAGTTTCGGTGGACTGGACAGAGGTTTGGTTGGGGTTGGCTCGCATCGCGGTTGCGCAGGGCGAGTATGATGTGGCGACTCGTCACATCGAGCAGTTGGTGCAATACGCCGAGGTCCGCGCCCAGCTCCTGCCGCAAGCTCGGGCGAACTGGCTGCTCGCTCGCATCTCGACCCGTCGTGGGCGTCTGGTGGATGCCTGGGATCTCTTTGGCATGGCCCGTGATCTTTTTGAAGCTGAGTCCGATATGATCGGTGTCGCCCAGTGTCTATGGGGAATCGGCGAGGTCGCACAGCTCTCTGGTTGGTTGACCGAGGCGCGCGAGTGGTTGGGGGAGGCGCGGTCGATCTATGAGTCCGCTGACCGCCCAATCGATGTGGCCACCTGTCTGATGGCGTTGGGGTCGACGGCGCTCTCCGGAGGGGTTCTCGAGGAGGCACGAGAGCACTATGAGCTCGCCCGCGCGACCTTTGAAGGAGCGCAGGATCGCTACAACGTGAACTACTGCCGCTTGGGTTTGGCGCGAGTGGACATTGCCCAAGGGCGTATCCGCGACGCTCTGCTTCTTTTCGAAGAAGCCATCGCGACGTTTGCTGAGCTGGGGGATCGCCATGGGCAGATCGACTGTCTGAACGGTATTGGTCACTGCTACCTCGTGATGGGACGCAGTGAGCCTGCGCGCGCCCACCTGGCCGAAGCATTGACGGGCTACAAACAGCTCAATGACCGTCACGGCGAGGGGCACAACCTGCGCATTCAGTCGGATGGTTTGCGTTGGCGAAACGCGGGGACCGAGGCCATTCAGTTCTTGAACCAGGCCTTGGACCACTTGACGACAACAGGGGACAGAAACGGCCAGGCCTCTTGTTATCTCCAGTTGTCTCGTATCGCGCTCTCACTCGAAGACACGGAGAGAGCCGAGCGACACTTCAACGAGGCGCACGAGCTCTACACGATCAGCAGTGACGCCATCGGCATCGCCTCCTGTGCGGAGGTCTGGGCGCACATCTGCGTCGTTCGTGGTGATTTTCGCGAGGCGTTGACCGCTGTTCAGGAGGGTTTGCTCGTCGCGGAGAAGACTGGCTCTGGTCCATTGCTCGCCCGACTCCTCGCCTTGGGGACCCACATCAGCGCGCACGAGAAGCAGTTTTCGGAGTTGCGGCATTACGGCGCGCGTCTCGAGGACCTCGACTCGAAGATGGAGTTCGTGCGAGAGCCGGTTTTCCTCGAGGCCCTAGTGGCGACGACCGAACTGCTTCAGGTTCCTGGAGTCGACCCGGATCTTCGAGGTTTTCGGGAGCGCATTCTGCAGAAGATCGAGAAGCTGCGCGCTGTGGGCAAATCGGTGTAGACGACACGGGCCACCACGTCTTACTTGTTGCTCGCAACCTGCTCGCAACCCTTTGGGTTTGCACGACTCTCCGCCGTCGATGGCTACGAGTTCTTCGGAGCTCGGTCGGAGCCCTCGACGGATTCTTCGACTTGGCGCTTGCTCTGTGGTTCTGCGACAACAGACTTCGCTGCGGATTTCCTGCCACGTCGCTTCGCTTCCCGGGCTAGGGATACCGCGATGTCCGACTTGATCGGCTCCAGCATCGCAAACGAGTGTTTTGGCGTCGGGGCGCTCCTATTGTCGGTAAGGAAGTCGACTGGTCTTGGCTTGACCCAAACGCGGTACTCGAACTCCTCGAAATGCCCTTCCGGCCCAAAGATGGCGATCGCGACAGACCACTGGATTTTGACGTAGCTGCCCTCGTAGCTGATCGGTGCGTTGTCAGGGATCGCCAGTTCGAAGTCTTGCAGCTCGAGCTCGCAGGGCCCCTCGAAGTGGGTCGCGAAGGTATGACGGACCAGCTCGTGGGTTTCCGGGGACCCAGAGCCAAAGCCTCTGAATCGCAGAACGAGCTTCGCGGCCTCGACGACAACGGCGTTCCTAATGGTGAGTTTCGTCTGGACTAGCAGGGAGGTGCCAACGAACGCGATCGCCCCCAACTTCGCGTCCTTTGCCACTCCCACTGCGCGAATGGTGCACTTGGCGTCAATCCACGAATGGCTGTCCATGGTCATGCCCCTGCCGGGCGTTCGCCGAGGATAGGCAGAACGCGAAGTGGGAATTCCTCTCTGACGTCTGGCCATCGCGCGATGTCGACATGTATGCGCAGGCGCCAGGTGACGGTGTGGTTGGTTCCCAGGAACGTGCACATCCCTTCGGGGGGCGAATGAAAGAGTCCGGAAAATCGCTGCTCCGTTTCACGGAGACACCGGGCTCTCTCGGCGAGCTCGAGTTGGCTCTCGAAGACCACTTTGGTGTAGGTCCGACTTCGCGTCCCCGCACGGTAGAATGCCTTCTCGACGCACTCGAAAGTCGCGGTGATACCGTTGACGTCGATGTCGGCCTTGGGCGTAAAGCGCGCGTTGAATTCGAAATAGTCGTCGAGGTGCAAGACTGGAGTCTCGAGCTCCAAGACAATCTCGTTAATGGCGCGCCGCGCCAGCGTGTTATGAACGAAAATGACGCCCATCGCCGCACCGAGGATGGTCATCGCCGAGGGGAGGACAAGAAGCCCCACCTCATTGGGTTCGGTGCCGAGAATGAAGGCGAGGAGGGTCAACCCAACGGTCGTCAACAGGGCGAAAAGCACGCCAAACATGACCAGCCGGCCACGTTTGGGTGTTCTTCTGATTTCGAACATCGTCGTCATGTTCGTTGGGCCGGAGGTGGGCTCATGGCTATGAAAATCGGGTGGCCGGGTTACCCAGGATTGTCGAGACTTCTGCCGGCCGTTGGTGTAGCGAATCGAGGTCTGTATACCATTGTAACCCCCAGGTGCACACGAAACACCTACTCGCACAGGGTGCGAGTCCTCCAAGTGCACACGAAACACCTGCTCGCACATCGTGCGAGTCTCCAAGTGCACACGAAACACCTACTCGCACAGGGTGCGAGTCCTCCAAGTGCACACGAAAGACCTGCTCGCACATCGTGCGAGTCCTTCAAGCGTAAAGACTTCTTGACATCGCGCGATGCGCGGGTCCTTCCAGCGTAAAGACTTCTTGATATGCGTGTGTTGCGTGCGCGGCGAAGAGTCGCCCGGTCTGTAGCATTGAAAGCCCAGAACGCTATACTCGCGCGCTTCAAGGTCCGACCTAAGACAGGGCTGGAGAGAGAATGTTCTATCGTTGGTTGGGGGCTGCGCTGCTCAAGAGGCGTTGGCCGATACTGGGCCTCTTGTTGCTGATGACGATAGGCAGCGGTCTGATGCTGCCCTCGATCGGTTTCGACTTCCGCCCTCAAGCAATGCTGGAGTTCAGCGACGAGGAAGAGCAGTTCGCCAGCGATTTCGAGTCGCGGTTCGGAAGCAACGACAACATGCTCCTCGTCATCCTGGACAGTCCGAGTGGCGACAGCCTTCTGACGCCCGAAGGGCTGACGACCATCGAGCTGTTGACCAAGCATCTGGCGACGTACGAAGACGTCGAGGGGACCTACAGCCTCACCGCTGTGCCGCGGCGGGAGGTCGGCACGGGGTTGAAATCGCTCTTCACGCATGCGGCTCCCAAGCCCCTGATCGACGGCTTGCCCGTGACCGAGGCGGACGCTCGGCGCGTGGGTAACGCGGTGGAGGATTCGGGGTTGTTGTCGGGGAGTTTGATCGCCCGAGATGGCTCAGCAGCGATGGTGGTGGTGTCCATTTTTCCTAAGTCAGTGGACCCGATTCGTCTGGCCCCCGTCATCGAGCAGATGGAGACCGGTTGCCAAGAAATCGTGAGCGACAGTTCCCTGCGTGGGGTGGAGCTGCATTTGGGAGGTTTACCGTTCGTGCGAACGGAGACTGTGCGGCAGATGAAGACCGAGCAGTTGCTCCTGTGGCCAGCGGTCGGTGCCATCTACTTTATCCTGCTCTTGGGGATCTTCCGCCGGGTGACCAGCGCACTGCTGCCGTTGATCGCGGTGGGCGCAGCGACGCTGTGGAGCGTGGGGTGGATGGGAGTCGTGGGACAGCCCATCAATATGATCAACAACACGTTGCCGACGCTCATCTTGGTGGTCGGGGTCTGCAACGCGATCCACGTGATGCTGCGCATCGAAGACCATCGAAAGCGCGGAGCGAGTCCTAGTGAGGCCATCGTCGCGGGCGTCTCGGACATCGGGCTGCCAAGCTTCTTGACCACCACGACGACGGCCATCGGTTTTGCGTCTCTCGTGGTCGCCCACTCGAAGATCCTGCAAACCTTTGGTTGGTTGGTCGCGTTTGGGATCATGCTGACCTACGTCGCGATCATCGTCTTGCTGCCGATTCTGGTTTCCTTTTGGCAGCCGCGGTCTGTGCTGGCGAAAGCGTCAGAGCCAGAGGGCACGCGGTCGACTTGGCTCAGCCTCAAGGTCGAGCGAGCCACGCGGGTGCTGATTCGAAACCCTTTCACTGTCTTGTTCCTCACCATCGGCGCCGCGGGAGTGGCGCTGTGGGTTGGTCTCGGCGTCCCCGTCGACGCGCGGGTCATGGACGCCTTTCAGGAGGGTGACAAGGTCTATGAGAGCAACCGGCTCATCGAAGACAAGCTGGGCGGCATCCTGCCGCTGGAGGTCGACCTAAAAGCCGAGGCCGGGGCGTTTTCGAAGGCGGAGAACCTCGAGCGGGTGCGTGCCTTCCAGGATGACATCGAGGGCCTCGACGGCGTTCTCTCGACTCTGTCGGTGGTGGACCTCATGAACGAGGCTGGGTTTCCTCCCGACAGCGAGGCGCAAGCGGCCGCGGGCCTCAGCCTGTTGCGAGGGGTACAGGGCGAGGTTCTCGAGCGCTTCGTCAGTACCGACCTGTCCAATACCCACGTCACCGTGCGGCTGCCGGATAACGGGAATCGCAAGACCCTGAAGATCATTGCGGCGATCGATAAGTTTGCCCAAAAGCATTTCGGCTCTGGAAGCACGCCCATCGCGCACCGAATGACGGGCGTGGCCTATCTCTCGGCGATTGGGCTGGACACCTTTGTGCGGGATCTCTTGTACAGCCTCCTCACCGCCAGCATCGTCATCTTCGTGATCCTCATCCTCGTTTTTCGCTCGTGGGTGGTTGGGTTGATCGCGCTGCTGCCGAACTTCGTTCCTCTGGTGGGGACGCTGGGGGTGATGCCGCTCTTTGGCTACGAGCTGAACACGACGACCGTCGTGGTCTTCACCATCGCCATTGGGCTCGCCGTCGACAACTCGATTCACTTGATTTCACGCTTTCGCGCCGAGGCCGCTCGCGTTGGCGACATCGAGGAGGCGATCGTGAGGACCTTGGGAGCGACGGGAAGAGCGATAGTGCTTTCGAATCTGTTGCTCATCGGAGGGTTCAGCGTGCTGATGAGCAGCTCGTTCGAACCGGTTCGAAGGGTGGGAATCCTGACGATGACCACCATCGGCATGGCGTTGGTGAGCGCGCTGCTGATCATCCCCGTGGAGCTGAAGCTGTTGGGGCGAGGCGCACTGAGCAAGGACAAGAGGTAGGCATCGCATGGGCGCATTGATCCGCGTAGAGAACGTGAGCCGTCGCTATGGGGAGGTCGAGGCGGTGAAGCGCCTCTCGTTCGAGGTTGCCGGCGGGGAGATCGTCGGGCTGCTCGGGCCCAACGGCGCCGGCAAGACCACGGCGCTGAGGATGATGGCCACGCTGCTCAAACCCGACGAGGGGCGCATCGTCATCAACGGCCATGACACCCTCGAGGAGCCCCGCGCGGTGCGAGCAGAGTTGGGCTACCAGACTGGGGACACGGGGCTCTACGGGAGGCTCACTCCGGTCGAATTCCTAAGATATTTCGCGCGGCTCAACGAGACTCCTAGGGAGCGCATCGAGGAGCGAATTGGGCAACTGGTCGCCGAATTCGACATGGATGAGTTCGTCGGTCGTCGCTGCAGCGAGCTCTCGACGGGGCAGAAACAGCGGGTCAGCATCGCGCGCGCGCTGCTCAACGACCCGCCGGTCGTCATCCTCGACGAGCCGACGGTGGGCCTGGACATCGTCTCGAGCGCGTTCGTGCTCGATTCCTTGAGAAGAGGCCGGGATGCGGGGCGTGGCATCCTGTTCTCGACGCACATCCTGAGTGAGGTGGAGCTGGTCTGCGACCGGGTCGTCATCATGCACAAAGGCGAACACCGTTTCTCGGGCTCGCTCGAGGAGATGCGGTCGACGACCGGGATGCAGTCGTTGTCCAAAGCGTTCCTCTGTCTCATCGGTGAATTGGCCGCATCGTAGGGTTTTTGCAGCGAGGGAGCGTCGAATGAGGGCTTCGATCGTCAAGGTAATTGCGCTCAAGGAGCTGCTCGAGTCGCTGCGCGATCGGCGCACGCTGTTCTTGATGATCTTCGTGCCGATCTTGATGTATCCCGCGATCTTGATCCTGGTGACTCAAGTGGCGAGCATGCAGGACGCGGAGCTGCGCGAGAAGACCTCGAAGATCCAAGTGGTCAATGGGGAGGAGCACCATCCTCTCGTCGAGTTCTTGAGGCAGAACGGGGAGCTCCAGGTGGAGCTCGGTGCAGCGGCTGCGGTGGAAGACTACGACGCCATCATCGACCTGAAGAGCTGGTCAGAGGCGGGCCACCCCAGTGACGACAGCCATCGCATCATAGTGAATTTCCGGAGCGTCGAGGAGACCTCGCGCTTGGCCCGTGACCGGTTGAACCTCGCCTTCCAGACCTGGCAGCAGGAAGAGGTGGCGCGTCGGCTGGAGTCTCGGTCGTTGCCCACGACGCTGGCCAAGCCGCTGGACATTGTCGTCGAGGACGCCAGCAACAGCGCGCAACGTGGAGGTTTTCTCCTGGGCTCGATCCTTCCTTTCCTCGTCGTGGTCACGGTGCTCCTCGGTGCCTTCTACCCCGCCATCGACCTGACCGCAGGTGAGAAGGAGAGGGGCAGCATCCAGACGCTCTTCTCGGCTCCGATCTCGACGATGGAGATCGTGGGCGGAAAGTACCTGGCCGTCCTCACGATCGCGCTCATCTCGGGCATGGCGAATCTGGCAAGCATGACGCTGATGCTGGGGACCATCGGGCTGGGTAAGCTCGGCGACTTGGAGTTGAAGCTGACGGCCCCGACCTTGGCGGCCCTCTTCATCACGATCGTGGTCATCGCGTTCTTTTTCGCGTCCTTGGTCTTGGCGGTGGCGGTCATCGCGCGGGACTTCAAGGACGCTCAGAATTTGCTGACCCCAGTCATGTTGCTCTGCATCATCCCCGGGACGATCGCCCAGCTCCCAGGCTTCGTGCTCACGCCCAGCCTGGCCCTCATCCCCGGCGTGAACGTCATTCTCTTGATGAAAGAGATTTTGGTGTACGGCGTCAATTGGCAATCCCTCTTTCTGGTGGTCAGCAGCTCGTTCGTCACCACGATCTTGGCGTTGGTGGTGGCCTCGAAGCTCTTTGGCCAAGAGGAGGTGATCGTCGGCAATCGCGGCTCCATCAAGTTGCTGGCGCGCCCCACCGGGGTCCGAGGCCAGAAGCTGCCGGCGATCTCCGAGGCGCTCGCCTGGTACTCGGTGGGCTTCATCTTGCTCTTCTACGTCGGGACCTGGACGCAATCGCGCGACCTGCTCTGGGGTCTGCTCATCACGCTGTGGGTCGTGCTTCTGCTGCCGACCCTCGGGCTTTCCCGGTTCCTGAAGCTGGACCTCAAGGAGACCTTCAACCTTCGGCGCCCCAGTCTGCGTGCGGCGTTCGCGGCGCTGCTGCTGGGTTCGTCCTGTTGGATCCTGGTCGCGGCCCTGAATCTGTGGCTACCCGAGAACGTGCTGCCCATGCCCAAAGAGATGGCCGAGGAGATGGCCAAGCTCTTCGTCGAGCCGAGCAGCACGGCGGGCTGGGCTTGGGTGCTCTTCGTGATGGCCGTCTCGCCGGGTATCTGTGAGGAGGCGATGTTTAGAGGCTTTGTCTTCTCGGGGCTGCGTCGTGGCCTGAGCCCGGTGCTCTTGGTGCTGGTGACGGCGCTGACGTTCGGAGCCTTCCACATGAGCATCTACCGGCTCTTCGGGACGACGATGCTGGGACTGGTGATGGGCTTGCTCGTCTATCGCAGCGGCAGCATCTGGACGAGCGCGTTGTTCCACGCCCTCAACAACGGCCTGGCTTTGCTCTTCGGCGAGCGGATCGGTGAGCAGCTCGTAGGGGGCTTCCCGATTGGGGTCTTCGCGGGGGCCTTCGGCGTGGCGGCGGTGGGCTTCGTCCTCATTGGGCTCGAGAAGAGCCCGTTTGGCAAGTCCAAGTTGGAGGCGCCGGCGAGGGTTTTGGCGACCACGGCAGAGCAATGAGAGAGCAGTGACCGTTTCAAAGCAAAGGCCCCACTGGACTGAGTCCAGTGGGCCTTTGCCTATCAGATCTCGCGCTCGCCTGGTCGAGCTACTCGACGATGTTGAACTCGACGCGTCGGTTGGAGCCGTCCTTGGGGTTGGCAGGGTCTAGGGGTTTCTCCTGCCCGAAGCCCACGGCGTCGAGTCGACTCTCGTCGATTCCTTTGGCGACGAGATAGTCTCTCACGGCCTCGGCGCGCTGTTGCGAGAGGGTCTTGTTGCGTGCGGCTTTGCCGACGCTGTCCGTGTGCCCTTCGATGCGAATCTTCTTGATGTCGGGGTGGGTTTTGAGCACGGACGCGACCTGATTGAGGACGGCGAGGCTCTTGGTCTCGATGGCCGCTTTGTTCGACTTGAACTCGATCTTCTCGAGGATCTCGATCTTCTCTTTCGTGATGTTGACGCGCGACTCGCCCTGGTCCGGGCAGCCGTCCTCGTCGTCGATGCCGTTGATGATCTCGGCCTGATCCGGGCACTGGTCCTCGCCGTCGAGCAGTCCATCGTGGTCGTTGTCGAGGTCGGGGCAGCCGTCGTTGTCTTCGAACCCGTCCATGTCCTCGATGGCTCCGTCGCAGAGGTCGTATTCATCGAGGACATTGTCGCCGTCGTTGTCGGGATCGGGGCAGCCGTCCTCGTCCTCGAAGCCGTCCCGGTCTTCTGGGAGGTCGGCGCACTGGTCGAGGGAGTCGCCGACGCCGTCGTTGTCGTTGTCGTCGGGGCAGCCGTCCTCGTCTTGGAAGTGGTCGAGGTCTTCTGCTTCGTTCGTGCAGGCGTCTAGGTCATCGGTGATGCCGTCCTCGTCGTTGTCGATGTCTGGGCAGCCGTCGCTGTCGTTGAAGTCGTCCGGGTCTTCGGTGTCATTGGGGCAAGAATCCTGGGCGTCGGCGATGCCATCTGCGTCGTTGTCGAGATCTGGGCAGCCGTCGAGGTCATCGAATCCGTCGGGGTCTTCGGCGGCTTCGACGCACTGGTCGGTGTCGTCGTAGATGCCATCTTCGTCGGTGTCGCCGACGAGTCTGGAGAAGCCGAGGCTGAGCAGCAGGCGGTATTCGGGGGCGCCGACGGCCGAATTGAGTCCCATCCCGCCGCCGAGGCTCGAGTGGAGGCCCCAAGGGGTGTTGTAGCGGGCGCCGGCGAGGAACTCGATGGGGCTGTTTACGGACTGCTTTGCGGACTGGGCGAGGTCGTCTGGGTTCTTGTCGTCCCCCATCCCTAGCGCGCCGAATATGGTTCCCAGCACCTGCAGGCCCTCGACGCCGGTCGGCGCGGCGACACCGGCGCTCCAGCGGAGCTCGGAGGAGGCGACGAGGTTGAGCATCGCCCGCTCGTCTCGCATGTAGAAGCCGATATTCGCCGCAGCCAACAAGCCGAGCTCGTGTCGGTAGTCCAACGAGAGTTTGGGTTCGAAGCGGACATCGCTCTCGGAGTTGTAGGAGACCTCGTCGCCGGTCGGGACGCTCACCGGAATGGCGAAAGCGAGCCCAACGCCGTGGAAGTCCGCGGGATCGAGGAGCCGTCCCTTGATGACGAACCGCAGGTCCCCCAAACCGACTCCATCGACCTTGTCGCCGGCCCTGTTGAGGATGGCGAGGTCGTCTCCGGATTGGGACAAGGCGACGGGAAGAATCAAGCCAATTTCGGCGACGTCGAGGAGGCCCAGCGCGGCGAAGACCTCGGCCTTGAAGACCGAGTCGACCAAGCGAATCTTCTCGCCCGATTGGGTCTCGGCGACAAAGAGCCCCTTTGAGTAGTGGAAGATGGAGCCTGTGGTCCAGTTCAGGTGTCGCAGCGTGTCGGCGCCCATGACGTTCCAGAGGTTGTCATTCTGGTTGGGGAGGGGCTCGAAGTGCTCGACCTGCAGGGAGACACCAGAGGGGTCGGGTTGCGCTACTGCCAGCGAGGAGGCTCCCAGAACCAGCAACCCCAGCAGCAGGGCGGAGAGTTGGCGAGGAGTGTGTCGAGCGGTTCCGTTTGGCATGAAGGCGGTCATGGCTCTTCCCCCAGAGTTCTGCGATTCATTCAAGAATCCTGGCCGTTTGAAGGCGACCGGGCAATCAGAGTGGCACAGTTTGACACGCCTAGGCGGGACAAGCCACTGGCGCCAGCCATGAGCCCAGGGCGATGGCACGAGCCCAGGGCGATGCCCTGGGCTGGTATGATCTGCCCTTTCAGGGCCGAGGCCCAGGTTCTAGGCGCCCGGGGGGAGGTCGGGTTCGACAGAACCTGGGCGCTTACCATTGACGCCAAGCCAAGGACCTCGGGAGTCCCCTCGAGCCGGGCAGCCCTTCGGGTTTGCGAGGTCTTCTTGCTGATGGAAACATGGGTGTGTAAGGTTGTCGCGCGCATCCTGCGCGCAACCCTGCGGGTTTGCACGACTCTCCGATATCCCTGGCGGCGAGTGCAAGCGCCTTGTTGCCGAATCGATGAATAGGGGGTTACTGATGTCCGACTTCGATCTATTTTCGCCCACCGAGATGCACAGCCAGCTCCGCGAGATGGTCAGAGAGTGGGGGCTAAAGAACGTCGAGCCCCAGGCGTCAGAGTTCGACGAATCGGAGAAGTTCAACGAGTCGCTGTTTCGTCGCTTTGGCTCCGAGCTGAATTTGTTTGGCGTGACCGTGGCCGAGGAGCATGGCGGGACGGGCTTGGACCCTGTGGCGACGACCATCATCATCGAAGAGCTGAGCAAGTACGATCCAGCGCTGATGCTCTCCTACCTCGCGCACGAGGTGCTCTTCGTCCACAACTTCTACAACAACTCCAACGCCGACCAGCGAGCGCGCTACCTCTCGAAGGTGATCAGCGGGGAGTGGATCGCCGGTATGGCGATGAGCGAGCCGGGTGCTGGCACCGATGTCTTGGGGATGACGACCTCTGCCGTGCGCAAGGGTGATTACTATGTCCTCAACGGAACCAAGCAGTGGATCACCAATGGCATCGTCGGCGACGTCTTCCTGGTCTATGCCAAGACAGGACCGAATGCGCGAGATGTCTCGGCCTTCATCGTCGAGGCCTCGAGTCCCGGCTTCTCGTTTGGGCGCAAGGAAAGGAAGATGGGCATGCGGGCGAGCACGACCTCGCCGCTGAGCTTCGAGGACGTGCAGGTGCCCGTCGAGAACCTGGTTCACGACGAGGGCGGGGCGATGACCTGCATGATGCGCAATTTGGAGATCGAGCGGGTGACCTTGGCGGCGCAGGCGTGTGGAATCGCCTCACGTTGCCTGGATGAGATGACCCGTTACGCGGCCTCGGAGCGCAAGGCGTTCGGCGAGTATCTCGTCGAGTTTGGCCAAATGCAGAGGCTCATCGCCGAAAGCTACTCGGAGACGGAGGCGGCGCGGGCGCTGCTCTACCATGTGGCGAGGACCATCGACCCCACCAAGAGGCGCTCTGCCCCTGCGGATGCCGTCAAGCTCTTCGCCCCCACTGTCGCCGAGCACGTGTCGCGTGCCGCGATCCAGGTCATGGGCGGAAATGGGTACACCCGAGAGTACCCCGTGGAGCGGCTGCACCGAGACGCTATTCTGCTGTCGATTGGGGGTGGAACCAACGAGGCGATGCAGAAGAACATCGTCCGCGACCTCAAGCGGCTCTATCGCTGAGCAGCAATCCAGGTCTACACAGAAAAGCCTGATGCACGACCTCTTCCCGTGTAGGCCACCACAGAAAAGCCCAATGCACGACCTTTTCCCGTGTAGGCCACCACAGAAAAGCCTAGTGAACGACCTTTTCCCGTGTAGAGCACCACAGAAAAACCTAGTGAACGACCTTGTCCCGTGTAGGCCTACACAGAAAAGCCTAGTGAACGACCTTTTCCCGTGTAGGCCTACACTCGTGCCCCGATCGTATCCCCAGTTTGGCGAAGGTCGCGCTGCCGCTGAGAGCAGATTTCGCGCGCGAGTCAGGGCTTCTCGACCACATAACGGATGGCCACGGTGTACGTCTCTTCCTCGGTGTAGTGAGTGACGAGGCTGACGGTGTGGGCGCCCACGTCGGAAGCGGGGTGTTCGAAGGCGATGGAGTTTCCGGGGGAGGCAGCCGAATACTCGGTGGGTTGCCCGCCTTTTTCTTGCCGAAAGAAAGCGTCGACCCGGAGCGGTTCGACGGCTTTCTTTTCTTTGCCGTTTCGGGTCCGCGAGATCTTGAGGCTGACTCTGACGGTGTCGCCGACCTTTGGGTGGCGAGGGTAAACCCTGGCTCGGAAGGAGTCCTCCCAGCGGTCGGGGCCATCGGTCCACATGAAGTCGACGACGCGCTCGATGAAGCGGGGCTCGGGTTCAGGCGGAGGGGTCATGACCGTCTGAGCGTCGCTGAGCCCAGCCATCGCAGTGACGGCGGACAAGAAACACGCGGCAGCGAGTACCGCGCGGATTCTTGGAGCGCTAGAAGGGGAGGCAGATTCCGAAAACACAGCTCATTCCGTTGGGGCAACTGTCTCCGGCCCCGCAGGGCTGAGGAATCGGCAGGGAGTCTGGGACACAGATTGTGAACATGCAGCTCATGTCGGCGCCACAGTCGAAGTCGGTTTGGCATTGTCCGGGCTGGGGCAAGGGGATGTTCTCATCCATGCAGTAGCCGAACCGGCAGTCCTGTCCTGTCTGGCACTCGCTCTTGGTCCTGCATTGTGCGGTGATGCAGACCGTGATGACGCACACTTGGTCGGCGGCGCAGTCCAAATCGTTGAAGCAGTCGTCGGGGATGAAGGGGAGGTCGGGGACGCAGATGCCGGCGAAGCATCGGCCCATGAAGCCGCCGCAGTCGCTGTCGGTGGAGCACTCGTCGATGGGGAAGGGGAGATTGATGTTGGTGCAGAAGCCAACGGTGCAGGTCTCGCCCGCCGCGCATTCGTTGTCGCTGATGCACTGTCTGGGCAGGCAGAGGTGGGCGAGGCAGCGCTCCCAGGCTTGGCATTCGGAGCTGTCGCGGCAGCCCTCGGGAAGGGGCAGGTTGTCGTCGAGGCACTCGCCGGAGAAGCAGCGTTGGCCCTGGGTGCAGTCGCCGTTGTCGTAGCAGCGCTCAGGGGTGCATTGCCCGAAGGCGCAGACCATTTCGTCTGGGCAGTCGGCGTCCCCGCTGCAGAGGGTTTTCGGCGCGCGGTTGGCGGGGATGCAGCGGCCATTGCGGCAGAGCCAACCGACCTGGCAATCCGCTGTGGTCTGGCAGGGTCCGCTGTACTGGCAGATGCCCTGGTCGCAGAGTTGGGCCGTTGGGCACTGGGAGTCGTCGGTGCAGCTCTGATCGCCGTCGCAGGCGTCTCCCCAGCCGTCGCCGTCGTTGTCGAGTTGGTTGGCGTTGGGAACCAAGGCGCAATTGTCGACGAGGTCGGCGACGCTGTCGTTGTCGTCGTCGAGGTCGCAGAGGTCGCCCTGCCCGTCGCCGTCGTTGTCGAGCTGATTGGTGTTGGGAACTCGTGGGCAATTGTCGACGGGATCGAGGAGCCCGTCTTGATCGTCGTCCTCGTCGCACTTGTCGCCGAGGGTGTCGTTATCGAGGTCGGATTGGTCTGGGTTGTGGGCGCTCGGGCAATTGTCCGCGGCGTTTAGGATGCCGTCGCCGTCGGTGTCGCCGTCGCAGGCGTCGCCTTCTCCGTCGCCGTCGGAATCGAGCTGTCCGGGGTTGGCAACCCAGGGGCAGTTGTCGAGGTCATTGGCGATGTTGTCGTTGTCGAGGTCGTCGTCGCAGACGTCGCCGAGGCGGTCGCCGTCGCTGTCGAGCTGGTTGGGGTTCGGGACCTGTGGGCAGTTGTCGAGGGTGTCGGGGACGGCGTCCAAGTCGGAGTCGAGGTTAGTGATCGAGGAGAGGACGTCGAGGGTCTTGGCGCACACCTCGGCGCCGATCTGGTCGCGAATGCTGGCGGTAAGATGGTTGGCGGCGTTTTCTAGGAGGACGACCCCGGCCACGACGTATCGGCCACTGCCCTCGGTGCTGACGCTGGAGCTCGAGATGTCGGAGGTGACGACGAGCTGCGAGGCGGTCAAATTGTCCATCGAGACGTCGAGGGCGACGTTGATTTGGTGACCGGGTGTGCTGGGATCCAAGTCGACGGTGACGGGTTGGTTCTGGATGGGAAAGGCGAACGAGAGGTCGCACTGACCGACGACGACGTCGACCTCCGAGACCTCGGCGAGGTCCGTGGTGGTGTCGAAGCCAATGTCCATGACGTCGGCAAAGACGACGTCGCTGTCTGGCTCGCTGTTGCCGACATTGAAGCTGAAAACTTGGGTCGGCGCTTCTGGGAGGTCCCTGGCCTTATTGCCGGCGTCGTCGGTGGCTTCGACCCAGTACTCGACGCGAGTTCCAGCGGTCTGCCCGGGAATGTCACCCTTGTAGGTATCGGACTTCGCCGAGCCCATGCTGACTTCGAGCCAGACTTCGGCGGCCATGTTGTTGGTGCGGTAGAACAACACGACCTTGTCGACGGTCCCATCGTCTCGGACCACGGTGGTCACTTCATAGGGACCTTCGGTGTTGCGCGTGTCCCTGATGATCGAGGTGTCGATGATCATGGGGGTGTCGTTTTGACAGCCCATCGCGCCGAAGAGCGCGAGGAGAGCAAAGCCAAAGAGGAGGATTCGTGGGCTGGCAGTCATGATGGCACCATTGGTCCTGCTGTGCTGCAGGTGACTCTTTTGCTGGTTGTTGACCGCAGACAAATAAGTCTGCGTGGCTGGCCGCTGAGAGACGACTTGACTCTGAGAAGTTGCGCGAGTTTCTAGCCGGCTCAGGGCTGGACCCAAGGGCTGAGGGTAAGGCTCAAAGGCAACAAGCGGAAGGGATGAGCGCCCGTAGCCGTACGGCGTTCATCCAGCCCCACTGCCTAGATCGGAGATGCAGGTCTTGCCACCACCGAGCTGCAATAGCCCTCGATTCTAGCGGCACCTGGGTTCCACAGCGAGAGCAATTGTCTCGCTGGTGCATCCAAGTGCCGAAGCTAGAGCTATTTCTTTGGGGTGGTCAGTTTGTAGACGACGGCAGCGATGACGAACAATCCGGCAGCCCCATACACGATGAAGTTTGCGGGGGATTGGCTCATCACCTTCGCGCTGGTCGACAGCACGCCGAGGCCGAGCCCCAGAACCACCAGAATCAGCATCTTCGAGAAGGCGGGGAGCCTCATCATCGAGGTCACTACGGCGAGCACGGCGGCGACGAAGCTGAAGACTCCGAGCACTTTCGAACCGACATCGAGGGCGAGGAACCCGGAGATCGCCATACTACCCTCGGTGCCAGGGACAAACATCCACGCGACGGTGGCCAGGGCTCCGACGGCGGCCACGATCCCTCCCGGACCGAAGCCCACACCGAGGCTGGATGCGGCGGGGGCCTTCTTCTTCTTCGGCTTGGGCTCGGGGACTGGCGCCGGTTCCTCTCGCAGAGAGGTCTCAGCCGTTCTTGCAGGTGGCAAGTCGTCCATGGCGGCGAAAGTGGGCGCCTTGGTGGGCTTGTCCTTGATCTGGGCCAAGAGGGAGGAGACGTCGGCGTCCGCGATGGTGGGGCCGTCGTCGTCGTTGGTCTCGGGAGCGAAGGGCTCGCCTTCCTCGGCTTCTTCCGCTTCGGCGGCGGCGTGGGCGGCGGCGACCTTGGCTTCATCGAGTCCCAAGGCGGCGGCGGCCTCGTCCTCGGTGGGCATGACGTCTTCAAGATCCATCATCATGTTCGCGAGGGCCGCTTCTGCGGCCGCGATATCGTGATGGACGTCGTCCTCGTCTTCCTCTGGGGGCGGTGTGTTGGAGGGTGCGGCGGAAGGCTTCTTGCTGGCCTGCTCGGTCGAGCCGCTGCCACCACCACCACCACCACCGAAGGTGAAGTCGTCGAAGTCATCTTCGTCGTCGTCGTCGAACTCTTCTTCACTGAAAGAGAACTCAGCGCCGAAGACCTGAGCCGAGAGGTTCTCGACCTCTTCGTCCATGAGGCTGGAGACTTTCGGCTCATGCACGCCGATCATGCCAGCCAGAGGGTCGAATTCTTCTTCTTCGGGCTCGGGGATGGGTACGGGCTTGTGTTGAGCCGGGGCGGGTGCAGCGACAGCGGGTGCAGCGACAGCGGGTGCAGCGACAGCGGGTGCAGTGACAGCGGGTGCAGCGACAGCGGGTGCAGCGACAGCGGGTGCAGCGACAGCGCGTGCCGTGGGGGGCATATTGAGCTGCAGCGCGGCGTCGGCATTTCTTTGCGCGTTGATGCTCTGCGCGAGGAGCTTTGCGCGCTGGACGTGGTCGTTACTGATCGCGACCGTAGCTTGTTCGGTGGATGACTTGCTGGGTTCGTTCAGCCTGGCGGTGGAGATGGCGGGCATCCCCATCATCGTGCCCCGAGACAGCACCTGGTTGGCGGGCGTCGTCTTGGGTCGGTCGGTGGGCTTATTAATAGAGATCCCAGGCATCCCTGCCATCGTGCTGCGGAGATTGGCCTGGGGAGCGCTTGGTGCTGGAGGCTTCTCGCCACCGGGCTCGTTGAGCACCTTGACGGACCCCAGCCCCATGAGTGTCTGGCGTACGCCTTTGCCCTCGGGCCGTCTTCCGCCTAGCGGAGCTCTGGCTCCCAGGGGTGTCCCTCTCGATCGCGTGCCGACGCCAAACGAGGTCGCCCCACCGACGGCCGAAGCGTCGGGGCGTTTGATGGCTTGAGGATCTTCCGGCTTCTTCGCAGCAGGAGACGTGCCTGGGATCCCGAGCAGCGTATGGGAAGGGTCGGCTCCAGTGATACGAATGCCCTCGCCCCCACCTTTTCCTGCCACGACCTTGACTGAAGCATGGCAGTAGATGCAGCGCTTCGCGCCGACGGGAACCCCTTTGCCACAGCTCGGACATTTCCTCATTTGCTGTCGCCTCCCCCCTCCAAAGTGGAAGGCACGCCGTTCAAACGTTCAACGCTCATTGAACTCACAGCGAACGCGAAATAGACGGAAGTACGTAACAAACCACTCATCCTCAGAACTGGGCCGAAGTCTAGCACGCTGGTTGCGCGTAGGCTACAGACGACATTTTTGCGAATTCGACCCTTAGGGCAGTTCATGCCAAGTTATCCCATGTAGCAAGAACCTCAGGTCGGCCGATTTGCTGCTCATTGCTCGCTGATCGGCAACATCTGGGCCAGTTGTTGGCTTGGCATCCCCATCTCACCTTCGACTCCGTGTCCAAGCATCCGCAGCATCGATTTTCTCGCCTCCCGTCTCCTCGAGCCGCAACAACGCCTGGGTTGACGCAAACTTTTCAGACGTTGCCCGCCACTCGCTGTCAATTGATGAACTTGTTGCAATGACATTTGGAATTCTGAGGGTTGAGTGAAAGAATCGCCTGTTTCGTTTCGAGAACGAGGAGAAACTGTGCGGAAAACCATCCCTCTCCCATCGCCACCGTCAAACATTGTCGCTCACCTCTTGCTCGGGCTGATCCCCGTCGGGGCTCGGCAAGCCAAAGAGGGGAGCCGACGGTTCGGGATGACCTCCCTGCTCGTCGCGCTCCTCGTCCTAGGTGTGTTCGTCTTTGCTTCGCCAGCCATGGCGCAAGAAACAAATGGCTGGAAGGACAGCGACGAGGGTAAGAAGCTCATCGAGAGAGCCGACCAAATCCTCTCGATCACCGAGGGGTTCCGCGGAATTCCGGTCACCTATCCCGTCAAAAAGGGCCTGATGATCAAGGACGAGCTCAAAGCCGTCCTGCTCGATAAGCTCGGCGAGGAGATGACCGATGTGGAGATCAACAACGAGGCGAAGGTGCTCAAGCAGCTCGGGCTGATGCCTGCTGACCTCGACTACAAGGCCTTCATGGTGGACCTGCTCACCGAGCAAATCGCCGGCTTTTACGATGATGACACCGAGTCTCTGTACATCATGGAGGACCAGGCCCCCGCGCTCCTCGATGCGGTGTTGAGCCATGAGCTGTTTCACGCCATCCAGGACCAACGCTTTGGCATCAAGGCGTTGCGCGAGGGGGGCGAAGAGAACGGCGATCTCATGAACGCACGGGTCGCGCTCATCGAAGGGGACGCCCTCGCCGTGATGATCGACTTCGGGCTGCACCCCAACGGCACCTTCACTGACATTCCAGGCTTCGAAAAAATGATTCGGGCCTCGATGACCCTGACCGAGGGACTTGGAGGTGAGAAGCTCGAATCGGCGCCCTTGGTGATCCGGGAGATGTTAACGTTCCCCTATATGGACGGCCTCTTCTTTATTGCCGCGCTCAAACGAAAGGGAGGCTGGGAGGCGGTCAACACAGTCTATGCCGCCCCACCTTCGTCGACTGAGCAGATCCTACATCCCGAGAAATACGAGGTGAGAGAGGAGCCAACGACGGTTCGGTTCACTCTCCCCGCTGCGTTCGTAGACCAGCGCCGGCTCGTTTATGACAACATCTCTGGGGAGTTGGGGTTGTATCTCTTTCTCAAGAGCCACTTTGTCGAAGCGCTGGGCGGCTCCTCGGACTCGGCGCGAGCGACGACGGGTTGGGGCGGGGATCGAACCTTGGCCTACGAATCGAGCACCGGCCAGGTGACGGTCTTCATCGTCTCGGATTGGGACAGCGAGGAAGACGCGATTGAGTTTGCCAATGCCGTGGCCGAGGTCTCGGCCTTTCGTACGCCAGACGCGGCGGTGCGGTCGGTGAACGGCCCGTCTTTCTCGGGACTGCTCCGAGAAGACCGTACACAGGTCTGGCTCGAACGGCGGGGGTCGGAGGTCCTGTACATCGACGGGCTCGCGCCGGACGAGGCGGTGAGCCTGAGCGCGCTGCGCGACGAGATTTGGCTGACCCGCTCGCTGGATTAGATTTTCCCGGCTCTGGAGGACTGATTTTATCCGCTTCGAACTTGCGGCGCGGAAATCGGTCGTTTGCGCGAATTCAGGCGGGGTCGCTCTCGCTGTCAGTGTCGCTGTCGGTCACCCCATCGGTCTCGGCGACCTCGGAGGGCTCCTTGGTCTCGGGCTCGTTGACGGGGGTCGCTTCGATGGCTTGCGCTGGCTCTGAGTAGACGCGTGGTTCTACGTCGTCGGATGTGGGGCCGGCGGGTCGCAACGCGGCCAATTGCTTCTCGAGCTCCTCGACTTGCGCCTGGAGCTCGAGTCGACTCTTGTCCTCGCCTGCCCGAGCTTGTCGGCGGCCTCGTTTGAAGCGCGCGACCTGCCTCTCGAGGTGGCCATTCGCTTCTTGAAGAGCCGCCAGCTCCAGTGTGGAGGCCGCTCTGGTCTCGCTCAGCGCTGTAAACTCTTGTTGAGTCTGTGCCGCCGTGGTCGAGAGCGTCGTCAGCTCGGACTTCAGCGCGGCGGCATTGTGCTCGGCTTCGCGAACTCGTGCCTTCTCGGCCTCGAGCTCGGTCTGCAGTGCGCGGGTGCTCTTCTCGAGCTGCCCACGCACCTTAGCCAGCTCAGTCGAGAGCTTGGCGTTCTTTTCTTGCTCGTCCTCGAGGTCCCGGCTGAGGTCTTCGTGTTGGGACTCGAGGTGTTGGAGCTGTGTGCGCAATGTGGCGATCGTGCGCTTGTGCTCAGCGATCGCGTCCTCTCGCTCGGTCACTGACGCGGTCAGGATCTGGATCGTGGCGAGGTCTTCGGCGCGGGGAACTGGGACGTTGGACTCGGCCTTTTTTGGTCGAGGGACCCCGCCCAATGTGTCGATGTGGCTCTCGAGCGCCGAGATGGTCCACTGTTGGACCTCGGCGGCTTCTTTGACGATGGCGGCCAGCCACTGGTGCTGGGCGAGCTGGTCTTCGAGGGCCCTGACTTGCGTCTCGGCGCGCGCCAGAGCTTGCTCGAGCTCGTGCTGTCGAGCTGAGGTCTGCTCGATGTCGGCGTGGGGTGGACGTGGGAAGGTGAGTTCGGCCTGCAGGCCGTCGAGCTCATGCTGGGCGCGCTGCAGGGTCGCCTCGAGTTCACGGGAGCGTGCGTTTGCAGAGAGCACTTCGCGCTCGAGGTCGTCGATCAAGACGTCTTTCTGACTGAGTTGTTCCTCATCGACGAGGGCCCGGTGCTCGAGGCCCAGAGCCCGCGAGACCAGCGACTCAGTCCCAGAGCCGAGCCTGGCGACGAGAGGCTCCAAGTCGATGTGGCAGTCACAGCGAGGAAGCGAGATGCTCGCCTCGTCCAAACCCAGAAAGATCAGGCGGAACCGCTCGATCTCTTCATGTGCTTTTCCCCAGCTTTCGGCGGCGTCGGACTCGCCGTCAATGGGCTCGAAATGGACGCTCAACGTCCCATATTGACGCACCTCGCGAACGACGGGGAAGACCTCGGCGAAGCAGGCGCTCATGGACTCGTGATCGGGGAAGGTGACGGGCTCGCCCAAGTCGGGGCGCGTCTCGAACGCCGTGAGGAGGTCGGCCAGGGAGTGGCTGCCATCGATGCGCACGGAGGCAATCGCGAAGCCGCCGGGCTTGAGGAAAGACGCGATACGCCGCAGGAACTCAGGCTCTTGGACGGGCAGGCCTGGGTTGAGGGCGAGGACGATGTCGAAGCGCTCTTCGTTCTTGCCGCTCTTGGCGACGGTGACGGGTAGGGTGGTGGTCTCCTCCCGCTCGCTGGCCTCGCCGCCGGGCTCTGAGTCCTCTTGCTCTTGTTTGCTGAAGGAGTCGGTATCCGTTTCCCAATGGCTCTCGGTGCCGATGTCGAGGGGATCTTCGACGTAGCGCGCCATGAACCGAAGGTTCGGCGTATCGAGGCGCTGTTTGGCGTCTTCGATGAGGGCCGAGCTGGGGTCGACTGCGACGACAGCGGCGGCGCCTGCGCGAGCGATGAGGGCGGCTCCGTCGCCGGAGCCGCAGCCAAGGTCGAGAACGCGCTTGCCCTCGACGAGGGAAGCGACCCAAGCATATCTAGGAAGCCTGTCGTGCCAATCTGCGAGATGGGTCAATGACGGCAGATCTCGATGCATATTTCCTCCGGCTCTGATGTGAGCGACAGCACCTGTACCCCGGTGCGAGGCGAGGTTCAACCTCGGCGCGGACGATGGTTCTTTGTTGCTGGCCGCCGACCGCTAGACGTCTCAAGTCGGCGTGGTCAGCCACTGAGCGAGAACTCGTAACCAGGGATGGCGGAGAGTCTGGGAACCCGAAGGGGTGCGCGACAACACTTGTCTCTGTAAACTCTCGTCAATCTAGAGGGCGACGGTCGGCCGGCGTGAACGGACAGCCCTGGCCTCGGTTCCCGCTCACCCGTCTTCTTTCGAAGTCATGTAGCTGTCGAGGGTTGAACCCAGTCGTTCGACGATGAACTCGCGGAAGTTCTTCTTCAAGCGGGCCTCGAGCTGTCGGATTCGTTCTTTGCTCACGCCGAACCGCTCACCGAGCTCTGAGAGGGTGACTCGTTCGTCCGCGACCAGACGCTCGTTCCAGAGCGCGAGGTCTCGCTCGTCGGTGATGGTGGCCGCGAACGCGGTCATGGCGTCACGAACTCGGCTCTTGAACTCATCGTTGCCGAAGTCGTCCTCGGGGGTGCTCCCGGAGTGGTCGGAGAGGAGCTCTCCGACGGTCGTGTTCTCGTATCCGGGGGCGTTTTGTTCGAGGCTGAGGGGCGGGACGTCGAGGTGTTGAGAGACCTCAATGACATCCTTCTCGTCGACACCGAGCTTCTCGGCGATGAGGGCGGGTGTAGGGTTGAGGAAGCCCTCTCGGACGAGCTGTGCCCTGGCCTTCTTGAGGTTGTAGAAGAGTTTGCGGCCCGCGCGGGTCGACCCAATCCTCACCGGCTGGAAGTGATTCATGAGGTAGTTGAGGATCATCGCGCGGATCCAGTACTGGGCGTAGCTGGTGAACTTCACTTGCCGGTAGGGATCGTAGCGCTTGATGGCCTCGGAGAGCCCGACGTTGCCCTCCTGGATGAGCTCGAGCAGGTTGGTCCAACGTCGGCGGTATTCGCGAGCGATCTTCACGACCAAGCGCAGGTTGGTGAGGATGAGGATCTTGGCGGCCTCGAGGTCCGCTTCTTCCTTGTAGAGGACGGCGAAGCGCTGCTGTTGGTCGGGGTTCAGAACAGGATAGTGGCGCAGCTGAGAGAGGTAGAGGGTGAGGGGGTCGGCTGCCGAGGCCCCTTCGCTGGTGTTGGGTAGCGTGCGGAAGATGGTGCGCACTGCCAACATGGACTCTGGAGTCTCGGTGACGTCGATCACCTGCACGACCTCGCCGTCCAGGGCCGGGTCGAGCTCGAGCTCGAGCTTGAGGTCGAGCTCGTCGAGCGGGTCGACCAATGGCTCGTCGTCCAAGGAATCCTCGGCGTCCACGGGTTCGAGCTCGAACTCGGGCTCGGCGTCGACGTCGACGTCGACGTCCTCGTTTGGGGTGTGTTCGGTCATCGGAGTCCTGAGGTACGCTTTCGAGTCGGACACTTCGCGCGAAGTGTCGTCGCTGTTGCTGCTCGCATCCTGCTCGCAACCCTTTGGGTTTGCACGACTCTCCGCCATCTCTCGCTGCGAGTTCTGGCGATTTTCGAAGAGCGCTGCGGGAAATGGCGCGACAAAGTCGTCGCGCCGAACGGTTTGGCAACTCTCTCTGACCGGGGCGAAATCATCCCGGTGAGAAACAATAGAACAGACCGTCTCTGCATCCAATGAAGATCTTCCCATCGACGATGCAGGCCGTCGAGAGGAATCTCGTTTTGGCGTCGAAAGACCAGAGTTCGTCGCCTTTCTGTGCGTCGAGCAGACGCAGGCGGCCATCATAACCCCCGAAAACCAGTCGATCTTCCACCACGCAGGGGCTGGTCCAGATGGCATCTCCAGTCTCGAACCGCCAAAGCTCAGCGCCATCTACGGCGTCGAAGCAGTAGAGGTTCCTGTCATCGCAGCCGATCCAGAGCTTATCGCCGACCACCGCTGGCGTCGACCACAGCCCCCCGGCGAGGGTCTTGGACCAAACCTTCTTGCCTTCGTCTTGGGTGAGGCAAAAGAGCTCTCCGCTTTCGCAGCCGATGTAGAGCAAGTCGCCGACCAGCGTGGGCGTCGAGTCTGTGTCGTCTCCAGTCTCGAAGCTCCAGAGCTTGGTGCCCGTCTCTGCGTCGAAAGCGTAGACGTAGCCCGAGTAGGACGAGGCGAACACGCGCCCGTTCGCGACCGCCGGGCTCGACTCTATCCCCTTCCCTCCTGGTGGGGAGGGTTCTTTGCGGTTGACCTTCTCCTTCCAGAGCACGTCGCCGCTCGAGGGGTCGAGACAGTAGAGGGTGCTGTCTTCACCGCCGATGTAGAGCCGGTCGTCGGCCACCACCGGCGAGGAGTCGACGTCGCTGCGCGTCTTGAAGGTCCATACTGGCTCGCCGGTCTGGCGGCGAATGCAGTGCACGCGGTTGTCGACGTTCCCTGAGAAGATGAGGTTGCCGTAGACGCAGAGCGAGCTCTTGAACATCTTTGGTGCGCGGTAGGCCCACTTGAAGGCACCATTACTGGCGTCCAGGGCGTAGATGTGCCGATCGACGCTGCCGAAGTAGACCATCCCATCCAGACAGGAGGCCTGGCCGGTCCAGCCGGTTCCCGACCACGAGTAGGCTTCGCCGTGCAGACGGGTGTTGAAGTCCTCGGTGCGAAAGGTCCAGGCGACTTCGTAGCGGTCTGCCATGGGGCCTGTGCCGTAGAAGTTGCGGGCGGGGTTCCCGCGGAACATCGCGACGCCGGTGTCGCTGTGGGAGCTGTGCCCAGAGGCCCACACCGTGGCGGGGAAAGCCGAGAGCATAGCGACTCCGCCAACCGACTTCAGAAAGTCGCGGCGAGAGGGGCTGTAGAGTGAGCGTTTGGGGTGGATCACAGGCTTGGACTCGAGGGTTACCAGCAACCTGAGCGGCTCGCCACGACGATTCTGGGGGGTGGGGAGGCAAACGGCACACATTGGACCTTCCCTTTGGGCCCCTAAAGACGGCCTGCGGGTTGACGCAAACCGTAGAATCGATTCCTTTGTTCCTTTCAGCGAACCAGAACCCACGTGGTGGGCCGCAACGCCAACCAAGGACGTGTCATGCAGAAGATCGAAGCGCTGAAGCGAACGCTGGCGATGCGGCCCGAGGAGGTCGAGGCCGCGGTGGCGCTGGCTCAGCAGCTGTCGAGGCGCGGGACGTTCAAGGAGGCCACGGCGGTGCTCATGGCGTGCGAGGAGGCCATCGTCTCCGACCCGCTGAGCGTGCGGCGACACAGCTCCGAACTCGCACGGCTGCGAGGGGCCCGGATCGAGCTGGGTCTTTACTCGTTCGCTCAGACCTCGACCGACGAGTGGATATCCTGGCCGGCGCAGCGCCTCGACGAGCGCTGGCGAGTCAGCGCTGACCCCGGTCGGCGTTGGGTCTTCGACTGCGCTGCGGCGCGCCAGGGCATCTTGGTTTTGCAGCAACTCAAGAGCGTCGAAGAGTCGCTGCTCTGTGCCATCGATCTGGCCACGGGCAAGGAGAAATGGCGGCGGCGCAGCGATGGACGCATCGTGGACTTGCGATTCCAGGGCGCCAAGCTCTTCGGCGTGTTCTACAGTCCATCCTTCGGCTCGGAGCGAGAGGCCAGCCATCGCGTCGAGATCTTCGAGCCCAACAGCGGCGAAGTGTTGGCGGTGACCGAAGCGCCGATGTGGTGTTACCGACGCCCGTTGTTGGAGCTCGACGGTCGGCTGGCGTTGGTAGGCCGTGAGGCGGCTCGAGGAGAGTGGAGCGAGGACCTACAGGTTGGCTTCGTGGATGAGGAGACCGCCGAGATCAAGTGGAAAGACGCCGCAGAGGTAAGCGCAGGGCAGCTCCTCGTGGCTGCGATTCACTGTGCCCCCAACCATCTGCCGCCGGGGTTAGTGTCTGAAGTACTGGGGCCTCCCTACGACTACACTGGGCAGTTTTGGCTGCATCGCTCGGACGATATGCACTTCATCGTGGCCCGTCAGCATCGCCTCGACTTCGAGGTCTTTCGCGTCGGTGCACAGGGTGAGCTGACGAAGCTCGAGATGTCGGGGGGCTTCCCACGGGACATGGTCGTGCTGCCGCGCTTCTACAAGGTTGGGGGGCGTCACATCGCCACGCTGAGCGCCCACGAGATCACCGTCTCACCGGCAGGTCGGCAGCTTGATGTGCACATGACTGGGCGAGAGATCGCCCGCGCGACACGAGATCTTTGCATCGTGCAAGAAGGTCGCATGGAGCGGCGTCCGTCGGGTCATTCCGGGGCGTCACAGGCGCTGATCGCGGGCGGCGTGTGGTTCGTGTTGCGCCCCGACCCTGTGCGTCTTCTGGCGTATACGACGAGCGGCGCGAGCACCCTGAAGCTCTTCGATGTCGACCTCGACGTGGCCATTCGTCCGCCTCCGACTCACGGCACTTGGCAACGTCCGTTGCCTCCCGTCGCCAACGTCTCGTTGCCTTTTGGCCGTCACTTGGTGACCAGTGAGGGGTCGATGTTGCGGGGCTTCGAGCTGGGTCTGTAGGCCTCGTGCCTACGCGATTCGGATTTCGCTCACGTCCTGGCTCGAAGCGAGCCACCTCGCGTCCCTGCGCTTGCAATCGCCAATCAGGGTCGCCGCTGCCCCTACGCGTCGATTGGCTCGCCGCAGCAAAGAGCCCCAAGAAAAGAATCGGTAGGGGTATGGCTTGACCCGCAATCCGCTGTGACTAGTGTTGCGCGGGTTCAACCACAGGGCCTCCACGGGCCTTCCAAGACCCACAGCATTTTCAATTTTTTCACATATCACCGGGGACTTGCGGTCGCTGGGTGGGTGAAGAGGAGGAGTAAGATGAAGATTCGACCTTTGTATGATCGCGTGCTCGTGAAGAGAATCGAAGCCGATCTGGTGACCAGCGGCGGGATCATCATCCCCGAGTCCGCGAAAGAGAAGCCCCAGCAGGGGATCATCGTCGCGGCTGGCCCAGGGAAGCGAGATGACGCCGGTGCGTTCATCGCGTTGGACGTGAAAAAGGGCGACAAGGTGCTCTTCGGCAAGTATGCCGGCAGCGAGATCAAGATCGATGGCGTAGAGCACACGATCTTGAAAGAGGACGAGATCCTCGGCGTCCTTAGCTAGACTCCATTCGGACCGAAGGGACTCTAGCCATAGCTAGGCTCGACGCACGTTAGAGAGTGAGCGGTACTGCCGCACCGCGACCTTGCGGGAGACGGCGTACGGACAACTTTTGCAATCAATCTACGAAGAGAGGAGTGGCACTCATGGCCAAGGAAATTCTGTTTGACGAAAGAGCACGGCGCCGCATCTTGAATGGCGTTAACCTCCTCGCCGACGCTGTTCGCGCGACCATGGGTCCTCGCGGCCGCAACGTCGTGATCGAGCGCAGCTTCGGTACCCCGACGATCACCAAGGACGGCGTTACCGTCGCCAAGGAGATCGATCTCGAGGACAAATTCGAGAACATGGGCGCACAGATGCTCAAAGAGGTCGCTAGCAAGACCAGCGACGTCGCCGGTGACGGCACGACGACCGCGACGGTATTGGCGCAGGCCATCTTCCGTGAAGGCGCCAAGATCGTGACCGCGGGGAACAACCCCATGAAGATCAAGCGCGGCATCGAGAAGGCGGTCGACGCGGTCGTCGCCTACATCAACGAGATCTCTGTGAAGACGGCTTCGCAGAAAGAGATCAGCCAGGTCGGGACGATCTCGGCGAACAACGACTCCACCATCGGTGACATCATCGCCGACGCCATGGAGCAAGTGGGCAAAGAAGGCGTCATCACCGTCGAAGAGGCCAAGGGTCTCGAGACCGAGCTCGACGTCGTCGAGGGGATGCAGTTCGATCGCGGCTACCTCTCCCCGTACTTCGTGACCAACGTGGACCGGATGGAGGTCGTGCTCGACAAGCCCTACATCCTGCTCTTCGAGAAGAAGATCTCCAACATGGTCGACCTCTTGCCTGTCCTCGAGAACGTGGCCAAGAGCGGTCGTCCGCTGCTCATCATCGCCGAAGACGTGGAAGGCGAGGCCCTCGCCACGCTCGTCGTGAACAAGATGCGCGGAACCCTGCAGATCGCCGCAGTGAAGGCTCCTGGCTTCGGCGACCGACGCAAGCAGATGCTGCAAGATATCGCCGTGCTGACCGCTGGCACCGTGATCTCCGAGGACCTCGGGCTGAAGCTCGAGAGCGTCCAGCTCTCGGACCTCGGCGAGGCCGACACCATCACCATCGATAAGGATAACACGACGATCGTGGACGGCGCCGGCAAGACCGACGACATCCAAGCGCGTGTCGCCCAGTTGCGGGCCCAGATCGAAGACACCAGCAGCGACTACGATCGTGAGAAGCTGCAAGAGCGGCTCGCCAAGTTGGTCGGCGGTGTCGCCGTGATCAAGGTCGGCGCATCCACCGAGATCGAGATGAAGGAGAAGAAGGCTCGCGTCGAGGATGCCCTCAACGCGACCCGCGCGGCCGTCGAGGAAGGTATCGTCCCCGGTGGTGGCGTCGCGTACGTCCGCTCCGTATCGGCGCTCGACAACCTCACGGTCGACGAAGAAGAGATGTTCGGCGTCGCCATCATTCGACGTGCCCTCGAGGAGCCCATGCGACAGATCGCCGAAAACGCTGGCGTCGACGGCTCCATCGTCATCCAAAAGGTTCGCGAAGGCAAAGGTGCGTTCGGCTACAACGCCGCCACCAACATCTACGAGGACTTAGTCGCTGCCGGCGTCATCGACCCCGCAAAGGTCGCTCGGACCGCACTGCAGAATGCGACGAGCATCGCCAGCTTGATGCTCACCACCGAGGCCATCGTGGCCGACAAACCGTCTGACGAGAAGGAAGGCGGCGGCGGCGGCGGCGGCGGCGGCATGGGTGGAATGGGCGGCATGGGTGGAATGGGCGGCATGGGTGGAATGGGCGGCGGCATGTTCTAGGGCTGGCCGTCCCCAGGGCGCTGCCCTGGGCCAGTATGGTTTTCAGGGCCGGGAAACGACAAGAGGCGCGGCAAAGCCGCGCCTCTTGTCGTTTGCTGAGAGACGGGTCGAGAACGGACGGGGGTAACCCGTCACAACAACCCATGTTTTATTAGTCGTAAGCCCAAGGCTCCGCCTAGGGCTGGGAATTGTTCGGCCCCCGAGGGGCCGATGCCCAGGGCGTTGCCCTGGGCCTGTCTCAAAGCTCTTCTCATCTCTTGGATGACGCGCCAGCGTCTCAGGGTGGCTGCTATGAAAATCGCCGGGTTCGAGCGGGATGTTGTCGATATTGCTTCGATCTTAACGCAGAGGCACAGAGGCTCAGAGGCGCAGAGGGTTTGAGATAAGGAGCTGTCTCGTCGTGAGTTCATCGTGGCAACGGTGAGTCGGGTTCTTGGTTTTCTCATCTCTTGGATAACGCGCAGCGTTTCAAATGGCTGCCATGGAAATCGGGTGGGATCAGGCGGCATGTCGCTGATGATACACCCTCGATCTTTCACCACGAAGGACACGAAGAACACGAAGGAGAGGAAGGAAAAATGAGCCTCTTCGTGCTCTTCG
>PFUG01000538.1 GCA_002789955.1 Deltaproteobacteria bacterium CG_4_9_14_3_um_filter_63_12 | reverse complement strand
TGAGCCTCGAGGACAAAGACCCACTAGAGCCAGAGCTTTGGAGCGATGAGGCGGACGAGACTCCACCGAGTCGTTCGATGGTCCCGCTCGTTCTGGTGCTCTTACTCCTGCTCGCCGCCGCGGGCGCCGGGCTTGCCCTCATCGATCCCTTTGGGTGGTTCGAAGCGACAAGCTCCCAGGCGAAGTCAGACAGCGACGAGAGCGCTTCGAACGCCCAGAGCGAAACGCCGACCGCCAATGGGGCCGGCGAGGTGGAAGCAAACGTCGGGAGTCCGTCGGACTCCACGAACCCAGGTGAATTTGAAGGGGCACTCGCCGCACCCACAGCCGCCGCCGGCCACGCGGTAGACCGCTCTGCGGTCTCTGCTGCCGCAAAGCTCCCCGTCCCCACTCTTCCTCCCACCCAGGAGGCAGCCACCGAGCCGATCCCAGGGGAAACCACACAGGTCATGACGGCGGATGTGGACACACCTGGCACCGGCTCGATGGCCGGCGCCGGGGCGGTCGTGGGGCAGCAGCCGAGCGCCGGCCGCGCGGTGTTTACTCCGGTTGGGCCCGGGGACCCGCTATTTACGCTCTGTAGCTCTGGGGAGTTCAGGGTGTGTGCAATGGCGGAGATCCAGGCGGGTGGCAGCCTGATCCTCAGCGAAGCGGACTTGGGGCTCGAGGGGGCAGGGCTCTCCTTGGTGGAGCGAGTTCGCCCCTTCTCCCTGACCGCCTCGAAGCGAGGCGAGGTGCGCATCGCGGTCCCTGAATCCACGCTTTGGGCGTTGGTAGAGCTGGAGTCCAACAGCGGACCGAGCTTGGTGCTGGTCCATACAGACCGAGTGCAGACGCGCAAAACATTGTCCCTCTTCGAGCGCACGGCGCGCAGCGATGGGGCCACCCAAGCGCGCGGGCTGATCGCGCAGCAGATTGAGCTGACTGGCGATTCGGTGCCCGAGGTCGTGATCCAGGGCTTCACGAACAACGAGAAAGGCGGCAAAGAACCACTAACTGTCATCGCCACGAACGACGGAGGTCGGGCTTTGGCGAGCTTCGCGTTGGGCCCCCCCGAGGTCTCGCTCTCGGCCGTGGGTTCGCAGCCCGTGCTGGTGCTCGGTGCCCAGGGGTGCGACCGGTCTGGTCGTTTGCGGCTGTTGCGTTACGACGGCAAGGACGAACAGCCGCTCTTTGACAGCAACAACCTGGCGTCCCTTGCGGTGGTCCCAAGTAGGTTCAAGAAGGCCGGTGAGCGGCTGCGGATCGTGCTCTCTCAGGAGGCCGGGGAAGTCACCCGTGCAGACCTCTTCGTCTCGGCGTCGAAGTGCCTCGAGTCCGCTGACGGACTGGCGTTGACCTGGAGCCCCGCGGGCTGGAGCGTCCCCACCGAGAGCGCCACGCCCTGACAGTGCATTGGGACTCTGTTGCCTGCGCCGCGACCGACTTCGCCATCGTGTCGAGGAGTCGCGGTACAAAAATCGCTCGCCCGTCTGGAATTGTTGGGCGAGGTCTCCGGTTGTCGGGACCACAGATTGACACCCGGCATCGCCGGTCATAGAAAGCAAACACGAATTTCAACACTCAAGGTTGAGGACCGGCCGACTCACGAAGAGGTTCGGCGACCCAGTTTTGCGTAAAATCAGCACGCACCGTTTGGTGCGCAGGAGGAAGCAGATGGCACTTCGAGTAGGTATCAATGGTTTCGGTCGTATCGGACGGTGTGTCCTCCGGGCTGGCATCAACAATTCGGACATCGAGTTCGTTGGCATCAACGATCTGACCAGCAACGAGTCGCTGGCGTACCTGTTGAAGTACGACTCCGTGCACAAAGTCTTCGATGGCACGGTGACGCACGACGCCGAGGGAATCACAGTCAACGGCAAGAAGATCCCGATCTCCGAGGAGCGCGATCCCGCCGCCATTCGCTGGAAAGAGTGGGGCGCAGACGTGGTGTTCGAGAGCACCGGCCTCTTCCTCAAGAGCTCTGATGCAGGCAAGCACCTCGCCGGTGGCGCCAAGTTCGTTATCCTCTCGGCCCCCGCCAAGAGCGACGACATCAAGACCATCGTCTACGGCGTGAATCACGAGACGCTCGACTTCAACGTCGACAAGGTCATCTCGAACGCGTCTTGCACGACGAACTGCCTCGCGCCCATGACCAAGGTGATCGACGACAACTTCGGCATCATCCAAGGCCTGATGACGACGATCCACAGCTACACCAACGACCAAGCGCTCCTTGACTCGCCACACCGCAAGGATCTACGTCGTGGCCGCGCGGCAGCCCTTTCGATGGTCCCGACCTCCACGGGCGCCGCGGCTGCGGTGGGAAAGGTGCTCCCAAACCTCAAAGGGAAGCTCGACGGTCTGGCCATCCGCGTCCCGACCCCCAATGTCTCGCTCACCGACTTGACCTGCACGCTGAACAAGCCCGCCTCCGTGGCTGAGGTCAACGCCGTCATCAAGGCCGCCGCCGAAGGCTCGCTGGCCGGAATCATCGACTACTGTGAGGACCCGATCGTCTCGATCGACGCCAACGGCAATCCCCACAGCTGCGTGTTCATGCCGGACCAAGTACGTGTGATGGGCAACATGCTGAAAGTGTTGGCCTGGTACGACAATGAGTGGGGCTACTCCAACCGCATGCTCGATCTGGCGCGGTACCTCAAGTCCAAGACCATGTGAGCCCGCTTCACGTGAAACGCCTGTGAAAAAGGGCTGCCTCAATTTGAGTTTGGGGCCGCCCTTTTTCATGATGCGAGCGCGAGCGCCGTGCCATTAAGCGAGCGAAATCCGATCATGAAGTCGCCCGCTCACTCTAGTGAAAAAGAACAGCGGCCGAGCGCGCGGACTCCAGTTGTCCAGCGACGACTGCCGGCAATAGACCTCGAAGGAGATGAAGATGGCCTATCTCGACGGAATCAAAAGTGTCGAAGAGCTCCAGTTCGATGGGCTGCGAGTGTTCATCCGGGTCGACTTCAACGTGCCCCTCGACGGCACCACGATCACGGACGACTTCCGCATCCAACAAGCTCTGCCGACCATCCAGTATGTCATCCGCAACGGCGGACTACCTGTCGTCGCCAGTCACCTCGGACGCCCGAAGGGCAAGCCCAAGGAAGAGTTCTCCATGGCGCCGGTGGCCGACCACCTGGCCAAGCTGCTCCCTGAGCGCGAGATCCTCTTCGCCGACGACTGCGTGGGCGACGGCATCACCTATCAGAGCAAACAGCTCGAGCCTGGCCAGCTCCTGCTCCTCGAGAACCTGCGCTTCCACCGCGGCGAAGAGGCTGGGGACGAAGGTTTCGCCGCCATGCTCGCCGAGCTGGCCGATGTCTACGTGAACGACGCGTTTGGCACCTGCCACCGCGCCCACGCCTCCATGGCCGGCATCACCGAACACTTCAAAAAGAAAGGCGCCGGCTACCTCCTCATGAAGGAGATCGCGCACCTGGGCGGCGTCATCTTCGATCCGCCCAAGCCCTTCGTCGCCGTGCTCGGCGGCGCCAAGGTCAGCGATAAGATCGACGTGATCGAGTCCCTCATCGAGAAGTGCGACTCCATCTGCATCGGTGGCGCCATGGCGTACACCTTCCTGAGCGCCCAAGGCATCGAGATCGGCAAGAGCCTCTGCGAGCAAGACCTCGACTTGCCCAAGCGCCTGTTGGCCAAAGCCGCAGCGTCCTCCTGCAAGCTCATTTTGCCCGTCGATCACGTCGTCGGAACCAGCCTCGACGACCTCGCGCGCGGCGAAGTCGTCACCCACATCCCCGCCAATAAAGCGGGCTTCGACGTCGGCCCCAAGACCGTCAAGGCCTACAGCGACATCGTCATGGCCGCCAAGGCCGTCTTCTGGAACGGCCCGCTGGGGGTCTTCGAGGACGAGCGTTACGCCGCCGGAACCCGCGGCGTGGCCGAGGCCATGGCGGCGAGCCAAGCCATCACGGTTGTCGGCGGTGGCGACAGCGCCGCAGCCATCCAAGCCTTCGGGCTCGCCGACAAGGTGACCCACGTGTCCACCGGCGGCGGTGCCAGCCTCGAGCTGGTCGAAGGAAAGCTGCTGCCTGGGATCGAGGCGCTGCGCGTCAAGTAGAGTTCACGCACCGGCGCCCGGTCGTGCCATTCACGCCCGGGCGCTCAACTTTTTGGGAGGATTCATGCGAGTCCCATTCGTCGCTGGCAACTGGAAACTGAACAAGACCCCTACCGAAGCCGTCGAGCTCGCCCTCGAGCTGCGTCGCCTCGTGTCATCGGTCCGTGGTGTGGAGATCGCCATCGCCCCAACGGCCGTCTGCATCGTCCCCGTGGCCAAGAAGCTCGAAGAGAGCAACGTCAAAGTGGCCGCGCAGAATGTCTTCTGGGAGTCCGGCGGCGCCTACACCGGCGAGCTTTCGGCGGCCATGCTCAAAGACGCGGGCGCCGAATACGTGATCATCGGTCACTCCGAGCGTCGCACCTACTTCGGTGAGACCGACGAGACCGTCGCAAAGCGAGTGCGCGCCGCCCTCGACGCCGACCTGAAGGTCATCGTCTGCATCGGCGAGACGCTGCCCCAACGGGACAGCGGTAAGTTCCTCGACGTCGTCGGCAGCCAACTCATCGGTGGCTTGGCGAAAGTCGCCGCCGACGAGGCCGCCGAGCTGGTCATCGCCTACGAGCCCGTATGGGCCATCGGCACCGGCCGCACGGCGAGCCCCGAGCAGGCTCAAGAGGTTCACGCGTACATTCGAGGGAAGCTGGTCGAGCGTTTCGACGCTCAGACGGCCGCGGCCATCCGCATTCAGTACGGCGGCTCAGTAAAGGGCAGCAACGCCGCCGAGCTCATGAGCCAGCCGGACATCGATGGCGCCTTGGTCGGCGGCGCGAGCTTGGAAGCCAATTCCTTCGCGGACATCATTCGCGCCTCACGGCCGCAGTAGGTCCAATTCCGGACCGACCCGTCGGACTTGTCGAACCGCAGAACCGAGTCCGGAGTCCGGAGTCCGGAGTCCGGAGCTGGGTTCTGCAGTCGATTGGAATTCTGCGTCGAACCGCAGAACCAAGTCCGGAGTCCGGAGTCCGGAGCT
>PFUG01000618.1 GCA_002789955.1 Deltaproteobacteria bacterium CG_4_9_14_3_um_filter_63_12 | reverse complement strand
GGTGAAGCTGCCGACGGTGTTGGTGCAGGTGGCGTTGGCGTTGCAGTTGTCGGTGTTCAGGGTGCACTCGTCGAGGTCGGTGCAGGTGACGCCGTCGCCGCCATAGCCCGCGTTGCAGGCGCAGGCGAAGCTGCCGATGGTGTTGGTGCAGGTGGCGTTGTTCGAGCAGTTGTCGGTGTTCATGGCGCATTCGTCGTTGTCGGTACAGGTGACGCCGTTGCCAGTGAAGCCGGAGTTGCAGGTGCAGGTGAAGCTGCCGACTGTGTCGGTGCAAGTGGCGTTGTTCGAGCAGTTGTCGGTGTTGAGCGTGCACTCGTCGAGGTCGGTGCAGGTGACGCCGTCGCCGCCATAGCCCGCGTTGCAGGCGCAGGCGAAGCTGCCGACGGTGTTGGTGCAGGTCGCGTTGGCCGAACAGTTGTCGGTGTTCATGCTGCACTCATCGTTGTCGGTGCAGGTCACTCCGTTGCCGCCGTAGCCCGAATTGCAGGTACAGGTGAAGCTGCCAGCGATGTTGGTGCAGGTCGCGTCGGCGTGGCAGTTGTCGGTTCCCAGCGCACACTCGTCGTTGTCGACGCAGATCACTCCGTTGCCGGAGTAGCCCGTGTTGCAGGAGCAAGAGAAGCTGCCTGGGAGGTTGGCGCAGGTGGCGTTGACGGAGCAGTTGGCTTCGCCGAGCGCGCATTCGTCGTTGTCGGTACAGGTGACGCCGTCTCCGAAGTAGCCAGCGTTGCAGGCGCAGGTGAAGCTGCCAGTGGTGTTGGTGCAGGTGGCCGCGCTGCCGCAGTTGTCTGTGCCGAGGGTGCACTCATTGTCGTCGGTGCAGGTCACGCCGTTGCCGCTGTAGCCGGAGGGGCAGGCACACGTGAAGCTGCCAGCGGTGTTGGTGCAGGTGGCGATGGCGGCGCAATTGTTGGAGCCGAGGCTGCACTCGTCGTTGTCGGTGCAGGTCGTTCCATCGCCGGAGAAACCGGCGTCGCAGGCGCAACTGAAAGTGCCAGGGGTGTTGGTGCAGGTGGCGTTCTGGTCGCAGTTGTCTGTGCCGAGCGTGCACTCGTCGAGGTCGGTGCAGGTGACGCCGTCGCCGCCATAGCCCGCGTTGCAGGCGCAGGCGAAGCTGCCGACGGTGTTGGTGCAGGTCGCGTTGGCCGAACAGTTGTCGGTGTTCATGCTGCACTCATCGTTGTCGGTGTTCATGGCGCATTCGTCGTTGTCGGTACAGGTGACGCCGTTGCCAGTGAAGCCGGAGTTGCAGGTGCAGGTGAAGCTGCCGACTGTGTTGGTGCAAGTGGCGTTGTTCGAGCAGTTGTCGGTGTTGAGCGTGCACTCGTCGAGGTCGGTGCAGGTGACGCCGTCGCCGCCATAGCCCGCGTTGCAGGCGCAGGCGAAGCTGCCGACGGTGTTGGTGCAGGTCGCGTTGGCCGAACAGTTGTCGGTGTTCATGCTGCACTCATCGTTGTCGGTGCAGGTCACTCCGTTGCCGCCGTAGCCCGAATTGCAGGTACAGGTGAAGCTGCCAGCGATGTTGGTGCAGGTCGCGTCGGCGTGGCAGTTGTCGGTTCCCAGCGCACACTCGTCGTTGTCGACGCAGATCACTCCGTTGCCGGAGTAGCCCGTGTTGCAGGAGCAAGAGAAGCTGCCTGGGAGGTTGGCGCAGGTGGCGTTGACGGAGCAGTTGGCTTCGCCGAGCGCGCATTCGTCGTTGTCGGTACAGGTGACGCCGTCTCCGAAGTAGCCAGCGTTGCAGGCGCAGGTGAAGCTGCCAGTGGTGTTGGTGCAGGTGGCCGCGCTGCCGCAGTTGTCTGTGCCGAGGGTGCACTCATTGTCGTCGGTGCAGGTCACGCCGTTGCCGCTGTAGCCGGAGGGGCAGGCACACGTGAAGCTGCCAGCGGTGTTGGTGCAGGTGGCGTTCTGGTCGCAGTTGTCGGTGCCGAGGGCACACTCGTCATCGTTGCTGCAAGAGGTCCCGTCACCGGTGTAGCCGGAGTTGCAGGTACAGGTGAAGGAGCCATCGGTGTTGGCGCAGGTGGCGTTCTGGTCGCAGGCGGCGGTGCCCTCGGTGCACTCGTCGATGTCGAGGCAGTTGCCGAGGCCGTCGGCGAGGAAGCCGGGAGCGCAGGCGCAGAGTCCCGCAGCACAGACGCCCGAAGCGCAATCGCCGGGCTCGACACAGGGAGACCCCTCGCCGCAGGCTGGGCAGGGCGTGCCGCCGCAGTCGACGCCGCTCTCGCCGCCGTTCATGACGCCGTCGGCGCAGGTCGCTGCGGCGCACAAAAGAGTCGTGCTGTCGCAGACGGCCTCCGCGCAGTCGTCGCCGTTGGTGCATATGGCGCCGACGCCGCAGGGAGCGCAGTCCGGCCCGCCGCAGTCGACGTCGGTCTCTTGGGCGTTGAGGAGGTTGTCGGTGCAGGCCGGGTCGACGCAGACGTTGGAGGTCGGGCCACAGACCCCGCTGGTGCAGTCGGAGCTCGTGGAGCATTTGCTCTGGTTGGGGCAAGCCGAGCAATCGGCGCCACCACAATCGGCGTCGGTCTCGCTGCCGTTGAGGACGGTGTCGTCGCAGGTCGGAGCGGCGCAGAGGGCGTCGGTGCAGACACCGCTCTCACAGTCGCTCGCGGAGGCACACGCGCCGCCGTCGCTGCAAGGTCCACAAGAACCCCCGCAATCCACATCGGTCTCGTCCCCGTTGAGAGCGGCGTCGCTGCAGCTCGGCACGGCGCAGCTGCCGTCACCACAGTAACCGCTGGCGCAGTCGTTGGCGCTCACGCAGGCGCTGCCCTCTTCGCAGCCACCGCAGCTGCCGCCGCAGTCCGTGTCGGTCTCGTCACCATTTCTCGTGCCATCGGTGCAGGAGGCGACGGTCACATCGCCCTCGGTGTCGAGGCTTACGGTATCGGTCTGAGTGCCACCAGTGTTGTCGTCGCAGGCGCCGAGCGCGGCGGCCAAGACGAGTCCAGCAACGAGAAGACAGCGGCGTGTCCAAAGAACGGGCATACTCCACTCCAAGTCAGGGTCGCCGAGAGGCGAGCGAGATGTTTCAGTCCCCGCCAGAGTAGTTCGTCGAGAGGTTGGAAGCCAGCGGTCAGGTCAAGAACGACCGAACTCGCGTGGTCGAAGTCGGGTCCCGACTCTTATCCTCTCGAGTTGCCGCCCCAGTGCCAAGAACGAGGAAGGCCGCCCACAGGGGGCGGCTTCGAGACGAACGAAGAGGGACACCGACGTCGTCGGTGTCCCTTCTTTGGCTCAAGGAGCCAAGGTGATGCGGACCTTGCCGGCGCCGGCCCAGACGCCGTCTTCCCCGCTGGCACTGGCGCCGGAGTTGAAGGACTTGCCACCATTGCCGGTCGGGGTGCCGGTGAGCGAGCCACCTGCGTCGCCCCCCTCGTAGCCGCCACCGCCGCCACCGCCGTTGCCGCCGTTGCCGCCGCCGCCGAATCCGCCGAGCCCAGAGTCGACGCACTGACTGGGTCGTTCAGTGCTGTCTCCGAGGCCGCCGTTCACGAACGCGAAGCCGCCCGACGGACTCCCGTTGGTGAGGAACCCTCCACCCGCGCTGCCGTCGCCGCCGCAACCACACCAACCTCCGTCATTGCCGCCAACGCCGCCGGTCCCGTCACCGAGCGCGGACTTGCCGGTGATCTTCAAGGCATCGATGGCCCCGCAGTTGCCGGCCCCGCCGCCGCCGCCAGCGACGAGCAGCGGGGTGTTGTCGATGTGGGCTACATAGGTCCCGCCCCCACCACCGACGTTGTACATGGTCCCGTCCATGCCTTTCTGTCCGACGAGGATCTTGAGTTGCTGACCTTGGGTGAGTGCGAAGTTACCCTTGACGTGCGCGCCAAGTCCGCCAGGACCGAAGTTGTGATTGCCACCCTGAGCTCCCCAGCTCTCGATCGTGTAGGTGGCGGTGTAGGGGACGGTCCAGCGCTGGTAGCCCGCCGCCGCAAGGGTCACTTTTCCCTGCAGTTCGGTTCCCGCGTAGGTTGTGTCGCATTGGGCTTGTGAGGGGCCGGCGTTGCCGACATTCCCACATGTATTGAAGGTCACGTCGATGGGAGCTGCACACACCGCGAACTGGAGGACCGTCGAGTCACTCCAGCAGCAACTGGCGCCGTTGTAGCAATTCACGTCGTTCATCAGGTAGCCGTCGTAGACCTCTCGGTGGCTGCCAGCGCCACAGCTGCCGTTGTTGATCCAGAGCGTGCCGAGTCCAAAGCTCTGGGGCGTAGCGGCGGGTGCGTAGGCCGCCCACTGAGTGAGATCGCAGACAGTCCATCCCGACCCGATCAACGCGGGGTTCCAGGCTCCCCAGGTCAACGGGGTGTTACAGACCTTGATGTTCGCATTGACGTCGAGCCTGGTCCCGCCGTAGTTCGCGCAGGGGTCGTTGCTGGGCGAGCAGGTGACTCCATCGCCGACGTAGCCCGAGTTACAGGCGCAGGTGAAGCTGCCCAAGGTGTTGGTGCAGGTGGCGTTGGCATCGCAATTGTCAGTGTTCAGCGTGCATTCGTCGTTGTCGGTGCAGGTGACGCCGTTGCCGGAGTAGCCGGAGTTGCAGGCGCAGGTGAAGCTGCCGACGGTGTTGGTGCAAGCGGCGTCGGCCGAGCAGTCGTCGGTGTTGAGCGCACACTCGTCGAGGTCGGTGCAGGTGACGCCATCTCCGCTGTAACCCGCGTCGCAGGCGCAGGTGAAGGAGCCAGAGGTGTTGGCGCAGGTGGCGTTGGCATCGCAATTGTCAGTGTTGAGTTGGTGCAGGCGGCGTTGACCGAGCAGTTGTCGGTGTTGAGCGCACACTCGTCCAGGTCGGTGCAGATGACGCCATCTCCGCTGTAACCCGCGTCGCAGGCGCAGGTGAAGGAGCCAGAGGTGTTGGCGCAGGTGGCGTTGGCCGAGCAGTTGTCGGTGCCGAGGGTGCACTCATTGTCGTCGGTGCAGGTGACGCCGTCGCCGCTGAAGCCCGTGTTGCAGTCGCAGGTGAAGGAGCCCGCCGTGTTGGTGCAGGCAGCGTCGGCCGAGCAGTTGTCGGTGCCGAGGGTGCACTCATCGTCGTCGGTGCAGGTGACGCCGTCGCCGCTGAAGCCCCCGTTACAAGCACAGGTGAAGGAGCCCGCCGTGTTGGTGCAGGCAGCGTCGGCCGAGCAGTTGTCGGTGCCGAGGGTGCACTCATCGTCGTCGCTGCAGGTGGTCCCGTCGCCGGTGAAACCGCTGTTGCAATCGCAGGTGAAGCTGCCGACCGTGTTGGTGCAGGTGGCTTCGGCGGCGCAAGTGTCGGTGCCGAGCGTGCATTCGTTGGAGTCGGTGCAGGTGGCGCCGTCGCCGGAATAGCCCTGGTTGCACGTACAGGTGAAGGAGCCCGCCGTGTCGGCGCAGGTGGCATTGGTGTCGCAGTTGTCGGTGCCGAGGGTGCATTCGTCGTTGTTGGTGCAGCTGGTGCCGTCGCCCGCAAAGCCGCTCATGCAGGCGCAGGTGAAGGAGCCGTCGACGTTGGCGCAGGTGGCGTTCTGGTCGCAGCCAGCGGTGCCGTTGGTGCACTCGTCGATGTCGAGGCAGTTGCCCGTGCCGTCGGCCAAGAAGCCGGGAGCGCAGGCGCAGAGCCCCTCAGTACAGACTCCCGACGCACAGTCGCCAGCGACGGAACAAGGCGAGCCCTCGCCGCAGGGCGGGCAGGTGGTGCCGCAGTCGACACCAGTCTCATCGCCGTTGAGGACGCCGTCGGCGCAGGTCGCGGCGGCGCACAAAAGAGTCGTGCTGTCGCACACACCCTCGGTGCAATCGGTGGCGCTGACACAGATGGCGCCGACGCCGCAGGGGCCGCAGTC
>PFUG01000677.1 GCA_002789955.1 Deltaproteobacteria bacterium CG_4_9_14_3_um_filter_63_12 | reverse complement strand
GTGACTCGCAATTCTCTCTCTGGAAGCGCGTTTGCGGCCCTCGAGGTCCAATATCCCAGTCCAACCAACCGGCTCTGGTGGAACAACCTCGAATCGTCTGGGTATGGAGTGTTTTCCAGCGGCCCCGCGGAGATTTCGGACGGTGAGGGCCGAGGCAACTGGTGGGGACATGATTGTCCAGAGGGGTTGTTCGTCGCCGGGGTGGACAGCAATCGCGCGGACGTCGTGGACAGTTTTCCTTATGGGCGGCGGGATGGTTGGGAGCTTGGGTTGGAGCCGGGGTGTGATGCGACGCCGCCGGAGGCTCCTGTGATCCTTTCCCCAGTCTACGAGGAGGGTGTGACGTACCTTTCGACGCCAGTCATCCTCGGCACCGCTGAACCGTTCGCGCAGGTGAAGGTTTTTGAGGGTGCGACACAGCTGGGAGCAGACTACGCCACAGGGGACGGGGACTTCGCCGTTTCGCTGGTTCCACTCATGTCAGGTCAGCACGTGATTCATGCCACGGCCGTCGACGCTTCCGGGAACGAGTCGGATTCCTCAGCCACCGTCTCTTTTGGCATTCAGGTGATCGATGAGGAGAACCCCATCTCTGCTGAGAACGGGAAGTTCAGAATCGTCGAGTTGTCCGTGTCCCCCAACCCGTTCGACCCAGGGATGGAGCGCAACCAACTTCGTCTGACCCTGGATGTCGACGCCGTCAAGGGACTTGGCGGGGACTCTCAAAACCACCGATTTTTTGCCGTGACGGCACGGACTGTCCTGGACCCTGAGACGATGGAGACTATTACGACGATCTATGCCGCGTCTGAGATTGAGCGTGATACCGAGGGTCCGGTCCGCGTTACGGTCGCGGATGAGTGGGACGGGAAGGACGAGGCGGGACAGATGCTAGAGAATCCCAAGGCTTACCCAAGCGACCTGTCTGTTGCGGTCGTGAGGTTGTACGCCGGGAAGGGGATTGGTCCGTATCCCAGTCTGAGACCTGGTGATTTTCTGACTCATGAGCAGATGTCCGAAATCATGATGGTAGTGGGTATGTTTGAATGGCCGAAGCAACTCGATCCCAACATGATTGTTGAACAAAGAAGCTTCAAACGAGTTGACGTCCAAAGTCCCTACAATACCCGTTACGTTCTCGAGCCTCTGGTAATATTCGAGGCGGAGTTTGATATTTGTACACCACCAAAAACCTGCTGCCAGGCGTACGTTGCCTGTCGACATACTGGTATGGTCTCCCTTCCAGGAGATGTTGGAAAAGACCGCTGCACGACATGTCTAAATCGATGCCAGGGGCAACATGATTGGGATCCTGATCCAGCAGGCGTCGGTCGATGCGATTACTGGGTTAGTGACATGTGGAGTTCGACGGGTTGTTCAAGCACGCAGGGCCCCATACCGGACTTCCTTGATCCTGACAGCTCCACAGACGATGAATGCCCGATCCCGGATGATATGTGATGAATATTCACATTGTAAACAATACCCATATCGAGTATCTTGCCCAGAAGTTCTTTCCCGACGACCAAGTAGTACGTGACGGCGACGTCCTTAATGTTGGGCCACTTGCACCAAATCTAGACGATTACAGGTCAGCGCGAAAGCAGTTCTTCGATGAATACTATCTATCGCCACTGCCTGATACGGCCTTCTGGAGTGCGGAATTCGCCAGAACGATGCCAGAGGTTAGGCGAATCTGTTTCTGGTTGACCAATAGTTTGAACGACCAACTTGCGGCATCTCTCTGGGCAACTCGACTCAGATCCCTGGGGATTGCAGGGACAGATGTTGATGTGGTCATCGCCGGATCCACAACGAACGCACTCAGAAGCGCTTCTCTGTGTCAGGACCTCCTTCCCGATTGGGTTCTCGCTAGGCGCCCGTTGAGTTCTAATGAGTGGGCAGCCCTGCAAGAATGGTGGGTGGCGATCACTAATCCGACGCCGAATATGTTTCTTCGACTACTGTCGATACAAACACCCAATGGCGTCGTCCCCTTTCGGGATAGTCTTCGCATACTGCTCGGACGCTATCCAGATAGCCGGACGGGCCTATCTGATTGGGAGGAGCTCTTACTTCGTCACATCGCCAGCAAACAAGATTCTAGCATTACCGCTCCTCGCTTGATGGGCGAGGTTGTTTGTAGGTTGAGTGACAGAATCGACCAACCAGGCGATCTTACGCTCATGCAAGTGCTGTTGAGGATGGACCAGGTTGCGACATCGTTTCCGCTGGTTCAAAGTTTCGAAAGGGACTGGCCTTTTCGAAGAACCAAGTTCTCCTTGACTGCACTGGGCCGCGCCGTATTGCAAGGACAAGAGAACTATCTTGCGTATCGACCGATAGATAGGTGGGTGGGGGGCGTCCATCTTGATAGCTCTGAAGGCCGCGTTTGGGTTCGTGAAGGGGATGGCCTCGTTTTGTGGCCTAGCCTTGCCCCAGCCTAGCCGATCACGGCTTGTGGCCCACAGTCCACGCCTCCCTCTCGACATCGTGAGTTGGTACCTGAGCGCAAGGCGTCCACATCGAGACTCAACAATGAAAACAATCTCGGTTCTCGTTTTCGTGATGATGGTCGCCCTCAACACCCTCAGCTGCGAAACCCCACCCACAGTCGAAACCATCACAGACCTGCATTTCGACACCACCGAACTCCCCACCACAGACCCCTGCAACGACCTCACCGCAGACCCCAACAACTGCGGCGCCTGCGGCTTCACCTGCGCTCCAAACATCCCCTGCCGCGACGGCCTCTGCGGCGACGTCGTCCAGCTCGCTGGCGGCATCCACCACAACTGCGCGCTGCTCGCCAGCGGCCAAGTCCTCTGCTGGGGAGAGCTGGGCGACGCGGGCTCACCGCACGACTTTCCCGTCGTCATCCAAGGGCTCAACGACGCCGTCGAGCTCGCCGATGGACAACAAGCCTGTGCCCTCCGGGTGGACGGCACCGTCTCGTGTTGGCGCGACCAGTATGCAGGGGTCTTCGTGGCTCCTCCTCTGCCTCCCCCCGTGCCCATGCCAGTCGAAGGGCTGACGGAGGTGGCGCAGGTCGTCGCTGGGAACAGCCATGTCTGCGCTCGCCATCGAGACGGCACCGTCTCTTGTTGGGGGGGCAACTCCTACGGACAGCTGGGAAATGGGGAGTTCTTTAGAGGGAGCACCAAGACTCCCGGTCCAGTGGTCGGGCTCACCAGCGTGGCAGAGTTGGCTGCGGGCGAAAGTTCAACTTGTGCCCTTCTATCGAGCGGAGAGGTGGCTTGCTGGGGCTGGAACACCTTTGGACAAATAGGCGATGGAACCACCGAAGATCGAGCCAGCCCCACACCTGTCGCTGGGTTGAGCGACGTCGCCGAAATCTCGGTGGGCTGGGACATGAGCTGCGCGCGTCATACGAACGGGCACGTCTCGTGTTGGGGAAGCTTTCCGAGCGGCACAGACACCAAGACGCTTTCGCCCATACAGATTGAGGGGCTCGAGGACGCCACGTCGCTCACGGTGGGAACCCGAGCCGCCTGCGCGATTCGTCAGAACGGAGCGCTCGTCTGCTGGGGCAGCAATTATTACGGCGAGCTGGGACAAGAAACCAACGACTTCTCGCTGAGCCCCCTGCCAGTCGCCGGGCTGCAGGAGGTGGTCGAGGTCTTGGGTGGCTTCATGCGCACCTGCGCTCGCCAGGCCGACGGCCGAGTGTTCTGCTGGGGCGAGATGACCGAAGAGCCCCCGCGCAGCTTGGTCCCGGTCAGAGTCGAGGGGATCGAGCACGCCATCAGCCTGCAGTCGGGCAGCGAGACCTCGTGTGTGCGGGAGGTCTCCGGGAAGTTCTGGTGCTGGGGAGCCAACCAATGGGGCCAAATCGGCGACGGGACCCTCGAAGACCGGCCGGTCCCCGTGGAGGTGAACCCCATCGACGACCTTGACGAAATTGTCCTGGGCAGCTGGCACGCCTGTGCCAGCAACTTGGCCGGCGAAGTCGCATGCTGGGGCAGCTCCGAAGGCGGAATCCTTGGACTCAACGAGACCACCCCCACCTTCATTCCAGGCCTGAACGGACTCAACGAACTCAGCGCAGGCGGCAGCCTCGTCTGCGGCCTGCGAGACGACGGCGGCGTCACCTGTTGGGGCGCGAACTGGAGTGGACAACTCGGCGACGGGACCCGAGAGCCGCGCCCAGAACCGGTCGAGATTCAAGGCCTGGCCAATGTCGTCAAGCTCAGCGTCGGGGGTTTTCACGTCTGCGTCGTGCAGGAGGCGGGCACCGTCGCATGCTGGGGCGATGGCTCCGACGGCCAGCTCGGCGACAGCACCGCAGACTGGCAGCCCTATCCCACGCTGGTGCGGGGGATCGATGACGCGATCGACGTCAGCGCCTCCTACAGCCACACCTGTGTCCTGAGAGCTGACCACACCGTCACTTGTTTTGGGGATGGTTCCAGGGGTCAAATGGGCTCGGGCGTGGCTGGGCGCTCTCAACCTCCTTCGAAGGTCCTGCTCTCCGATGTGATCGAGATCGACTCAAATCTCGAACATACCTGCGCGCGCCTGGCTTCGGGCGCCGTCGCCTGCTGGGGCGCGAACGACGAGGGACAACTCGGAGATGGAACCCTCGCCCGACGACAAAAACCGGTCATGGTCAAAGAGCTCGACGACGCGGTCGAGCTCGCCATGGGCTTCCACCACTCCTGTGCTCGCCGCGAGGGCGGCGAGGTTTGGTGTTGGGGCTACGACGGCTTCGGCGAGCTGGGCGACGGCCCTCAGGAGCCTCGAGGGGTTCGGACCGAAATCCCGGGACTGGCCGACCGCCGCTGCGGCGATGGGGCTCTGTTTACCGGCGAGGAATGCGATGATCAGAACTCGACCGCGGGCGACGGCTGCTCGGACCTTTGCGAGGTGGAAGCGGGCTGGAAGTGTACTGGCGAACCCTCCTGGTGCCGTCCACCGGTCCGCGGCGAGGACTGCCTCGATCCCATCCCGTTGAAAGCACCAGCCCACTTCGCAGGCTCCCTCCAGGGCCTGGTGAACGACTACGACCCCGACCGGCACGATTGCACGAAGACCTG
>PFUG01000291.1:0-5483 GCA_002789955.1 Deltaproteobacteria bacterium CG_4_9_14_3_um_filter_63_12 | reverse complement strand
TCTCTGGTGAGAACGGGAAGTTCAGAATCGTCGAGCTCTCCCTGTCACCCAACCCGTTCGACCCTGGAATCGAGAAGAACCAACTTCGTCTGACCCTGGATGTTGACGCGGTCAAAGGACTTGGCGGGGACTCTAAAAACCACCGATTCTTCGCGTTGACGGCAAGAGCCATCCTGGACCCTGAGACGCTGGAGACTATTACGACGATCTATGCCGCGTCAGAGATTGCTCGTGATATCGACGGGCCGGTCCGCGTGACTGTCGCGGATGAGTGGGACGGGACTGACGGGGCGGGGCAAACGCTAGAGGACCCCAAAGCCTACCCAAGCGAGCTGTCTGTTGCGGTCGTGAGGCTGTACGCCGGTAAGTGGAACGGCCCGAACCCCAGCCTGAGACCGGGTGATTTTCTGACTTATGAGCAGATGTCCGAAATCATGATGCAAGTGGGTATGTTTGAACGGCCGAAGAAACCCGATCCTAACATGATTGTTGAGCAAAGAAGCTTCAAACGAGTTGACGTCCAAAGCCCCTATGCTTTCCCTCGTTATCAACTCCAGGATCTGGTCATCCGTGGGTTCGATCCGCTGAGTGACTGTGCACCTGATTGCGATCAGGCTAGAATATCATGCAAGATTACAGTAATTGAGAAGCCGAACACAATCGTTGCCTGTAATGAGTGCGCACAGAACTGTATTGACGACTGCAAGATCTCCGCGAGTAACTGCAAGTGGCCGACTGGCGCAAGTTCGCCCCACGCATATACGTGCAACTATTGGATCCACGATGTGGCGAACAGCTTTGGCAACGCTTCCGGTCAAAAATTGCCGTTTCCCAATGGTAGGTCGGATGCGCTCTGTTTTTCACCGAACATGAGATACGTGGAGTGTCCTTTGCTTAGTCAGGTGCGAGAACCAAGCGCGCTCCTTTGCTATTATGAATGCACTGCCCTTGCAAGCCCGCTTGTGACCAAAGAGTTCGATGGTCTCACGCCCGTTTGCCCAGACCCGTGGATTGGCCCGGTGTATGGCGACTGACTTCATGGGCCATTCTTGGTTGGCGACTCTTGCGCAACGGGAAACCGGGGGAGCAGACAAGTCAAAAGCGAAAGATCAGATAGCTCGCTTTCGATTACTATGGGGCGATGGAATTGGCGACTCGGCAGCAACACATAGGATGCTCGTGCCTTGGGCTTCAGGTGCTGGCCATCGAACAATGTGAGGTTCCGATCGAATTCGACGATACTCTCCAACAGGTTCAACTTTGCTGGAAGAGCGATGATGCTATTCAGTATGCGCGCATTGACTACTGTATTTTTTGCGGCTCGTTGGCTCCGCGAACCCTTCCCCCTACATCCTTCCACACACTGAGTTTCTCGGAGAGATGTCGCATTTCTCAAGTGTTGCGTCTGCGTCCCACTGTCGAAGAGGTCATCAAAGGTTTCGGAGAACCGAACGAACACAAAATAACGCCGTATCGAACGCTCTCGTTTCGCAATTGCTCGAACACCGCGATCGTACGTGTAGACATTTCGACCGACGGCCTTGTTGGAGCCTACACGTTGCTGGCCAAACGAAGGACCGATACCGACACGTCTCACAGTCATCCTCGTCCAATTGCGAACGCAGAGTGGAAAGGGGGTTGCCCAGCCGTGTTGTGCCACTGTAGCTGGTTGCAGGAGATGGCTGAGCGGGCTGAGGTCCCTGTCGTATTCGACGCCGAACTCAATGAGTTCAATATCGTTTGGGGCGGAGGTCGTGGCCTCACCCGCATCATCCATTGCCCACGCTGTGGTGGTGCCACTCCCAGAACCAACAGAGAAACGTACTTCAAACCGGCTAACATTGAGCAGCAAGCTCTCATCAGCCGAGTTTCGCAGCTCTCGAAGATCAAAGGGATCATCGATACGATTGGCCAACCGGATTCTGATCTCATTACAACTGGACGTGAACGAAGGTCACCGGACGGCAGAACTGAGGCCTACTTTCTTCGGACATTGAGATATTGCAGGCTATCGAGGGTTTTCGACCTACACATTGTGGTTTCACCTGATGGAAGGATTGTTGGTTTCGACGCCACGAAGAAGGCTCAGTAGCCTGCTGTTCTGTGAACATCGGCACGCCATCAATAGTCGAGGAGTGCTGTGATTGCCTGGCCAAAGCACTCGCTCAAGCGAGTCAAACTGAAGGGGTACGCCTTTCCATCAGTTACCAAGATGTGATGCCCCCTGAATGACCACTTCGAATTCATCGACATCCCTTCGACGTTGAAAGCCAGACACAACAACAATGCGAACCCCCCAACACACCCTCACCGTCGCCCGTGCAATCGTATTCGCTCTCTGCGCCCTCGGCTGCGAGACCCCTCCCACTGTCGAGAACGTCAGCGACCTCCCCCCTGATGCAGGTACAGAATCCTGCGGCGACCTCACCACGGATCCCAAGAACTGTGGCACTTGTGGCTTCACCTGCGCTCCAGACATCCCTTGTCTAGACGGCGTTTGTGGCGACGTCATACAGCTGGTCGGCGGGACGCACCACACTTGTGCGCTGCTCGCCGATGGCAAGGCCCTCTGCTGGGGAGAGCTGGGCGACGCAGGTTCTCCACATGACTTTCCCGTTGTCATCGACGGGCTCTCCGACGCCGTTGAGCTCGCGGCCGGCGGAAACCAATCGTGCGCCCTCCATGCGAATGGCACCGTCTCTTGTTGGGGCAACCTATTTGCGGGCGTCTTCGTTTCGCCTCCCCTTCCTCCGCCGGTCTGTACACCCATCGAAGGACTGACGGAGGTCGAGCAGGTCGTCGCAGGCACCAACCATGTGTGCGCCCGCCATCGAGACGGAACCGTCTCGTGTTGGGGGGATAACGCCCAAAGGCAGCTGGGAAATAGCTCGGACTTTTGGGGCTATTCCAAGACTCCTGGACTCGTGGTCGGTCTCGCGGGTGTGGTCGACCTCGCCGCTGGAGGCTCCTCAACTTGCGCCCTTTTGCGGAGCGGAGAGGTCGCGTGCTGGGGCTGGAACTTTCACGGTCAACTAGGCGACGGCACGACCGACGACCGAGACAGTCCAACACTTGTGGCTGGCCTAACCGACGTCGCCGAGCTCTCGGTGGGGGAGGGGATGACGTGCGCGCGTCATGAGAACGGACACGTTTCGTGTTGGGGGGCCTTTCGAAGTGAAACCGACGACCCAACAACAACTCCTGTCGAGATCAAAGGGCTCACTGACGCAGTGTCAATCTCGGCGGGAAGTGGCAACGCTTGCGCGATTCTGAAGGACGGTGACCTCGTGTGTTGGGGAAGCAACGTGTACGGCGAATTGGGCGAAACCGCCCCTGAGTTCTCTGCGATACCATTGCCTCTCGATGGGTTGCCTGACGTGGGCGAGGTTTTCGCTGGCTTTTTGCGAGTGTGCGCCAGCTTGGCCGATGGCCGTGTGCTCTGTTGGGGTGAAATGACTGAGGAACCCGAGCATAGTCTGCTACCAGTCAGAGTCGAGGGGCTCGAGCACGTCGAGAGTCTCGAATCCAGCGGGATGACTTCTTGCGCTCGTGAAACGTCAGGCAAGACCTTGTGCTGGGGGGGCAACCGTTGGGGTCAAGTTGGAGATGAAACCCAAGATGATCGCCCGAGCCCCGTAGAGGTGCTCCCCATTGCCGATATGGTCGAAATCTCGCTGGGGGATTGGCATGCTTGTGCCCGCAACTCCATCGGCGAGGTTGCGTGTTGGGGCGGCAGTGAGAGCGGGATCGAGGGGATCAACAAGACCCCCACCTTCGTTCCAGGTTTGACCGGACTCAGCGAGCTCAGCGTAGGCTGGAGCCTCTCGTGTGGCCTTCGAGACGGTGGCGTGACCTGTTGGGGAGCCAACTGGATTGGACAACTCGGCGACACAACCCGAGAGCCGCGGTTCGGGCCAGTCGACATTCGAGGTCTGGGGACTGTCACCGATTTGAGTGTCGGCAGTCACTACGCCTGCGCCGTGCAGGAGGAGGGCACCGTCGTATGTTGGGGCGACAATGGTGACGGGCAGCTCGGCTACAGTACTACTTCTGCGCAGCTCACTCCCACGTTGGTGCCACGGCTCGACGACGCGATCGACGTCAGCGCGGCTGATCGCCACACCTGTGTCCTGAGAACCAACGGGACCGTCACGTGTTTTGGTGACAGCTCCAGTGGTCAAGTCGGCGTTGGAGTTTGGGCGCACTCCATTCCTCCAGCGACCGTCGCACTCCACGACGTGGTCGAACTCGACTCGAGCCTCGAACACACCTGTGCACGCCTACGTTCCGGAGCGGTCGCGTGCTGGGGCTCGAACGACGAGGGCGAACTTGGAGACGGTACGCTCGCCCAGAGACAAAAACCAGTCATGGTCAAAGGGCTCGACGACGCGGTCGAACTCGCCCTGGGCTTTCACCACTCCTGTGCGCGGCGCGCTGGCGGCGAGGTCTGGTGCTGGGGCTCCGACGGTTTCGGGGAGTTGGGTGATGGGCCTTCACCTCTTCGTCGCGTTCGGACCGAAATTCCGGGACTGGCCGACCGCCGCTGTGGCGATGGGGCTTTGTTTATTGGCGAAGGGTGCGACGACCAAAATACATCGTCTGGAGACGGCTGCTCGGAACTCTGCCAGGTGGAAGCGGACTGGAAGTGCACCGGGGAGCCCTCTCGCTGCCGTGCACCGGTGCAGGGCGAGGATTGCCTCGATCCGATCCCGCTGAATGCACCAGGGAGTTTCGCAGGCTCGCTCGAGGGGATGGTGAACGACTACAATCCCAAATCGGGAGATTGCACGAAGACCTGGGCCACAGGCGGCGATGCGGTGTTTGCGGTCACCATTCCTGCTGGCGCCGCCGTCGAGGTGACCGCCACGAGCGACGCCGACCTCGTGCTCTACGCGTCCACCGATTGCGCCGAGCTCCTCGCCAACTGTTTCGCGGCGAGCGACGTGAATCTGGGACGCAACCCTGAAACCATTACTCTGGACAACCTCGAGGGGACGAGCGCGCTCGAGGTGTTCGTGGTCGTCGACAGCTACGTCGAGGAGCCTGAGCCGTTCACTCTCGAGCTCACGCTGCGCTGATAGGGCGATGACAGGCCTGTGGCAAACACCAAACCGGTCGCATGGTCCCAGCTCGAACGATCCCCCGCTCCGAACGACGATCCCCTTGCTCTCGAGGTACGATCCCCCAGGCCCAAACGTCGATCCCCTTGCCCTCGAGGTACGACCCGCCAGGTCAAAGGCATCGATCCCCCAGCAAAAATGCATCGAGCCCCTCCCTCCAAAGCATCGATCCCCCTGCTCTCGCGCCTGTTGAGCGCCGGGGGCTCCAAGGGGGTGAGCGGGGGGATCGAGCTTGCGGAGCCTGGGGCGAAGGAGCTCGAGGCAGAGGATCGCGCGTAGGCACGTCAGCTGACTCGCTTCGAGTCAGCTCGGTGCCGAGTAACGCGCGAATCCGATCGAGCCAGCGGAGCGAGGGGCCCCTCT
>PFUG01000566.1 GCA_002789955.1 Deltaproteobacteria bacterium CG_4_9_14_3_um_filter_63_12 | reverse complement strand
TGGGTGAGCTGGATCTTCGGGTTGGCCGACATAGCGCTCGGGGAGAAGGGCTGAGCGAACCCACTTGGGGCGCTGACCACGCTCCAGCGATACTCGAGGGCGTCACCGTCGGGATCCGTGGAGAGCGAGCCCTGCAGCTCGACATATTGCAGGGGTGCGACGGCGACCTGGTCGGTAAAGGGTCCGCCACTTCCATCCAATCTCCCGCCGGCTACCGTCGTGGGACAGTAGTTCGCGACGAAGATGGTCACCTGAGCCGGTAGGCAGGACTCGGCGCCTCGGTCGTCAAAGACGCGCAGCTCGAACACAAAGGTGCCACCTGCTGGGATGCGAACCTGCGGCTTCTCGACCGTCGCGTTGGGCAACCAGTTGACACTCACCCCAGCAGGGCCAGAGAACAAGCTCCACTGGTAGGTCAACGCACCCGCCCCGTCCGGATCGCTCGAGGCCTCGGCCGTGAAGTCGATGAGGTCTGCAGGGCCGACCGTGAGCATGGTCGAGTAGGTGTCGGTCGTGCCGGCGAGGCGCGCCGCAGCGTCTGCAATCGGGCAGTTGTTGTGCTTGACGCGGATATTGACCATTGCCGGTGCGCAAGACTCTCGCCCGTGCTCGTCGTAGACGTTGAGGGCGACCTCGTAGTTGCCCGGCAGATCCAGCATGATCTGGGGATTCTCGACCGCATAGGTCGGCGTAAACCCGTTGAGGAAGCCACTTGGCGCAGTGAGCATTTCCCAACGATAGCCCGTGATCAAGTTGCCGTCTGGGTCGCTGGAGTCTGTTCCGGAAAGGTCGATGATGTCGCCCTCGGCGACCACGAGCTCAGCCGACCAGGGGTCGGTCGAGCCTTGGATTCTCCCAACAGCGACAGGCACCGGGCATCCGTTGAGCGTCCCGTTACCGAAGAGCTCCATGTCGATCTCGGGCAGATTCAGCGAATCCGAGGAGATGTGGAGCGTCCCCAGCGAGACCTCTTCCGCGACTGGCGTAAACAGCACGTCGAAGGTGACGACCGAGTCCTTCACCAGCACCACCGGCGCAGCTTCACTCGGGACTTGCAGTAGGTTCGCCAGCCCAAAGGTGTCCGCGGTCTCGGCGCTCAACGCCATGCCTCGAATCGACAACAATTGGGTTCCACAGTTCTCGATGGTCACTGGGGTCGTCGCGGTCTGGCCGATGATCACCTCGCCGAAGTCGATCGCTTGAGGGCTGACCCGAATGCAGGGATCCGCCCCTGTCGCCCGAATCTCCACCGAGTGCAGTTGGGTCTCTTCCCCGAAGACATACTTCATATCGAGGCTTCCCAAGTCCGGCCCTTCAAGCAGAGGCGCATAGACGATGTCGAGTGTGAAGCTCTCGTTGGGCTCCAAAGGCGTTGTGGGGAACACGATGCCTGCGCGCTCCCCCATAGAGGTCGCGAAGTCCGTGCTCCCATTGATGCTGATGTCCACGAACTGCAGTGGTGCGCTTCCCACATTGCTGATGGTCGTCTTGATCGTCTCGACCTCGCCTCCCTTGAGCAGAGGGAACACGATGGGGTTGGGCACAACTTGCGGCATGGGCCCTACCTGCAACGAGATCAGCTTGATCTTGAACTCGGACTCGTCCGGATCGTTGGAATACACCGTGAGCACGGCCTCCGCATCGCCAACCCTCGTCGGACTGAAGGTCACAAGAACTTCGCGGGTGTTTTCGCCCACTTTGTCACTGATGGCGAAGCGCTCCCCTGCGTAGACGACGTCAGGCTCGAGTGCCAGCGAGAAATCCCCAGCGGACGGCCCTGAGAGCGTCATCTTGCTGATGTTCAGCTCCGCGTCCCCCACGTTCTGCAGGATCAGCAACTGACTGGCCCCGCTCCCGATGGCCACGACTCCGAAGCTCACGGAGACGCGATCGCTGGCAATATCTGGGTGCAGGCCTTCGGAGATGCCTCCCTTCGTTTCGTCACAGGCGGACGCGAGCAGCAGGAGCACGAGGCCCAGCAAGAACCACAACTTCTTCGACATAATGAACTCCATGAGACTCCGAACACAAGTGTGACGTCAAAAACCTGCTCAGCAATCCGGTGCAGATCTCAGCGCGCAAGGGCTAACGATACAGAAAGTTCCGAGGCAATGCGACACAAGCCGTCATCACGCGCACCAAAATCGAAACACGGGTCCATCGCTGCGCCAAATCACGTCCGACACCTAGCGCAGGAAGTGAAAGGTCACCACCGCGGCGCGCTTGGCGCTGTCCACTGTGGGCTCTTGAATCCGAAGAGTCACGAGCAACGCAAAAACGCCTGCCACATCCGCAACTGTCACGGCGTCCGCGGCAACGATCCCCTCGAACACCCTCGGCGCGACGTCCATGTGCCGAGTGTCGAAAAGAACCCCCGCATCACGCGTCAGGTCGCCAGGAGTCGTTGGCAGCGAGAGGATGACCTCCTCTCCAGCCCGGCCCAGGGTTTTTCTTGGGTTCCATGCTCGCGCGATCAGTTCCCCGATGTCAGTGGTCGCTCCAGGCAACGTAGTCCATGACAGCGTCGCCTTCGTGGCGTCAGGGGCGGTGCTCAGCGTATAGACCCCGGGCAGGTCGTCTCGGAGACCCAGTATCGCTGGGCGTGCAGAGGGTGTCGAAAGGGAGGAAACCGCGCCAAGGTCGGCGAGGCCCAGAACATGGACCGCCCCAGCACTGCGCTCACCTCCTGACCAGAAGCCGAGGAACGCCCCAGCCGCGCTCCAGTGCGGCTCAGTTGCAACGGGCAGCTCCAGAGCCACGATATGGCCGTCGACCTCCCAGTCTGCGGTGTAGCGGACCACAGCTACACCCTCTCGAGTGGCGACGGCGACATCCATCGCGCCGTCGTGTTCCCAAGCAAAGCAAGGTCGCGCCGTCGTTTCGATCGGAACCACTTCTGAGGGCCATGGCAGTTCGTGCAACGCGCCATTTTCCGCTCTCTTTACGCGCAGCGCCTGCCCCATCTCGCGGACCAACAAGATCGTGTCCGCCCCTCCGCGCAGCCCGCAGGTATGCACTGACACCAACTGCTCCCCCAGCGCAGTGCGCTCGACCTCGAGGCTCGCACCACCTGATTGGTACCGTATGGTGATTTGGTCGCGGCCGTCTTGGAGAACGGCAACGAAATCGGGGCCAACAGCGCCAACGATGAGGTCGTAGGGAAGCAATTGGCCACCGTCGCCAATGGACTGCCCTGCGAGAAGGTCAACTTCCAGGCGCTCAGGAGGCGACGTCTGCACGTGTTCCACTGAGGTGTCGTCCGTGTCCGCGAGCGCTGCGAGCGCATCCTTGGAGGTTGGCGCGGGCCTCGTTTGTGCCGGCCGCACCGCGCTGCTCTCGCATCCGCCAAGCAGCAGGAGCAACTCCATGCACAAAAGCAAACGCGTGGTCCGCTTTGCTGGCTGATCTGGTTCCGTTCGGTAGAATGTCGGTGGCATAATTCTCCACGTGCCGTTGTGTGCGTCGAATGGCCTACCCAAACGCGGCCGCGGCCGGCTCGATGAACTTGAGAGGCCTAGCAGCAGCGGCCAGCAAAAGAGACCACGATACGGCACCGACGTGAGAGAATACCGCACCCTGCCCATGATCGCTTTGGGGACCACAAAATGACGTTTCGACTGACACTGAAGGACCTCGCCCACGCCCAATCAATCTATCGGAGCCAATTGAGCAAAGAGCGGCTCTTTGTTCCGCACGACACCCCGTTGAGCCCGAACACTCCTGTAGAAATACTCTTGGAGGTGCTCGAAACCAAGGCAGGCGTGCATCTCAACGGAAAGGTGCTCCACTTCCTCGACGCGGCCACTGCTGCCACGCACAAGCTAGGGGATGCCAGTGGCTTCGTGGCCACCGTGCCGCTGACAGACGAAGTGAAAGGGCCACTCCGTGGACTATTGACGGGGACGTTGAAGAACAGCGTCTTCGGCGCCCCGCCCGCGCCCGCCATCTCTGAGGAGGTTGAGCGTTTCCTGGCGCATTCCGACGAGGAAACAGACCACTACCGAGTGCTCGGCGTCGAGCGGACTGCCGGCGTGGTTGAAATCCGCGGCGCGTACCTCAAACTCATGAAGGCCTTCCACCCAGACAACTACTTCAATCGCATCGGAGAGGAACTGCAGACGAAACTCGAGACCGCCTATCAGAAGGTCGTCTCCGCATTCGATATCCTTGCCGACCAGAAGCGGCGCGACAAGTACGACATCAGCCTAGGGCACTTTGCTGGCGCTGTCGATGGCAGCTCGGAGGACGTCAAACGCAAACGTGCGGAGTTGGAGGAATACCGCTCGAAGAATGCCGCTCGCATTCGCAAGGCCAAAGACCTTTGGGATTCAGCGCTCGAAGACGAGAAGGCTGGTCGTCTCAAAGATGCTCGCTCCAAGGTCCAACTCGCAATTAACTTCGATCCGAAAAATCCAATGTTCGAGCGCAAGTTACAGCAATGGGGCGAAGGTTGAACCCCAAGACTCGTTCAAAGACTCGCCCCTTGCGCCGTGCACGATCCTATGTTTGAATCCGGCCACTTGGATGCGCTTGCGTGCCAATAGTCAATTCGTCGGACGAAAGGTTCTGTCGCCGTTCGACAAAGGGGATTCGGAGGCTCTGTATGACCAAATCAGAACTAATCGAAGCCGTGGCCGCTCGGAGCAATCTACCCAAGAAGCGCGCAGAGGAAGTCGTCAACTGCATCTTCTCGAGTCTGACCGAGTCGTTGCTCCGCGAGGAACGCATCGAGATCCGTGGGTTCGGCAGCTTCTCCATTAAGAGCTACCGCCCCTATAAAGGTCGCAACCCCAAGACTGGAGACACCGTCAGTGTCCGAGCTAAGAAGTCTATCCATTTCAAGGTGGGGAAGGAACTCAAGGAACGGGTGAACGACGTCGACTAGAGGTCCTCTGGTCGGGCACCTAGCTCGAAGCGAGAAGGAAGGATGGAGCCTCGAACCTAAAGTGGCCCCTATCGTCTAGACAAAAGGTGCCTGGGTTTCACTTATCTTCCCCACCGTGAAGCGGGCGAAGCGCGCTGAGTTACCCTCGAAGCGCACTAAGGGCTCCTTCGCTGGTAGGGGTCGCACCTGCTTGACGAGCACAGACATCGCGCTGCGACTCCCCTTGTAGCCCCAGTCTCGAGCACGACGAAAGACCTCTGTCGCCATGATCGAGGGCTCATCCTTCAACAGCAGCAGAACGCGTTCCCGAACGGTTTCATCAGCTTTTGAAGGTCGCCCAGGCTTCCGCCCAGTCCTGCGTCGACCCTCAACTACCTCGTCCAGTGTCGGAGGTGGCTCCTTGAGCACGCGCTCAACGGACCGCAGTCCGACGTCGCACGCCACAGCAATCGTGGCCTGCGGCAAACCCCCTTCATGCATGTGATGAATCTTCAGGCGAGTCATGATGTCTATCACCTCTTGGGCCTCCGTAGTTG
>PFUG01000497.1 GCA_002789955.1 Deltaproteobacteria bacterium CG_4_9_14_3_um_filter_63_12 | reverse complement strand
ACTTAAATGGCCGATTTCGAGCACCCCGTCAACACCATCCAATTCTCTCACAAACATCCTCGACCCTCCCCAACTTTCGACCGCAAAACCCACTCAGAATAAGACTTTCCGCGGTTTCGAGCGCTCCCCAGCGTTTACGACACCGATAGAGCGCTCGAAACCCACCGCCCCCCGCCTCGACTCAAGACAGGTTTCCACCACTGGAAAAAATTCGCTGCCACTGAAGTGCAACAACGGAGGCTTCCCGTCGAGGTGGGAAGCCTCCGGTCGCCGGCCAGACCGCAAGAAAGAAAAGAAAGCAAAAGGGGGCCCGGGGGACAAAGTCCCCCGGCGGGTCAGGGCAGAGCCCTGCCTCCCCAACAGAGCACCCAAATGATTTCGTAGAGTAGCTCTCAAAGCACCCGCGGTCCTTTGGGCGGCTCGAGGTACGGTTTCCCGAGCGCCCAGAACGAATCCTCGGAGCAGCCGCCCGACGGGCCGACTCGAATGAACAACACTTGGTCGTCTCCATGGTGAATGATGGCGTCCAGCGCCATGATCAATTGAACCCGGCGCATCTCCGTCAAGTCTGCCCGAAACACCGAATACTGCATGTGCTGACCGTAGGCCCGACACGTCTGGTACACCTGCCGCAGACGGGTGGGGTCACAGATGTCGTAGCACACGATGGTGATCGTCCGCTTCATCGTCCCTCCTTCACCGCGTCTCGATGGGCGTATAGCTCGGCAGCTCGCCCAGCAAATGCCGGGACAAAAGACGGGCTTGAACCTCGATCACCCGCCGCCACGACATCTTGTAGTCGAAGATTGGGTGCGTGATCTCCTGACTCAGCCGCCGCTCGAACCCTTTGATGAACGCCTGCTTCCCGTTCGCCGAAAAAGTGCAGCCGCTGGCGCGCACCGAAAAATCGCGCTCGGTCAGCTCCTTGTTGTTCACCGCCATGAGCACGACCGAGTCGACGATCAGCGGCCGAAACTCCTCCATCAGATCCAAAGCCAGCGCCGGTCGGCCGTAGCGAGGTTGGTGATAGAAGCCGAGGTAGGGGTCCATCCCTGCGCTCCACAGCGCGTTGAAGCACTCGCGCGTCAGCATCCCGTACCCGAAGTTGAGCATCGTGTTGACCGGATCCCGTGACGGGCGGCGGTTGCGCGTCTTGAAGTCGAAGCCGAAGTCCGTGCGGAAACAAGTCCCAAAGTTTTGGAAATAGAGCTTGGCCGCCGCCCCCTCGAGTCCCAACAGCGACGGCATCGTCTCTACCACCTTCGCGGCCATCGCCAGGCGCCGCAGCTCGGCCAGCAAGAACAAAGGCGGCTCCTCCAAGTTGCGCCGCAAGAGCGTGCGCTGGTTGCGGAGCTTGCTGAACACGATGCTTTTCGCAATGGCCAGAGAACGCTCAGGGTCGCTGGCGATCTCGAACTGCTCCACCCGCACGACGATGTTCTTGTGCGGATGCCCCAGCGCGCAGCCGCTGAACCAGCCGCCGCTGCTGAAGAAGTTGACCGGTATCCCCTGACTCATCGCCTCACAGAGCGCCGGCGAGGTCATGGACGAATACCCATATATATTGATCTGGCTCGTCTCCATCACCCGGGCCTTGGCGAGCACATCACTCTCGAACTTGATGATGAACTCCCCTTTCTGCCTCGAGATCTTCGACCCTTGCGTCGTCACGTAGAGGGGCTGCGAGTCGTTGACCGGCACCAACAGCTGCCGCTGCGCGACCCGCTCGCCTCCATACTTGAGCAAATTCACCTCGTCGGGCAGGCAGATCTCCACCAGGCTGCAGCCCACGCACTTCGGGCTGTCGTCGAGCGGCGCTGGCAGCTCGCCGCTGCGGGCCGCCTCCCGAAAGCTCGCCGTCAACTCTCGAGTGCGCGCGATCAACGCCTCGTCGAAGAGCACCTCCACGCGACGGTGCGACTCTACATAGAATAGATAGCCGCGCTCGCACTCGTAGCCGTGGTCCTTGAGCACCAGGCCCTGGGCGCAGAGCTGCACGCGCTCGGGCTCCCACGCCCGCTCGTCGACCAAGGGGAGAGCTCCCCGTTTGGTGTCGACGACCACCACCTCGTCGCCCTCCATCTCGACCAGGTCGAGGCGCGCCGTGAGGCCCTCGGCCTCGCTGGACAGCCACAGCGAGCGCGTGCGCATCTCGAGGTTTTGGCCCGGCGGGGCGAGGTCGGCACCGGGCTGGTCGACCCGTCGATGTTTCCACGTCCCGTCGACGGTGTAGACGTTGTCGTTCCACTCGCCGTGCACCCACTCGAGCACACCGAGCCGCGGGCAATAGGTCCATTCGTTGAGCATCCGTGCGGGGATAAGCAGCGTGTCGTCTTCGACCGGCTGTTCGGGGCGCGACTCGAGTGTCGAGCTCATTCCATCCTCCGTTTGGGTTTGTGAAAGGCACCGTCCGATCACTCTACCTGTTTCGGAGGATGGAATTTGTCCGCGGAGCTACTCGATTATTGGCACGAATCTTCCCAACCCGAAGTGAGCCCCATAGCCCAGCGCGATGGGGCCCGCGACAGGAGCATCGAAGCCGAGCTCGAAGCCGCTGCCGCCCCTTCAGCTCCGAGCCCTGTCGGAGCTCGACCTTTCGAGCTCCGACTGTGCGCTACTGTTCGATGGGGGCACGTGGCGAGTGCCCCAGATCTCCTATCCAGCTGTCAAAGAGCGTGAAGGCTCATCGTGGCCGTGGGTCGTCCTTGGCTTCAGCTGGGCGCGACGGCGAGAATGAGCCATAGCCGCCTTGGTCCGACCGCCGAATGGCCGACGTAAAGCAGGTAAGCAGTCCCTTCACGATTCGCTCGGTGGGCGCCAGCGCCGCGAGTCTTGGCTGGACCAGCAACGCCGACACTTCCCCAATCGAAGCCAGTGGGCTCCATAGCGGCCAACGAAACCACATCTTCTTCCCCCTCCCCCCCACACAAGCTGTTTGAAGTCCGCCAGCAAAAGGAGCGGATGGCAACAACAGTAGTCCACGAAATGCCAGCCATTCAGCTCCCGCCACTGTTTGCTTCTTCTCGGAATGAGAGGTGGGGTTGTTTTGCCGAAGTGCATATTCACGGGTAACAGTTGAATCCCAACTGAGACTCTTCACCTCCTCTACACGTCGCCAACTCTCAAATAGCGCATGGTCGAACTGTGTCCCGATGGGCTCTCCATTTGTCCAAGCGCGTATCTCACGTGCCGCGGTCAGGAACCGTTGATTTCCCGCTGCAAAGTGAAATGCGGTCGGCTTCAGGTTCTTTCCTTCTTGATCCTTGGCCAGCTCATTGCCAAGAACCCCCAAGTAGGACGCGCTGTTCGCCCAGTCCGCTGGCTCTTGTGCAATGAGCATCTGCGCGAGGGCACGGAAGTCATGGGTGGGCATCTTGATGTCGGTGGCGTCGGTGTCGGTCAGCAAACTCTTTTGGCCCCACCGCATTCGATCCGAAACCAGAACGGCAAGCAAAGACTCCTTGTCGCTCGGCCCGTCCAGATAGGCACTCCAGGTTCCATCGTCTCGCCAGCCGAGACGCCAGTCTGGTTCGCCGGCCGCGAGGACTCCCAGAGCCGCAAGAAACCCCAACGGATTGGAGCCGTCGAGGCCCGTCAATTCGAAGCTCATGATTTGCCTCCTGGGCTCGGAAACTGGCTCGCCCGGTGATCGGCGAGCCGGACAAGGGCTTCCAACCAGGCGACGCCGTGTGCACCGTAACGTGCATTGAGCGTCGCGAAACGGTGTGCAACGCCCGAACCTGTCGACGCCAAAGAGTGTCTCGAGGTCAACACGACGCCCTTGGCGAACGGGTGTTGAACCTCGACGGGTTCAGGATCGGGAGTCGGCGGCGCGCACGGGCGACTCCAGCCATGGTGGCTCGAGATCAAATGCCGAACGAGCTCTGGGTCGGACGCCTCGGATTCAATGTCACCCTGGGCGAGCTGAAGTGACATGAACTCGTGTCGTGTCCCGGCGGGATAGCGCGAACGAAGACTGGCCTCATCCTGGGCCGATTTGTCGGCAGGCCCTATCCCGGATTTTGCCAGCGGCTCCCCGCTCATGGCCGCCTTCACGGGATCTCCCTTGGCGAGCATCAGCTGGAACCTGGGATCCGCTTTGCCGAGGTCGTGCAGCCTCCCGGCGAGGGCGAGGTCGCCGACGACGGACTCGGGAAACCCAAGTCGAGTCGCGAAACCGCGGACCAACTCTGACACGTCAGCGCAGTGTTCACGCAGGGTGACGGGCTTGTCCTTCGAGCGCTGGGACGTGTGGGAGGAGGCCTCGGGGTCAAAATCGCGGTCGGCCTGTTTGGGTCGCTTTCCGATGACCACGACCTCTCTCGGGTCCGCAGCCGAGCTGCCGCCAATCTCCACCCATTGCCACCCGACGTCACGAAGGTGTCTCACGGCTTCCAATCGCCACTCAGGACTGGTCGCGTCTCGCGACAGCGCGTCGAGCCAAGTTTTGATCGCCTCACGCTCCTCTCTCTTGGTCTCAAAAGGCTCGACTTGGTCGGTCGAAACCCCGAGGACCCTCTTCACCCAGACGTGTGCGATGTCTGGGACACACGATGGACGAAGGACCGCGCGGCCTCGAGCCCTCCACTGCGCCTCTTCCCCCAAATCGGTGACTGGGTCGGTGCACGAAGGGTCCCATACGCCGACCGGATTCAATCCACCATACTCGACTGGAATGACGAGGGTGTCCCCCACTCGCAGCTTGTCTGGGTCGACGACCACGGTCTCGTCACCAGCCCACCTCAAAGCATAGCGAGGGGCCAGGTCGGCTTTGGGGTTCTTTGCTGCCAGGGTTTCGATGGGGACATCGGCAATGGTCACATTCCCAATGCCCTTGAGCCAAGCACGTGCGGCGTAGATCGGCACGGAGAGCGCCTCGACGCTCGACGGAGGTACCGCCTCGAAGCGTCGGATGAGGGCGCGCAAAGCACGCCGAGCCTCTGCGGCGGTCTTCGACTCGTCGTGCCCCCCTGCGATGGTGAGGAGCTCTAGGTCGATATCGGAACGCCAGACGAGCTGCACGTCTGGCGCGCGCTGT
>PFUG01000208.1 GCA_002789955.1 Deltaproteobacteria bacterium CG_4_9_14_3_um_filter_63_12 | reverse complement strand
TGAGCAGCCCGAGCCCGCTCTACTTCAAGTCCATGAGCTTGGGCGCCGCGGTGTCCCTGGTCGATGTCTACGCGGCGTCAAATCGGGCCGGCGTCAGCCTGAACAACCACTTCCACTACGGCGGCAACGTCTGGAGCGCCACGGGCTCCTACCCGCAAGTGTTGCGCAAACCGGCCTTCTACGCGGTCAAGCTGCTCAACGCCTACACCGCAGGCGAGATGGTCGGCTGCACTTTGACCGACGTCGGCACGTACGACAACGCGCTGAGCGGCGAGACCGGCGTCCCGCTGGTCGCCTGCTACCCCTACCGCGACGGCACGACCTGGTCGGTCTTGTTGGTGAACCGCGACGTAACCGCCGCCCACGACATCGTGATCGCTCGCCGCTTCGCGCCGGTGCGGCGAGTCCGGTTGGCGGGCTCCGACATCAACGCCAACAACGAGCAGAGCGAGGTCGTCACGCTGCTAGTCGACACCCTCTCGGGCGCGTTCGAGGCCTCGATCAGCGAGACGTTGCCGCCCTTCTCGGCGACGGTGCTGGTCTTGAGCGAGGTCGAGGTCGGCCCCCAACCCGACGTCGACCCCGACACCGGGCCCACGGACGTTACGGGCTCCGACGCCACCACTGGGGCGGACAACACTTCGCAGCCTGACGCAGCGCTAGACGGGACCTCGTCGCAAGACGTGTGGGGCGACACGCTGGTCGACGACGGGGTCAAGCCCAGCAAGAGCGGCGACGACGGCTGTGGTTGCACGCTCTGGGGCTCGCCGCAGGGCGGTCGGGCGCCGGTTCTGGTGCTCTTCGGTGCGTGGGGATTCGTCGCTTGGCGGCGTCGGAGGTGAGCTCGACCTGCAATCGCTTAAAGGCAAACGACCCAGACTCACCACGAAGAGCACGAAGAGCACGAAGAGTCTTGGCCTCTCCTCCTCGTTCTTCGTGTTCTTCGTGACCTTCGTGGTGAAACGGGCCCCGCGACCAACGGACGTTGCCACCCACAAAGGGAAACAACCCAAACTCACTGCGAAGAAGGTGGGACGTCGAATGCTAATCGTCGTCATCGTCGTCGTCGGGGACCTCGTCGACCCACGCGTACTTCTTGTAGGGCAGGCCCATGTTGTCGTGGTCGGGCGCGGCGCCGCGCCACTTCTTGCCGGCGATGAAGTCGTCGAGGCTGGAGGCCAGCGGGTAGAGCATCCACCCTTCGCGCTCCCAGACGAAGACGGGGCATTTCGCGTTCGACGTCTGGACGACCAAGAACGCGCCCAGGAGATCGAGGTCCTCCTCGTCGGGGGAGTCGAGCAAGGCGAAGGGCATAAAGCCCTCGAACTCATCGTCCCAGTCGATGTCTTCGATGTCGTCGATGCCGTAGTCGTCGCCGATGGCCGACAGATCGGTGAGGTAGTCGACGGCTGTGAAGTTCGGCTGGAAACAGCCCGTCAGGAAGCCGTCGCGCAGATGCAGCAGGCTCAAGGCGTCATACTCTTGGCCCTCGAGGAACTGTCGGTAGCGCGGCGGCAGAGTTGTGGAATATTCGGCTTCGAGGGCGTCGATGAGTGCGTTCATTTCGTACGAGTTCCTTTGAGGGAGCCGAAAAGTGCGCGACGAGGTGTGAGGCGGATCCAAGCCGGTGTCTGCGCAGGTTGCAACCGTTCACGAGAGCGCTTTCTTGGGGCACTGACAGCGACGGTGGGCGTTGTCTCCATCTTTTGTCAGGAGGAACCTATGGAGCCGATCGGGTCGCGCGAGATTCTGATTGCACGCATCGAGAGCGGCAAGACGCCGCGGTTCCTGCACTTCGAGCGCTGGCGCGGGCTGAACTTGTTGGGGTTCGCGCTGATGGAGGCGCGCGAGCGTTTGGGTGCCTAGGGGCCGCGCATCAGACCACCCCGCGCCCCTACACTTTCTGCTTGCGCCGCGGGTCCACGCGCTTCGCTTGGCGCACCCTCGCCTCGAGCAGACTGTTGCGCTCGCTGAGCTCGGCCACCGCGGCGAGCAGCTCAGCCTTGGTCGGGGTCGCTTCGAAGCCCTTACGAGCAAGAACCCGGTTGAGATGCAGCAAATCCGCCTCTTCTCCGCTCAGGGCCTTGCGCAGCGCCTCTTTGAGCTCGTCGTCCATGGAGGCTCCTAGGGTCTGGCGTTGCGGTTGCTGCTGTCGCCGCCCGGCCCGGGCCAAGGAGACAAGGCAGGGCCCGCCGAGGTCGTTGCGAGCAAGAAAAAGAAACCCTCATCCGCCGTCAGACCGAGGTCTCCGTTGGGCGAGAGGACTGGTCCCGAGTCGCTGAAGGTGCCTTTTAGAAAAGCTTCCCAGAGCGGCGCGCCGTCACGCGATAGGGCCGTGACGACGGAGTCGGCGGCGAGATAGACGACGCCGTCGCGGCCGACGACGTGGGTGGCCTCGGCCGTGAAGTCTTGGCCTTGGACGTCGGCGGCGTAGGTCCAGCGCAGGCCGCCGTCGCGGTCGAAGGCGTAGAGCAAGCCGTAGGGCCGGGCGGCGCGCTCGACGTGGAGGTAGGTGTAGATTTCGCCGTCGTAGCCGATGACCGGCCGGCCCGCCAAGAGGCTGGTCTGGCCGGCGGACGAGGGACCCAGCGGGATTCGGAAGCGCTCGCTGCCGTCGGCGAGGGAGCGAGAGGTCAGGAAGTAGGAGGAGATGCCGAAGATGAGGGAGACGATTTGGCTCGAGTCGACGGCTGGGCTCAAGATGTACCAGACGGTTCCGTCGATGAGCTCTGTTTCACGGGTCCAGCGGGGAGCACCGCCGGCGATGGGGTAGACGCCGCCCCAGCAGGCGATCCAGTCGCCGTCGATGACGCAGGGCCAGCCGCTGGGGAGCAGCCCATCGGAGAGGACTCGGACTTCGCCGGAGGGTTGATACGCCTTGAGCTGGTTCCGCTTGGCCGCCGCATCGTAGGTGACGGCGAGGGCGCCGAGGGATTCGGTGACGCCGATGAAGACGCTGAGCAGGTGGTCGCCGAGGTCGAGTGTGCAGGGCGTGCCCTGTAGGTCTGTGCACCAGATGCCGTAGGCGTGGCCGTTGCCGTCGCTGTTGGTGAGCCAGACGTGGCTCGTGGTCAGGCGTGCGTGGGGCTTGAGGATGGCCTGGGCGCTCTGCGGAGGAATCGCTGGGGTGCTCCAGAGGAGCTCGCCGCAAGGGTCGAATGCGGAGAGGTTGATGGCGCCTTCGGCAGCGCTGGTCGGAAGGTAGATTCGCCCGTCGGGCCCAATGGCGGCGCGGCCCGCGGCGCCGTCGATGATCGTGCGCACCTCGCCGATTTGGATGGGTCCAGGGCCGCAATCAGGCGCGATGGGAGCCATGTAGTCGGGCTCGACGGCTCCGACGGACACGTCGAAGAGGTCGAACGCAGCGGTGTCGGTGTCGTTCTCGGTGTCGAACGCCTCGGTGCGCACGTGGTCATCACAGTGCAGCAGCGCGAGGAGGAGGAGCGCAGCGGTGGCCAACAGCCGCCGATGGGGATGGGGATGGGGATGAGTCACTGAACGAGGTCCTCGCCGTAGGGCGCCGCGTGCTGCGCCCTCATCCACCGAACTTCCGAGCTTCCGAAGGGGCGCCGCGTGCTGCGCCCTCATCCACAGACCAAAGGAGTCGATTGTAATGACCCACGCGGCGAGCGTCGAGGTTCGCTGCGGTCGAGCGCGGTCGAGCCAGCGCTGACGCCATAGACGTTGCGACCCTAGGCCATTTGACCGATAAGTGGCGACATGCGTTCGCAGACGAAGCCAAAGGCCAGGGGAGACCTGCGCGCTCGTCATCAAGGAGAGATTCGATGTCATTGGACAACCTCGTCACGCTGGGTTTCCTGGTGCTGCTCCAAGCGGTGCTGGGTTTTGACAACCTCCTCTACATCTCGCTGGAGTCCCAACGGGCCCCGGCCGACAAGCAAGCTTACGTGCGCAAAGTGGGTATCGGTCTCGCCATCTTTGTGCGCATCGGCCTCCTCTTCACGCTCGTCAAGCTCATCGCGTATGTCCAAGACCCCTTCTTCGGGCTCGAGAACGGCGTCTTGGCTGGCCACTTCAATCTGCACAGCCTCATCGTGCTGGGCGGCGGCGTGTTCATCGTCTACACCGCGCTCAAAGAGATCTGGCACATGGTCACTCGCGAAGGCGGCAGCCACGAAGAGTCGAGTGCGTCGGCTCGGTCGGTGGGCAGCGTGATCGCTTGGATCGTGGTCATGAATATGGTCTTCTCATTCGACTCGATATTGAGCGCTATGGCGCTCACCAAGGTCCTCTGGGTCATGGCAACGGCCATCGTCATCGGTGGTGTGATGATGATGTGGCTCGCCGACCGCGTCTCGCTCTTCCTCCAGAAGAACCGCATGTACGAGGTGTTGGGCCTTTTTGTCCTGCTCATCGTTGGCGTGATGCTGCTCAGCGAGGGAGGCCACCTGGCGCACCTCCGCCTGTTCGGCAACGAGGTTACTTCCATGAGCAAGACGACGTTCTATTTTGTCATCACCGTGCTGGTGCTCACGGATCTGGTACAGACACGCTACAAGAAGAAGCTGATCGCAACTGGACAAGACTCGTCAGCGCACTTGCCACTGGTGACCAAGGAGTAGCCTAGTGCAGGCGACGCCGCAGATGGGGTATTTCCGGACGGGCACTAGCCTAGCTTATCGGAGCTTCTCCTTCAGGTCTTCGGAGGTTCCGATCAGGGTCAAGTCGGCGGCCAAGTCGATCCAGCCCTCGAAAACCCACACCCGCCAATGGTTCTCTCGCCACTCCGCCTGCTCACCAGTGTTCGGGAGGCTCTTCGGAGGCCGCTTGCCCACGAGGGAGAAGGCTTTGATTATGGCGTCGGACTTGGTTCTGGACTTCTCGCTCATGTGAACCTCTCGAAGGGGTAGGGGCGACAGCAACGATCACACGATGGCACATTCTCGAGCCGCTGAGAATCGAGAGGCAGAGCGAGACTCAACGAGAAATCGAATCTTTACGGGAAGCCTCAGACCTGAGTTTGCCGTTCGGAGGACCTCGATCTCAACGCAGTCGCCTTGAGACGCTGCGCGTCATCCAAGAGGTGAGAAAACCTTCGGACCACCGTCTGTTGATGGTCGGCATCGAGTTCACCACGAAGAGCACGAAGAGCACG
>PFUG01000467.1 GCA_002789955.1 Deltaproteobacteria bacterium CG_4_9_14_3_um_filter_63_12 | reverse complement strand
TTGCCAAGTACGGTGCGACCTTCGACGAGCTCGGGGTCGACCTGAACAACGGCTTCGGCGACCTGCTCGACAAGATCGCCGACCTGCCCGTGGCGCAGCGCGCCGCCATCGAGGCCGACATTCAGGCTGCCTACGCCAATGGGCCAGCGCTGGCCATGGTCAACTCCGACAAGGGCATCACCAACCTGAACGTGCCCAGCGACGTCATCGTCGATGCCTCCATGCCGGCCATGATCCGCACCTCGGGCCGGATGTGGAACGCCGCCGGAGAGCTGCAGGACACGAAGGCCGTCATCCCCGACAGCTGCTACTCGGGCATCTACAAAGAGACTTTCGACTTCTGTAAGCAGCACGGCGCCTTCGACCCCAAGACCATGGGCTCGGTCTCCAACGTCGGCTTGATGGCACAGCAGGCCGAGGAGTACGGCTCGCACAACAAGACCTTCGTCCTCGAGGCCGACGGCATCGTGCGCGTGGTCGACGCGGCCGGCACGACGCTGATGCAGCACGAGGTCGAGGCGGGCGACATCTGGCGCGCTTGCCAGGCCAAGGACGCCCCCATCCGTGACTGGGTGAAGTTGGCCGTTCGCCGCGCTCGCGCGACCCAGACCCCAGCCATCTTCTGGTTGGACGAGAACCGCGCCCACGACGCGCAGCTCATCCAGAAAGTGAACCAAACCCTGGCCGCCGAGAAGACCGACGGTCTGGAGTTCATGATCCTGTCGCCGGCCAAGGCGACCCGCACCTCGATGGAGCGCATCAAGGACGGCAAGGACACCATCTCGGTCACCGGAAACGTGCTGCGCGACTACCTCACCGACCTTTTCCCCATCCTTGAACTGGGCACCAGCGCCAAGATGCTCTCCATCGTGCCCTTGATGAACGGCGGCGGCCTCTTCGAGACGGGCGCCGGCGGCTCGGCTCCCAAGCACGTGCAGCAATTCGAGGAAGAAGGCCACCTGCGCTGGGACTCGCTCGGTGAGTTCATGGCCTTGACCGCCTCGTTCGAGCACCTGGCCGAGCGCTACAACAACCCGCAGGCGAAGCTCTTGTCGGTCACCCTCGACGCCGCGACCACTCAGTACTTGCTCAACAACAGGTCGCCGTCGCGAAAGGTCAACCAACTCGACAACCGCGGCGGTCACTTCTACGTCGCTCTCTACTGGGCCCAGGCGCTCGCCGCTCAGACCGACGACGCCAAGCTCGCCGCTCGTTTCGCGCCCGTCGCGGCGGCCCTGACCGCCAACGAGGACAAGATCGTCGCCGAGTTGCTGGCCGCCCAGGGCAAGCCCGTGAACATCGGTGGACACTACCTGCCGACGCCAGCGCTGGCTTTCGAGGCCATGCGTCCGAGCGCGACGCTGAACGCGATCATCGCCAGCGTGTAAGTGGGAATCCAAGAGAAATAGCGGCCAGGACATCAGTCCTGGCCGCTCTTTGTTTGTTTTTCGGAATTTCGAATCCGACATCCACCTTCTGTCTGAGCTTGAGCCATACGACCCACTCACGTATGACTGTCTCCTTCGGACACCAGGGGAGTGATTGGATATGGGCGGAGACGCACCAGAGCGTGTCCTCGAACTCGATTTCGCCACCTCCGCGGGGGAGGTTGTGCTGACGGGCACGAAGGGCTTCGTGGCTGGAATGCTGTTGGTCATCTGTGGCTACATTGTCGCCAACCTGTGGACGCTCTCGGAGCCTGGGGTCTTGTGGGTCACGCTCCTGGACGCCGCCTTGGCTTGCATCCTCGCGCCGTTGCTGGTCGCCATTTGGCGTGGCTGGGTGCCTCCTGTTTGGGCCGACGCGACGCTGACCTTCGCAGCCTTCGTCAGCCTCGCGAACATCGTCGGGACCATCCTGATCTACGCGGACCCGGCCGATCTGCGATACATTCCCTACGTTTCGGTGGCTGTCGGAAGTTTTATGCTGTCGACACGTTGGCTGACCGTCTACCTGGTTACGGCCGCGCTGTGTTCGATTCCCGTGGCTGGGGCATTGACCAGTGAGTCGGATTTCGGGCTCTTTGTGGCCACGTTTCTGGTGGGTGGAGTCGTCGCGGCGGGGATCCACATCACGAGGCTGAGGTCTATTCGCCGCATCACGGAGTTGCGCATCAAAGACGCCAACCAAACACAGCAACTCGCGAACGCACTGCAGAAGGCCGAACAGGAGCTCGAGGACCACAAACTCACCGAGAGGCGACGCCAAGAGCTCGAGACGCAGCTCCGACAGGCGCAGAAGATGGAGGCCATCGGCCTCTTGGCGGGCGGGATCGCCCACGACATGAACAACATCCTGGCGGCCATCATGCTGCTGGGCTCCACGCTCAAGGAAGGTCAAGGCTCAGAGGAGCAAGACGCCACCATCGAAGAGCTCCTCGAGTCGGCGCGCCGCGGGCGAGACTTCACCCAGAACCTGCTCGGCTTCGCGCGCCGAGGCGAATACCGGCGAGAGAAGGTCCGCTGTACGCAGGTCGTCGACGCCATGGTCGCGCTCGTAGAAAGGACCCATAAGAACGTGCAGGTCAAGACGGAGGTGGAGCAAGGCCTCGACGAGCTCGACGGCGACTCGACCTTATTGGGTCAGGTGCTGCTCAACCTCTGCTTGAACTCGGTGGATGCCGGCGCCAAAACCATCACCGTGCGGGCGCGAAACACGCAGCCGACGAGCAGCGAACGCCTTGTGCACCCCCATTTGACCGCCGCACGCTACGTCCGCCTCGAGGTCATCGACGACGGTCAGGGGATGGACGCCCAGGCCATCGAGCGCGCCTTCGAGCCCTTCTTCACCACCAAGGCCGAAGGAAAGGGAACAGGCCTGGGGCTGGCGATGGTCTACGGGACCGTGACGGGCCACGGCGGCACGGTGAGCATCGAGAGCGAGGTGGGGGTCATGACTCGGGTCACCGTGCTGCTGCCCAGCAACCAGGCGGCTCCCGAACCAGCGCACAAGTCGGACAAGCTCGTAGCCCTCCCGAAGAAGCTCGAGGGCGCGGGTCGAACCCTCCTCTTGGTCGACGACGAGGACCTGGTCCGGCGTTCCGCAGCCCGCATTCTCAAAAGCATGGGTTTTGAGATTCTGCACGCCGAGAACGGACGACAGGCCCTCGAAGTCTACCAGGAGCACCGCGCGCGCGGCCCTGGTGATCCTCGATATGTCCATGCCCGTCATGAGCGGGCCCGAGACCTTTGGCCGCTTACGGGCGTTGAACCCTGAGGTGCGGGTGCTCATCACCACTGGCTATGCGGACGGGGAGGACACGAAAGAGCTGCTGGCCAAAGGAGCTCGTCTGCTTGCGAAACCTTACGAAAAGCGGGAGCTCGAAGAGGCGATCGGGAACATCTTCGACAAGGGGTGAGCAAGGCCGGTATCCGGCGCTTTGAGGGCCAAGCTAAACGCCCAGGTGCAACGCCGGACTAATCGCGACGCACCCATGACCTGGGCATCCGCCCTGAAGGGGCGGCCCACAGACTTAGCCCAGTGCGGAGCGCTGGGCCGCGCGTCCGACCGCCCGAACCCACGACGTGGAACCGCGTCCGACCGCCCGAACCCACAAGTGCACAACTCCAGTCCGGGGGACAAAGTCCGGCTGAGGGCCGGCAAAGGCCAGCCTGCAGACTGAAAGATACCCTCGCCCCTCACACCCGACAGTTCTCAGGCGCCGCGATACACAAGGCCACCTGCCGCAAGAGGTCCGCTCGATCGAACGGCTTCTCGATGCAGAGCACCCTGCTCTCTTCGAGGTAGTCGAGCACTCGCGGCGTGAACACCCCACCCGTGATGAACACGAGCTTGCGAGAGAGGCTGGGGCGGTTGAGCTCGAGCCACGCGTGCAGCTCGATGCCTGACATCGGCGTCATCATCAGGTCGCAGAGGATGAGGTCGAACCCCGCGTCCGCACTCAAGAGCGCTTGGGCTTCGGCGGCGGAAGTGACGATGACGACGTCGTGCGCCGAGGACAAGAGCCTCTGCGTCGCGACGGCGACCCACTTCTCGTCGTCGACCACCAGGATTCGTCCGCGAGTTGCTGCAGCGACACTCTCTGGGGCAGGGGACAGGGTCTGAGCGGCGAAGGGGAACCAGACTTTGATGCTCGTGCCCTTTCCTTGCGTGCTCTGCAGCCGGAGGTCGCCTCCAAATTCTCGGACGAGGCTGCGGGCGATCGCCAGACCTAAGCCCGTTCCGCGCTCTGGGCCTTTGGTCGTGAAGAAGGGCTCGAAGACCAACTCGAGGTTCTCCGAAGGGATGCCGCAGCCCGTGTCCGCGATCTCGAAGCAGGCTCGCTCGCCCTCTGCCCAGCTGCGCACCGTGATCCGGTTGGTCTCGACACTCCCCGTGGTGATCGCTTGGACGGCGTTGAGGAGTAAGTTCAAGGCGACCTGCGCCAGCTTGCCCTCGGGGGCAAGGATCGGGGGAACCACGCCCAACTCCTCGACGAGAGTCGCGACGTTCTTGACCTGGTTGGCCGCCAGTCGCAGGACGCTGCGCAGGCTCTCATTCAGGTCAGCCGAGACCACTTTCTCTCGCTCGACTCTCGAGAAGAGGCCGAGCCCTCTGGTGATCTCCTGGATTCTATGAGCTCCCGCCGCGGCCTCCTCGATTTGCGCGAGCTGGTCGGCGAGCGCGGCAAGATGGGGCGCACAAGCGGAGGAGGGGGCACCGCCGCCCGCCGTAAGTGGCGCGGACCCTCGAGCGCAGCTCTCGAGGTCCTTCACGAGCATTGGCAGCTCAGCCGCGACGCTGTCGAGGTTGAAGAGCACGTAGGTGAGGGGGTTGTTGAGCTCGTGCGACACTCCAGCGGCCAGGATGCTCATGCTGGCCAGACGGTCAGCTTGGGCGAGGCGAGCCGAGAGAGCGCGCTCCTGGCTGAGGTCGCTCAAGGTGACGTTGCGAGTGAGGGTCCCACCTGGGTCTGCGCGGACCACGGTCTCTGCGAGGCGGACCCAGAACAACTCTCCGCTGGGTCGCTTCATGAGAAGCTCGCACACACAAGGGCCATCAGCATCTACAGCACGCTTCGAATGAAGGTAGTAGAGGTCCTGGTGACTGGCCTCGACGAAGTCGGTCAGGCGCTGTCTCACCAACGCCGCCCGAGGCACTCCCAAAAGTGTCGAGGCGCGCAAGTTCGCTTCGAGGATCACCCCGTCCTGGTTGAGCGTGAGGTAACCCACTGGCGCCAGCTCGTAGAGGTCGAAGTAACGGGCGCGAGAGGTATCGAGGTCGAGTTGTGTCCGGCGAAGCTCCTCGTTCTGCATCTCCAGCTCGATCTGGTGCACTCGCAGCTCGTGCAGCAGCCGTTGAGCGTCCTCGAGGGAGACCGTGCCGCAGTCCGCGCTCCAGCGCGCGGCGGCCTCGTCCTCCGCCGCTCGCCGCAGTTTTTTCGCCCGGAGTTCGCGATCGTGCATCATCTCTCAATCCTCCCTGAGCGGAGGTCCTCCATCACCAGCAGCACCCACTCATCCTCGCCGTCCGCACCGAGCACCCTGCGCCCGTTGAGCCGCAGGGCGCTGGGAGCGCCCTCATGCCCCCGAAAGGGCATCTCGTAGCCATCGATGGTGGTGTGTTGGGGGAGGATGGTCTCGAGCAACGTGTGCAGCTCAGGCCGATCCCATTGGCCCCCCCCGAGCTGGGCGATCGGGACCCCTTCGGTCTCTTGCTTGCTCAGGTGGAAGACCGTCAAGAAGGCCTCGTTGGCCAACACGATCCGCTGAGCCTTGTCGAGCAGGAGCAGCGGTTGAGGCACGGTGGAGGAGAGGGTCTCGGCCAGGGTACGTGCGCGGTTGAGCTCCAGCTGGGCGAACTTCCGAGTGCCGATGTCAATGAACGAGATGACCGCGCCCTCGATGACGTTATTGAGGGTCCGGTAGGGCCGGATGCGCAGCATGAACCAAGCGCCGAGCTTGGTCTTCACTTCGCGCTCGAAGGGGACCAGGGTGTCCAGCACGCCCTGCACGTCCTCAACCAGGCGGTCATAGCCGTCGAGGTTCGAGACGACATGGCCCACCGGCCGCCCCACATCGGTCGGGATGAGATTGACGAGCTCGGCGGCCGCTGGCGTGAAGCGTGAGATGCGCGAACGGAGGTCGACGAAGATCGTGCCGACGCCCGTCCCAGCGAGCAGGTTGTTCATGTCGTCGCTGGCGCGGGAGAGGTCCGTCACCTTGGACTGCAGCTCGGCGTTGACGGTGGCCAGCTCCTCATTGACCGACTGCATCTCCTCCCTGGAGGTCTCGAGCTCCTCGTTGGCCGATTGCAACTCTTCGTTGACCGACTGCATCTCCTCGACCGCAGAGCGCAACTCTTCGTTCGAGCTCTCGAGCTCCTCCTTCGTGGTCTGGATGTACTCCTGTCCGGCTCGCACCTCCTGCCGGAGGGCCTCGAGGCGCGCATCGACGACCTCCTCGTCACTTCTTGGGTCTGTTTGATGGGCCTCCAGCGTCGAGCCCTCCAACGGCGGAGGCAGCACCTCGAGCAACACCAAAAACAGCGAGGCATTGGGAGCCGGCACGGGCCGCACGGTCAGGCTCACGGCGGTGTAGTCGCCGTTGGTCTTGACCCGTAGTCTCGGACAATGAATGGTCTCGTTGCTGGCGACGGCTTTGTGGAGAGAGGTCGTCAGCTCTCTGTGCAGTCCCTCGCGCGCCATCTTAAGGATGTTCTGGTCGCTAGTCTCCCCCGCCGGAAGCTCCAGATAGAGCCCGGTTCGACCGTGCAGATAGAGAAGGTTCCCCTCAGCATCGACCAACGCCGCGGCGACGCCGAGCTCCTGTAGGATCGCCCGCTCGGTCAGCTCTCGAAAGTTGTGCGCTCGGGGCGCGACCGCTCCGAGAGGCAGCGGACGCCCTGAGGTGACCTCGACTTTCGGGACCCGATAGCGGTCGATGAGCAGCGGTGTCGGAGTGTTCCTTCGCTCAAAGAGCTTCGATTTGCGGTCGAGCACACCGAACAAGGCGCCGTACTCGCCCACCGTCTCCGAGGTCCCCAAGAACAGGAACCCCCCTGGGTTCAGCGCGTAGTGGAAGAGGGGGAGCAGCTTGCGCTGCAGCTCGGCGCCCATGTAGATCAGCACGTTGCGGCAGACAATGAGGTCCAGCCTGGAGAACGGCGGGTCCTTGATGATGCTCTGCTCCGAGAAGATCACCACATCGCGAATGCTTTTCTGAATGCGGTAGGTGACCACCCCTCCGGCTGTCTCTGCGACGAAGAAGCGCGCCAAACGTTCCGGCGAGAGGTCCGCCGCGATGCTGTCAGGAAAGAGCCCCGCTCGGGCGGAGGCGATGGATTCGTTGTCGATGTCCGTGGCAAAGAGCTGCAGTGTGTAGTTGTGCTTCAGCCGCTCCATCCGTTCGGTCAGCAAGATCGCCAGGGAGTAGGCTTCCTCACCGGTGGAACATCCCGCGGACCACACGCGAATCACCCCCCCCGGAGGTTTCGACTCGAAGATCTTGGGCAGGACCAAGTCTTCGAGCGCCTGGAAGCTCTCAGGGTCCCTGAAAAACTGGGTCACGCCGATCATCAAGTCGTGAAATAGAGAGTCCACCTCATCGCGCGTCGGCCTCAGGAACCCCACATAGTCTGTCAGTGAATCGATGGAGTGCACCGCCATGCGTCGTTCGATACGGCGGCGGACCGTGTTCGGCTTATATTGGGAGAAGTCGTGGCCGGTACGAGCGCGCAACGCTGAAAGGACCTCGTTGAGTCCGGGTTCGGGCCGTGCTGGTCCCGTAGCCTGTGGACGCGGACCTTCTCCAAAGAGACGGGCGACATAGGCGAGGAGCTGTGGCGCCATCTCCGAGGGCGGCAGCTCGTAGTCCACCAGCCCCGTAGCCATGGCGTTGCGGGGCATGCCGTCGTACTCGGTCGTGTCCGAGGTCTGCGCCATGACCATGCCCCCTTCACCCTTGATGGCGCGCACCCCAAGGGTTCCGTCGCTGCCGGTGCCGGAGAGAATGATGCCGATGGCGCGTTCGCGCTGGTCGTGAGCCAGGGACCGGAAGAAGGTGTCGACAGGAAGCCGGTGCCCGCGGGCTTCGGCGGGCACCTCTAGGTAGAGCACGCCGCCAACGACCTCCATGTCTCGGTTGGGCGGGATGATGTAGGTACAGTTGGGCCGCACCGTCATGCCGTCCACGACCTCGAAGACCTGCATGTGGGTGTAGCGACGCACCAGCTCGGCCAAGATGCTCTCGTGATCCGGCGCGAGATGCTGCACCAGCACGAAGGCCATGCCTGGCTCTGCCACTGGGATCCCGGCAAAGAAGGCCTCGAAGGCCGCCAAACCCCCAGCCGAAGCACCGATGCCGACGATCGGGAAGTAAGGAGCAAGGGGTTCGCTCGCCACTTCGGTGGGCTTGTCGCTCAGGGCCATGGTGCACCAATCCTCGAGCTGCCCACCCAACAGTGCGGTTCGCGCTCAGTCTCAGTTGTCGGAACGTCAACGCGCGACGCACGAAGCTCATGCGAACTTTGTGGATGGTCACATAGATATGAGGCGAACAAGAGTCCAAAAAACAACAGAAGTCAATCCAGCTGTCGACTGCAGCTAGGCGGACTCGTGCGCTTTGAGCCACTCAGCCACCTGCCGCAAGAGGTCGGTCTTGCGAAACGGCTTCTCGATGCAGAGGAGGCCTGTCTCCTCGAGGTATTGTTGGACTCGTGCGGCGAACACACCGCCTGTGATGAACACGAGCTTGTTGGCCAAGTCTGGAAAACGCTCCTTGAGCCAGAGGTGTAAGTCGATCCCCGTCATGGGGGTCATATTCAGGTCGCAAAGGATGAGCTCGAAGTGGGGGTTTGCCTGGAGCTGAAGTTGGGCGTCGGTGGCCGTGCTGACCACAACCACGTCGTGCGCCGAAGACAAGATCTTGTTCGCAACGATACAGACGCAGGGCTCGTCGTCGACCACGAGGATTCGTGCACGCGCTTTGAGGGCCGTTGGGGCGTCGAGGCGGGAGAGCACGGCTTCACCCTCGAGGGGGGAAAGCCAGACCCGGACTTGCGTCCCCCGGCCCACCTCGCTCTCGAGCTCGATGTCGCCGCCAAACTCGCGAACGATGCGGCGGGCGATCGAGAGCCCGAGGCCCGTCCCTCGGCTGGCCCCTTTGGTGGTGAAGAAGGGCTCGAAGGCCAACTCCAGGTTCTCGGGACGAATTCCGCAGCCGGTGTCCGCGATCTCGAACCACACCTTGCCCCTTTCGGTCCAAGTGCGGAGCTCGATGCGGTTGCCTTCAGCGTTTCCGGTGGTGATGGCGTGGGCGGCGTTGATGAGCAGGTTCAGGAGGACCTGTGCCAGCTTCCCCTCGGTCGCCAAGACCCGCGGAACGGGGTCAAACTTCGTCGCGAGAGTCGCCACATGCCTTATTTCATTGTTGGCCAGCTTGAGGATGTGCTGCAGGCAGAGGTTGAGGTCGACGGCCCGCACTTCCTCCGCGTCCACCGTCGAGAAGAGGCCGAGGCCTTTGGTGACCTCCTCGATCCGACGCGCCCCCTCGACCGCCTGTCGAGCGGCGGTGACCTGCTGTTCGAGGACTTCGCGTGCAAGCAGGGACTGGTGTTCAGCGACGATCTTGGCGAACACCTCGTCGCCAGCCCACTTTCGAATGGCCAACCGACAACTCTCCAGCTGGCCGGCGACGAGCGGCAGCTCTTCGGCGAGGGTCTCGACGTTGTAGAGCACATAGGTGAGGGGGTTGTTGATCTCGTGCGCCACGCCAGCGGCGAGAATGCTCATGGTGGCCAAGCGGTCGGCCTGGGACTGCCTCGTCATGAGCGCGCGCTCTCGGCTGATGTCGCTCAGCGCCGCGTTGCGGACCCGGAATTCGCCTCGCTCGTCGAACAGCACCGTCTCTTCGATGCGCAGCCATAGCCGCTCGCCGCTGGGCTGCCTCATGTGCAGCTCGCAAGTCTGTGGCTCGAGGGTCCTGAGCAGCGTGCTGCGGTGGAGGTAGTAGAGGTCTTGCTGTTCGGGCCCGATGAAGCGCGTGAGGGACTGCTGAGGCAGCGCTCCTCGAGGCACGCCCAGGAGGGTCGAGGCGCGCAGATTGGCCTCGAGAATCACGTCGTCTTCGCTCAAGGTGAGATAGCCGACCGGAGCCAAATCGTAGTGGTCGAAGTAGCGCGCCCGTGCCGTCTCGAGTCCGTCTTGCGTACGCCGCAGCTCCTCGTTCTGCATCTCCAGCTCGATCTGGTGGACACGCAGCTCGTGCAGCAGATGCAAGGCGTCCTCGTACGAGATCGAGCTGGGCTCCACGTTCCAGCGTTGCCGGGCGGCCGCCACCGCGGCTCGTCTCAGGACCTGTTTGGGGAGCGGTCCGTCGCTCTCGAGGTCCACATTTCGAAGCTCTTTGTCGCCCATGACTCCCCCAATGCCTCTCAATTGTTCCTGTTACGGCCCAAAACCACTTTACACAGTCACTTCCTGACCTGGCGTGCCCACATCAGCACCAATCAGCCCTAGGCTCCTTGAAACCCTTGACCACCAGCAGAATTCACTCATCCTCGCCCTGCCTCGGCAAGCTTGCTCGTGGTGATGTCGATAAAGGCGATGACCGCACCCTGGATCACGTTCTCGAGGGGGCGCGACCCCCCCACCACCTCGAGAAAAGCCACGAGATGCGCAGGGGAGCGACAGGACTCATATGAGCGTCGGAAAACTCCAGAACATCGCTTTTCAGTGGTCTCGTCAACCGATGGTCGAACCTGGAACAAATCTTCACCCCTTGAGCGCCCTCCTGCGCCGCTCGTCCACCTCGTGTCCCTGGACAACGGCGACCTCAATGCTCAGGTTTCGCCCCACGCCGCACCGGCCCTCGATTCGTCTCGAGGGCGACTCACCCAATGAGACTCATTGCGCAACCCCGTCCGCCGAAAATCCCGAATCAGCGCCGACCTCACACACCCCGAGCGCTCCCCCCAAGAGCTCGCCGAGCTCGATCTCGTTCATGAGCTCGGGGCGGTGATGGACGTCTTGGGCACCGTGAGGAGTCGGCGGGCCCTGCGCTCCAATCCGCTCTTCCGTTTCCACGAAGCCGAGCTGCAGCGCGTGCTCGACGGCTTCGCCTGGTCCGTGGGGCGCGCGCGCCTGCCTCAGAACAAGACACTGGGCGCGGTCGCCTGGAACATCGAACGCGGCAAGTCCTTCGACGGCATCCTCGAGCTCTTCGACCACCATCCCGCCTTCAAGGCCGCCGACCTCGTGCTCCTGACCGAGGTCGATCTGGGCATGGGCCGCTCGGGCAACCGCAACGTCGCCGCCGAGCTCGCCGCCGCCCACGGCATGGACTGGGTCTTCGCCAACCACTACCTCGTCCTGTGCGCCGGAGACCGAGGCGAGAAGCACGTCCGCGAACCCAACGCCCTCGGCTTGCACGGCAGCGCCTTGTTGAGCAAGGTGCCCATCCGCCGCGTCGCGTCCCTGTCGCTCCCAGAATACAAGGACAAGTTCCGCGACTTCGAAAAACGTTTCGGCCACAAAAGAGCCCTGCTGGTCGAGGTCGAGCTGGCCGATGGCCCCTTGACCGTCGCCGTCGTCCACCTCGATCCCTTCTGCGCCCCCGCCTACCGCGCCGCCCAGATGCGCGCCGTCATCGAGGGCATCGAGCAGTTCGGCGGCGAGCGCGTGCTCTTGGGCGGCGACCTGAACACCAACACCTACAACCTCAGCAATCGCCGCACGACGGCCCGCGACGCCGTGCTCAAGCTCGCCACCCACGGCATCCGTGGCTCCGTCGCGCGCTACATGGTACCCCAGAAGCACCGCGGCGAGCGCCGGGTCTTCGACGCCATGGACGCCGCCTCCCTGGATTGGGCCACGTTCAACGATCTGTCCGCCAGCACCTTGACCTACGACCTGCAGGACCCCGAGCTCATCGAGAAGACCCTGGCCTTCCTGCCCAAGCCGGTCTGGCACGTCTTGGAGCGCCTCCTGGCGAGTACGCGCTTTGCGCCGCTGCGGCTCGACTGGTTTGCGGGCCGGGGTCTTGTCGCCCAAGACGCCGGGGTGATCGCGCTGGACGCCGTCGATTCCCCAAGGGACCGGCTCTCGGACCACCAGCCGATTCACGTCGAGGTGGTGCTGTCCTGATTGGGGGCCCTGGGAACCGACGCAAGCTCTGGTTGCTCCGCGCAGCTTTGCCGCGAGCGCGCGGCAAAGCCGCGCGCTGGCGTTTGTACACTTGTGGGTTCGGGCGTTCGAACCCACGAGCTCCGCTACTTCGAAGGAGCCTTCATCCCCTCGAGCGCCGCACACGCCTCCTCGATCCCCCCCGCACACGCCTCCTTGAAGAGCCTCTCGGCGGCGACCAAGTCTTTGTCCATCTCGGCGCCCAGCTGCTTGAGCAAGCCCAGATTCCCACAGCCCCTCGGGTCGCCACCATCGCAACCCAACTGGTAGAGCGTGCCGGCTTCCTTGTAGCTCTTCTCGACCCCGTCGCCGTCGATGTACATCAAGCCGAGCTCGGTGCAGGCCTCGGCGCTGCCCAGGTCGCAGGCCTTGTAGAAGTAGGCGGCGGCCTCGCTCAGGTCGAGCTCGAGCACGTCCCCAGCCAAGTAGAGGTCGGCCACCGACACACAGCCGGCCGGGTAACCCGCCTCACAGGCCGCCACGAAGAGCTCGGTGGCTTTTTCCATGTTCTGGCCCTTGCCCTCCGTCGCGTTGATGAGAGCGATCTTGTAGCAAGCGACCGTGTTCTTCTTCTCGCAGGCGGCCGTCAAAATCTCCACCGCCTTCACCTTGTCCGCCTTGACACCGTCGCCTCTATCGTAGGCGTCGCCGAGCCCCACACACGCCGCGCTGTTACCCTCGTCGCAGAAGCGCTGCAGCAGCTCGACGCCCTTCTTCGGGTCGGCCTCGAAGTCGCCCTTGCCGAGGTGCAACCAGGCCATGTCGGTGCAGGACAGCTTGTCGCCCATGGCGCAGGCCTTGCCGTAGAAAGCCGACGCCAGACCCAAGTTGCGGTCGACGTGCTCGCCGCTGTGGTAGAGCTCGGCCAACCCGCGGCACGCCATCCCGACGCCGCCCGCGCAACCCATCTTGTAGAGCTTGAAGGCGTTGCCCGGCGAGGTCGGGACGCCGATCCCGTATTCGTACATCGTGGCGAGCTGGGCGCAGGAGGCGAAATCCTGGTCTTCACAGTTCTGTTGGTGCCGCAGCGCCGCCTCGTTCGCTTCCATGTTCGCCAAACGATAACACCCAGCCGCCTCACCCTCTTCGCAGCTCGTCACGGCGCCAGTCAGCTCGGGGTCGACGTCCTTCTCCTCGACGTCGGGACCCTGCTGTTTTTTTCCGCCACAAGACAAGAAGAGGGCGCAAAGCAGGGCAAAACCAAATAGAACGGCGGGTCGTCCAGCCAACATAGAGCCTCCCCAAAGCAGACGAGCGAACGGATGAGCCTCTCCCACGTACCATCCAGCAACCGCGCAGACAACCCATTCGCCACCACGCGCTTCGCAGCAGGTTGACGACCGCCGGGTCCCGTGCCAGAGGTGCCCTCGCATCCTCGTCCCTCGGTTTTCGCGCGCACCTCAGAACAGAGGCGACTCGGAGCGAGTCGCTTCGCGTCCCTTCGCGCGATTGCGCAACCTAGGAGAAAGCCATGCGCCGACTCATCGAACTCCTCGCTGTGACCTGTCTGCTCGCGGTCTGTGTCGGGTGTCAGAGAGCCCCCGATGCCGACCCGAAGAAGACCCCAAAGACCGATGCCGAGGCCGCCTCCGCGGACGCCGCTCAGACTCCGCCTGGGTCTCGGGAGATGGAGACGCCGAAAAGCGCTCAAACCGACGACGCTGGCAAGAGCACGGCGCCGGGCACCGAGCCCGAACAAGCCCCCGTCCCAGTTCCCAAAGAGGAAGGCGTGCCGCTCGCCGCCGAGGTCGCCGCCAAGGCTGCCGCCGACGCGACCGCTGAGGCCACTGCCGAGGCCGCCGCCGTCACGGCCGAGGCCGAGCCGACGCCCGCCGAGGTCAAGCCGGCTCCGGTCACCATCTCCGAGGAGACCGCAAAGGCCATGCTCGACGCCTGGCTCGCCGCCCAGAACAAGGGCGACTTGGCAGCCTACTCGGCCTTTTACGCCGAGCGCTTCTACGGAGTGAAACGCTCGGGACCACGGGTCTACCACTTCGACCGAAAGGACTGGCTCGAAGACCGCGCCAAGATGTTCAAAAAGCCCATGGTCGTAGAGGCCACTGACGTCGTCATCTCGACCTCGCCTTACAACGTGCTCATCGGCTTCACCCAGACCTGGACGTCAGGCAATTACAAGGACGTGGGCCCCAAGCAGCTGATCACCGTCAAAGATGGAGCGGACGGCCTGCAGATCGCCCGCGAGGAGATGCTCTCGTCGACAGAAATTGGGAGCAAGAGCGGCAAAGAGCTCGACTCCAAGGATTTTCACTTTGTAATCGAGGAAAACGACGAGAAATACGTCGTCCTGAGCCAGACCCCCGAAGAGGAGTGGACTGACACCGAGCACCTCGAGCTGCTCCACCGCGATGTGGCGGTGCGGGCACCCGCGGTGATGAGCGCGGTGCCCGAGGCATTGGCCGCCTGGAAGGGCGCCGAGGTCGACCTCTTTGGTGAGTCGGGTCAGTCGTGCGCTGGAAGGGTCGGCGCCCTCTACGTCTTGGTGCGCTTCCAGCCCCACTTCGGCATGACCGAGTCGTGGAGCGGCGACCCCGACTTTGGCGACGAGGGCCCCTACACCGACGAGCAAGTCGCCAGCAGCGCCTGGTCCATCGGAGGCCAAACCGCGATGCTCGTCGCGCGAGTCGAAGCCGACGACGTCGGCTGCGACGATCCCTTCTGGGCCCGCGCCAAAGGTCAGCCCGCGCCCTCCATTTACGAATCCTTGCCCGTCGACGCGGAGCTCGAGGCCAAGGTCACCACGGCCTTCCGAAAGCTCCCCGCCTACCTCGCCATCCAAGAGCCCTTCGCGGAGTCCTCGGAGGAAGAGTTCGCTTCCGACAAGCCCGAGCTCTGGGACGGTTACGAGGACGGCGTGATGGAGTTTTCGGCCTTCAAGGACCCCAAGAGTGGCCGCAAGTACGTGTTCGTCTCGGTGTCCGCGGGCTACGGCTGCGGCGATTTCTACGGCGCGTTGTGGTCGGGCTGGGAGGTCAAAGGCGAGGGCGCCAAGGCCACGCTCGAGCTGGTCACGGACCCCGACGATCCAGGCGACCTCTTCCTCCCCGCGGCCCTCATCGACCTCGATGGCGACGGCACCTTCGAGCTCTTGGAGCGCGAGAGGCTCCTGCAGAAGACCGAATACGGCCTGACCAATACGCAGGATGTCGCCAAGCCCTCCTACGACTGCCCCTGCTAGGGCCGATCTGGGGTCATCTGCGGCGTCGCCTTCCTCGTTCGCTCCTCGACGACCTAGAGGTCGCCTCCGGGGCTCACTCGTCGGCTCCTTGCAGCTGACCCCATCTCGGCCCTAGCAGGCGCCTTGGTTTTTTTGGCCGACGTCGGGTGGGTGGAGACTGCTTTGGGGCTTTGCCCCCTGGCCGGCTTGCGGGCCCCTTCGTCCACGAAGTGGGCGAAGGGGCTGATTGTAGGAATCGGACTCCCCCTCGGGGGGGGACGGGGCCGAGGTCGGGCGGCCCGCAACACTAAGAGCCACTTTCAGGGGAAGGCCTAGCTCATTGGCAGGCTGTGCCGTTGCAGAAGCCGCTCGCACAGACGTTGCCACACGTGCCGCAGTTGTCCGGCTGAGTGAGGTCGACTTCACAGCCGTTGCTCATGTCGTTGTCACAGTCGCCCCAGCCGTCTTTGCACGTCGCGGTGCAGGTTCCCGTGGCACAAGAGAGGTTGGTGCCAGGCATGGTCTTGGGATCGCAGACCTCGCTTCCACACATGCAGACGTCCGTCGAGCAGGTCGCGGTGTCGGGGCAGAGGTTCTTGCAGTCGCCGCACATCTCGACGTTGTCGATCAGGGGGTCGACGAACTCCGGCAGGGAGCCGTCGGCGTTGACGGACACACAGATCACGGGAAGCGTCCGCGTCGGACTGCAGCCGTCCTGCACGATGGTCAGGTTCAGGTCGTTGAGAATCAGGCAGTCCGGTCGCGCGCACGAGCGCCAGCCGAAGCCGAAGGACGAGTGGTAGAGCTGGAAGATCATCTCGGCATAGGTGATCTGGAGCTGGTCGTTGTGGTGGTTGCCGCCCCAGTCGTAGGTGGCGTCGGCCTCGGTGACCGTGCCGTCGACGCTCATCCAGGCGCCATCGACGTCAAACGTCGGCGTCATCATCATCTCGAAGCACGCCGTCGGGTGCGACTGCACATAGACATAGTAGGTCTTGCCGTCCCACGGGAGCTGACAAACCAGGTCCACATCTGGGGCGTCCGCGGTGGTGCCATCGCCGCAGGTCACCGTTCGAGTCTGTGGCACGCGGACGAAGAAGCCCAGGTCGCTGGTGTCGCCAGGGACGTCCACGTTGCTGGTGTCGTTGGCCGTCGTGTCCGCGCTCGGCACGTCAACGAGGTCGGCAGCGGTGTCGGCGTTGGTGTCGCCGCTGCTGTCGGCGGCATCGCTGGTGTCGAGCGTGTCGTTGCTCTGTTTCTTGTCGTCATTGCACGCCCAAAGGCTCAACGCCACGCCGATCGCCGCGATCAACATGAGCACATGGTTCTGTCGCATGGTTCCCCCTCTTCTGATTGGTCAAGGCCCGCCGTTGGTGCGCTGGTAGTAAGGCCGCGTCTGCTTGATGATGAGGGCCCGCTCGGGGCCGACGAATTTGAACTCGAGGTCGAGAGTAAAAGAGTAGGGATCTTCGCCGTAAAGCTCGCAAAAGTGCACCTGCACCTCGGCCGCCACCTTGTAGAGGGCCGTCACTTCGTCGTCGCTGAGCAGCGGCTCGTCGAGTGAGAGGCTCGAGAAGCGCTGGCGCGCGACCTGAATGCCACCGGGCCCTGGGACGACCGAGAAGATTTCCGGCAACGCGCCATTGACCGGGTTGGTGACCGAGACCTCGCCCTTCTGCACGTTGACGTACATCCCCTGGACCGCGGCGTCGGTCAGGTTCTGGGTGATGAGCACGCCGTTGGCCGCCTCGTCCTGGAAGGCCTGGTGCACCAAGACGCCCATGCGCACCGTGTGTTGGTCGACGTTCCAGAAGGCGCGCTCCTCGAACGCGCGCCACGTCCAGGTCGAGGCCCAGACCTCACGAATGCGACGTGAAGCCGACTTGCTGCCCACGGCCTCGGCTCCGATGGACTCGTAGAGCCCAGCGCCGCTGAATTCGGCGAGATCTTCGGCGTTGGTGCTCGAGCGCAGCCGCACCTTGTCCGACCCAAACTCCTGCGCCACACGGGCGTCGAGGGCCTGGGCAAAGCTGGGCTCGACCGCGCCGTTCTTGATTAAGCTGCGCAGTCCGTCCAACACGGCGTCGCGCTCAGCGGTGTCAGCGGCCAGCGCCGCGTCGGCGACAATCCCTTCTGCATAGCCTTGCAACGTCGTGGCGGCGTCAACCGCGGCCAAGCAGCGCGCGGTCGCCGCGTCGCAGGCCGCCAGGGCGCGGCCACTGGACTGGCAGTCCAGAGTCGCTCGGACGCAGCCCGGCTCCAGTACGACCGACGTGGACATGAACGTGTCGTAGTAAAAAAACGGGACGGCAAAGCCGTGGGGCGCCCGCGCGCCCAAGAAATGCGAGAGCTCGGCGACGTTGGCCGCCTTCACACCAACCACCTCGGCGTCGGCAAAGCCAATCTCGGCGAACCCCAGCAGGCCACTGCGCGTCACGTCCGCCACGGGCACCAGCGGCAGGTGTTGCGTCCGGCTCGCCCAGAAGGCGTCCGCCTCGATCAGTGTGGCGGGCTCGACGCTGTAGCCGTCGCTGCGAACCTCGAAGCGCACGAGCTGGTCCTGCAACGCCAGCAGCGCCTGGTCCTGACCGGCGTCGAGCAGCGCCAGATTCGGTGTCCCCCGCGCGCGCGCCGCCACATTGACGTGGGCCAGCGGCGTCTGCAGCTCCTCGGTGATGGTCCCGCCGACCAACGGCAGCTCATTGGCCAGCTTGGTTAGCCATAAAATGTCTCTGAATGACAGGGGGGTGGTGGCGAGCTCGTCGGGGGTCATTGGGCGCAACGTGCCATAGGCCACGCCAGGATTGAGGAGCTGCACGCGGATGTTGCCGAATGCCTCGGTCCGATCGAGCCAAGGCACGCCAGCTGCCGCGAAGGAGTCGGCGGCGGCGAGCAAGTCGGCCTCTTGGGTGCTGCCCGCGGGGACGTAAACCAGCCGCGGCTTCGGACCCGTCCACGACAAGAACTGAAGGCGCTCCTCGAGGAGGCGATGGGCTTGCAGCACCTGCTCGGGATTGAGGTCGTCGCTGGGGAAGAACTGCAGCAGGATGGGGGCCTCGACCTCGAGGCGGTGAGCCTCGAGGTCGCCGCGGGGCGAGCTGACGGCAAGGTCGGGAGCGTAGAGCAGGTTGCCCAAGGTCCAGCGCCGGTCGGGCCCGTGCGAGGCCTTGTCGAAGTCGGGGAGCGAGATGGGCTCTTTCAGTGTGGACCGCACGAAGTCGTAGTGGAGCAGGTGCAGCGGCGTGTTCTGGAGGTAGACTTCGGGTTCGTCGCCCAGGGCGATGGTGAACTTGACGACGTGGGTCGCGCCCAGCTCGTTGGCCTGACTGAAGGCCAGGGCGCGGAAGTCTGCGAGGCCGCTGGCCGCCTCGAGCCCTGTGCGATAGTCGTCGTTGGTCTCGAAGGGGGCCAGCGGCGCTAAGTCGACGGAGGTCTCCCCGGCGACCAAATCGACTTCTGCGAAGTGGTGACCGTGGGCCTTGAGCAGCACGCTCGTGGCGCGCTTTTCGGGGTCGTCGAGGGCGAGCCCTTGGTCGGTGCAGCGTGCGACCAACCCTCCGCTCCCGGTCACCGCCTCTCCGGGGCACGACAGCTCGAGCACCTCGGGGCCATCACTGCGGCGCACGATGGCCAAAAAGTCGGTCACAAACTCGCCGGAGGAGGAGTGGACCACGACCTGGACGTCCGTGGTCCGGGGCTCCTCGTCGTCGCAACCCGTCGACAGAAAGAGCGCGACGAGCACCACGAGAACGCTTCTTGGGAACGCGTGAAGCGGCTCGAATCGCCGACATGCTGCTCGTTCTGCGGCGAGAACGGTCATTATCATCGTCACCCTCCGCGCTGCGCCCAACTGTTCTTCACAGCGAAGGATACGCGGGCGTGTTCGAAAAGCCAGTCCTGACGACGTCGGTGGCGACCCGCTCGGCGGCTAATCGAACGAGTACGCCCCCGAGTCCTTGTCGATGCTCACCTTGAGCAGGGTGTGGGCCTTCTCGAAGCGGTCGTTGCCCTCTTTGAGCTGCGTCCAGAAGCCGATGCGCTCGTCGTCGGCCGGCGACTTCAGCTCGCCGAGCAGCGCGTCGAGATCGCGAGCCGGGAAGATGTAGACCGCCGGGTCACGCTCGTTGGCGTCCTTGAGCCCACGGGCCATGAGCCAGAGCTCCGCAATGCGCTCGTCGCTCATGGCCAGGCAGCCGATGGAGACGCAGTTGCCGTGGAGCATGATGTCGCCGCCCAAGTTGCTCTGGCCGATGATGCGGTCCGAGCGGTTGGGGTAGCTCACCTTCATGGACAAAAAGTACGACGAGCGCTTGTTGAAGGCGCTGATCTCGTAGAAGCCTTCGGGGACCTGGTAGTCGCCTTCGTGTCGCTTGGGTCCCGTGTCGCCGGAGAAGTAGCAGATCTCGTAGGTGGCGACGTGCTTCAAGGCCCCCTTCTTGGAGTCCGCGGCCCAGACCTCCAGCTCCTGCTCGGTCTTGAAGACGCGGAAGAGGAGCTGCTGCGGCGGGAACTCGAGGCCAGCGTTGGCGAAGAGGGTTTTGACCTCGTCGCCCTTGTTCGCCTTGGCCAACGCGACGCGCTCGTCGCCGGAGAGGTTTTCGTCGGCGCGCCACTTGGTCGGCGAGAGAGTTGGGGGGCCGTCGACTTCGGCGGGCGGGTCGTCTGCGGGCTCGGTTTGCGCGGTCTCTTCGGGAGCTGGTGGGTCGGAGGCGGGGCCCAACGCTGGCTCAACGTCCTTCTCGCGCTCTGGGGTCTCGTCTTTTTCTTGCTCGCCGGTGGGCGCGTCGGCCGTGCTCTTCTTTGCGACGTCGGGTTGGTCTTCGGCCGCGGTCTTAATGGGCGTGCAGGCACTGACGAACAAGGCGAGCAGCAGCGCACAGGCACGGCGTGTGAGCGGGCCGAGAGTTGGATGTCGAGAAGCGGAGAGGCAGGTGCGCATGGGCTCCTCCTGGGTTTGTTGCAGCGAACACCCTGAGGGTAACGGGTATGCGCAGGGTTTGGTTTAGGTGCATGTGAGATTCTACCTGCGAAGGACGGCGCTC
>PFUG01000553.1 GCA_002789955.1 Deltaproteobacteria bacterium CG_4_9_14_3_um_filter_63_12 | reverse complement strand
GGGGTGCCCACAAGGGGGCACCCACAAGGGGGTCCAGTGAAGGGGTAGGGAGAGGGGTGTTCGGGGCACCCACAAGGGGTGCCCCTACCGCCACCAGAGGCGCCGCGATCGGGCGCCTTTCCTGTTTCTTGTTGGCTCAGCGGGTGAGCAGCATGCTGCGCAGGCGCTTCACCTCGAGCTTCGTGGCCTTCGCTTCGTCGTCGCTGCGTTGGCGCTCGTTGAGCTGCAGCATGGCGTTGGCGCGCTCGAGCTGGAGCTCTTTCTTCAAACGCTCGATCTCTTGCCCGTGCTCCATGAGGCGCCGGGTGTTCTGCCCCTCGTCGGTGTCGAAGAGGGCCTCGAGCTCGCGCTTGGCCTCACTGAAACTCTCGACCTTGACGGAGGCGACGGTGAGCGCTTCGGTGAGGGCTTGGATCTCCTCGTCCTTCTCGGCCAGGGCGCGCTTGGCAGCGTTGGCTTCGCGGTCGGTCTCGTCGAGCGCCGACTCCAGCTCCTTCGCGGCCGCACGAAGTTGGGCGTTTTGACGGCGCTCGTCGGCGAAGTGCAGCTCGAGGTCGGAGTGGGCCTGCGCGATCTGGCGGGCGATCTCGAGGAGCTCTGCGTTTTGAGCGGTGAGCTCGTCGCTCTCTGCTCGGACTTGGTCGTTGCGCTCCAGCAGGAGGCTCATCTGCCGGCTCATCGACACATTGGCGGAGACGATCCCGTGAGCGTGCTGATGAGCGCTCGAGAGGCCGTTACGCAACGTCGCGATCTCGGCGAGCATCGTGGCGAGCTGCTTGCCAGCCCACTCGGTGCGGGACTCGACGACTGCCAGCTGCTGGGCGAACGGATCGAGGAAGCTCGATTGAGGCGCCTGGGTGTCGTTGTGTCGAAGGTTGAGTGCGTTCATGGGAGCCTCCTTAGAGAACGTCGAGCAATGGACCCGATCTAGTGCGGGAACCGTGCCAAAGCACAGGCGACGCCATTTCTCGCGGGGCGCGCAGGACGGTGTGGCGTCGAGGCCTCACAAGCCTCGTGGACGGCGAGACCTCGAGGCCACACCCATGTGGTGCGCGGCCCTCACCCCCGACCCCCTCTCCCACTTCGTGGACGAGGGGGAGTCCAGCTGATGTGGTCATTTGGGGCCTTGTAGTGGGATCTTGCGAACGGTAGCGCCTCGGGAGTCCCTCGAGCCGACCTCAAGTGGATAGAATCACGATAAGAGCCCCCTTCGCCCACCTGAGGTGGGAGAGGGGAAGGGAAGGGAAGGGGTGAGGGCCGTCCCTCACACCAACGTCGCGATCTTCTCCAACACCTCGATGCGCAACGGCCCCTGCGGGAGTTTCCCCAGCGAGTCGCGATAGCGCTCCAGCGCCGCCTCCTTGTGTCCGGCCGTCTCGGCGGCCTTGGCGGCGAGCAACATGAGGCTGACGTCGGAGCCGAAGAAGTCGGCGGCGCGGCCGGAGACTTCGGACGCCTTGGCGGCCTCGTCGTTCTCGACGAGCTGTGTAACCCAGCGCTGGTAAAGGGAGAAGACGTGGGCCGCGCCAATCTCGGCGCCGCGGCGCACGCCTTTGCGCAAGAGGGAGTCGGCGCGGTCGTAGTCCTTGGCGCGGATCGCCAGCTCGGCGCCGAGCAGGTAGGGCTCGGCGATGTCGGGGTCGAGCTCGAAGGCCTGCTCGATGCGCTCGGCGGCGTCACCGATGTCTTCGCCCAGCATCTTCAGCTCGGCATACCAAGCCAGGCCGCGGGCCTGCGGCTCGGCGGCGATGGCCTCGAGGTAGCCCGCGAGGGCCTCCTCGGTTTCGCCGCTGAGGGCCTGCACCCGGGCGAGTCCGTAGCGCGCGCCCATGTTCTCGGGCTCTTCCTCGAGGGCGGTGATGAACGCCGCGCGGGCGGCGTCGAGGTTGCCGTCGAGGAGAAAATTCTGGCCGTTCTCCAAGTGCTCCGTCACTTCGAACCTCAGTCAAAGCCGAGACTCGAAGTTGAGCCCGCGGCGGGAAGACGAACCTTGTGGGTTGATGACGGCACTCTAACCCGAATTCTCCACGACGGTACAGCGGCACAGGCTCCGAAGCCCGGAGCCAGACGAACCGTCGCGGTACCTGCTGCCAAGGCAGCATCGAGCTCATCGCCGAGGCCACTGGCCCGGCCGAAGCCATTGGCTTCAAAGTCCGGAGTCTGGAGTGCGGAGCCCGGAGCCAGACGAACCGGAACCGTCGCGGTACCTGCTGCCAAGGCAGCATCGAACTCATCGCCGAGGCCACTGGCCCGGCCGAAGCAAGCTCCAGACTCCAGACTCCAGACTGGCCGAAGCAACCGGCTTCGAAGTCTGGAGTCCGAAGCCCGGAGCCAGACGAACCGGCGTTGTAGCCGCAACTGCCAAGGCAGCATCGAGCAGCATCGCCGAGCAGAGGCACAGGGCGAGCAGCGGTCGACTTACCACCGGGTGTACACCGAGATCAGCTCAGGAGTGCGAGAGCGGAACTTGTCCAGGTACTTGCGGAGCGTCTCGAGAGCATCGGGATCATGCTTGGAGAGGCCCGACTCCTCCTCGAACTTCAACCACTTGTCGAGGCGCGCCTGCTCCGCTTCGCTGCGGTCACGCTTCTTGATGAGCTTTTGGGTCTCGTTGATGTGGTGACTGAACTCGCCGAGCTCGCTGGGGATCTGTCGGCCACAGTAGGTCACCGGTCCACCGGGTTCCAGGCGCCGCTCCCCCTGCCCCAAAAGGAAGCGAAAAGGCGAGCCCCAGATCTCTTCCATCTTTCGGAAAATGTCGCCGATCGAGACGTGGTTGAAGTAGAGTGTACCCAGGTGCTGACCGAGTCTCTCGAGGTGTCCGGCGAGCTCGGTGCCCTCGATCATGTCTCTGACTAGGATCTTCTCTTCGAGGGTTCTGGTGTCGCAGGCATAGAAGGTCAGCTCGTCCTTCATGGGGTCTCCTTTCGACTGGCTAGCTTGCTCTTTGGCCGTCACGCAGGGGTTCGACGAATCGCCAGTGGCCAAGAGCTCGGGTGAGTCTCGGGTGTGGATTCATGCACAATGAAGAAACGATGGCAAGCGGGAGACCGCGGGAGTCGGAGCAAACTCGCCAAGCGCCTGAGCCCGTGGTCGAGCTCGCCCCCATCACCAAGGCCGACGTCATCCCGCTGCACCACTGGTTCCTCGCCGGTGAGCCCGAGACCGTGACCTGTCGGCCGTTGATCCTGCGCTCAGACTTCGAGGAGATGGCCTACTTCCGTGCGCACCCACCCACCCCAGACCAAGGCGGGTTCGCGCTGCGCCGTTGCGCGGACAATGCCCTGGTCGGTCGGCTGCGTTGGTTCGACTTCAACCCGCGCAATGGCGCCGTGGAGATCGGCTACCTCATCGGTCCTCAGTACCGCAATCAGGGCTACGCCGCCCAGGGCCTGAGCTTGCTCGCCGATTGGCTGTTTGCGCAGGGTGCCAGGAAGCTCGTCGCGCAGACCGGCTCTTTCAACACAGCATCCATCGCCCTCCTCAGACGGGCGGGGTTCCAGCTCGACGGCATCTTGCGCAATCACCACATCGTCGCCGGACAAGCCTTCGACGATCACGTCTACTCCCTGCTCCGCGAAGAATCGCTTGGCGGCTCCAACGACGGCGCACGATGAAACACTGGCGTCCAAATTTCGAGTTTCCCTGGCGAACCCTCAACGCCATCATCGGTGGCGCCTCCGCCATCGACGTCCCGTGCCTCTACCTCAACACCCTCGAAGAGGCCGAAGAGTTCCTCGCCTGTTACGGCTACCACTGGAGCAAGGACGAGCACCGCGCCGAAATCGAGTGGATCCGCAGCCAAGCCGTCGAGTTCATCGAGGGCTCCCTGCTCGTGGACACCGCTCTGCAAATCCCCAAGCCGCTCGTCCAGCAAAGGGACGTGCGGACCCTGCTCCTGTGGGCCTCTCGGAGCCGCCACGCCCAGCCAGGAGATCGTGACCAGCAGTGGACCTGCGCGCTCCTGCGGGTGATGCACACCATGGCCCACGCCCAGACCTACTTCAACCGGCGCTTCGGCGAGCAAATCCGCGAGCAGATCCTCGCCCCGTTCAGACCCCACCTGCACGGCTCTCCCGACCGCCCAGGCGGGATGACTCTCGGCGAAGCAGGCGCCGACGCCATCCCCATCGTCGGCTTCGACGTCAAGCACACCAAACCCTTGAGCTCCGTCGTCATGAAGCTGTTGCTCAAAGCTGAGAACGTCGCCGTCGACATCTTCGACCGCGTCGGCGTGCGCTTCGTCACCCAGGAGCGCTTCGACACCCTGCTCGTCGTCCATTACCTGCGAACACACAACATCATCATGTTCGCCAACATCAAGCCCAGCCGCTCGCGCAACACCCTCATCGACCTCGAGTGGCTACGGGCCGAAATGAAGCTCGCCAACGACGCGGCCGAACCCCTCTCGAAGGAAGAGTGGCTCCATTGGCTGCGCCGGGTCAGCCGCGAGGGTCCACTTCCCGAGCTGACGGTCAACCTCAACCCGTTGAGCGCCACCGACTACCGCTCGGTCCAGTTCACCTGCCGACAGCTCATTCGCCTGCAAGACCCCTGCAACGCCGAGCTGCTCGAGGTGCTCGAGGAGTGCGAAGCCCGCCTAGGACCCGACGATCCGCTGGTCGAAAGCCTGCGCCTACGCTGTACGCATGAGAAGGAAATCCGCTTCTTCTTCCCGTTCGAGGTCCAGATCCTCGACCAATCCAGCTTTTCCGACAGCCGCACCGGACGCTCTTCCTACGACGAATACAAGACCCGCCAGGTCAAGGTCGCCCAACGCCGCGTGCTGGGGCCACTCCTCGACAATCTGCCAGACTCCTGACGGCCCGGTTTCTTGCTCGCCCAGCGCGCGAACCAGAATCCTGCCCCCTCAGGTCGGGTCCGAGTCGTCGTCGGTCGAGCCCCCTGAACAATTCTGGCCGCGCAGGTCGGGCCTGAGGCCTGAGGCCTGATGCCTGAGGCCGAGAACCGCGTCGCCCGAACCCACGACGTTGGAATTCTGGCCGCGTCGGTCGAGCCTGAGGCCTGAGGCCTGAGGCCGAGAACCGCGTCGCGCGAACCCACGACGTTGGAATTCTGGCCGCGTCGGTCGAGCCTGAGGCCTGAGGCCTGAGGCTGAGAACCGCGTCGCGCGAACCCACGACGTTGGAATTCTGGC
>PFUG01000600.1 GCA_002789955.1 Deltaproteobacteria bacterium CG_4_9_14_3_um_filter_63_12 | reverse complement strand
CTGCCTCCCCATCGAAGTGCAGGCGCCCTCCCTGGCGACTCGCCTGGTCCTGTGGCAGTCGCTGATGTCTGACCTACCCTGCCAGAAGGTCGACCACACGACGCTCTTGACCACCTTCCCCCTGGCGCCCGCCGAGATGCGGCGGCTGCGAGTGGCGTTTTTACAGGAGCTGGCCGGCCGAGGCCGGCGCGCGTCCATCGGCGACCGCAAGGCGCTGGAGCTGGCCCGCGCGGTGATCCGCGATGACTTCGACGGGCTGGCGCGACGAGTGACGCTGGGATTCGTGTGGGATGACCTGCGGTTGCCGGCCGAGGCTCACGCCAAACTGCGTCAGATCTCGAGCTTTGCGGCGCACCGCGGGCGGGCTACGGAGTTGCTTGGCGAACAGTTCAAGCTCTCGTATGGCCGCTCGGTGTCCGCGCTGTTCAAAGGCCCTCCAGGGACGGGGAAGACGATGGCGGCATCGGTGTTGGCTCGGGAGCTAGAGGCCGAACTTTACCAGGTCGATCTCAGCCAGGTGGTCAGCAAGTACATCGGCGAGACCGAGAAGAATTTGGGCAGACTGTTCGCCGAGGCCCGTCGGCGCAACGCGGTGCTGCTCTTTGACGAAGCGGACAGCCTCTTTTCGAAGAGGACGGCGGTCTCGAGCTCCAACGACCGCCACGCCAACGCTGTGGTGAACTTCCTGCTGCAGCAACTCGAGGCCTTCGACGGTGTACTGCTGATGACGACCAACAACGCGGCGGCGATGGACCCTGCGTTCATGCGCCGGATTCGATTTCACATCGAGTTTCCGGCGCCCGACGCCGACAGCCGCCTCGAGCTGTGGCGAGCCTTGTCACCCCCAGCGCTCTTCGCTGCCCACTCCGACGAGTTCGAAAAGCTGGCGGAGGATTTTGAGCTCTCGGGCGGTCACATCAAGAACGCGCTGCTGCTGGCCGCCAGCTCGGCGGTCGCGGAGCAGGGGTCGATCACCATGAAGCACGTGCGGGGCGCGTGTATTAACGAGCTTCGTCAGCAAGGGCATTTGGTGCGCGACGAGGCATGACAGGCTGCGTGAGCAGCGAGGAGGGTGAGATGAGTGAGCTGACGCAGGATTCCAAGCCTAAGGAGAAGGTAGAGGCACGGGGACCCGACGAGGAAAGAGTCGAAGCCAATGATGCAGTTGAGGTGCCGGGGTGCGGGGCTCAGGAAGGCGTGCTCGAGGGGCTTTACAAGTCAACGAGTGAATTCCAATTGGACATGGGCAAAGCTGGTCTGGTTGCCAGCGACCACTTTGACCAACGCACGGTGGTGGGGGAAAGCCTTGGGCAAGCACGTGGGGATGCGGAAAAGAACTTCACCGCGGACGCATCGATCCCGATGCAGGAGTCAATCTGGAAGGCGATCTCCGAGAATCTCTTTTGGACAGCCCTTGGCCTTGTACCGGGGCTTGGCCCAGTCAAAGAGGGACTCGAGAGGCTGTCGAAAACCAACGGCTTCTACGCCAAGACTGCGGAAGTAGTTCTCGACAAGCTCACCGCAGACATTCCGAAATATGCGGCGTCGTACAAGCCTAGCGCGAGCCCAAGCCCAGCGAGCACCTTACCTGAAATTATTACCAAATTTCTCATCACGGCTTCTGAGGACAGCAGCCGATGGCTCATGGTGGGCCTGGCACTCTATGATGCATGGAAGGCCAACAGTGATGGAGACAGAGAGCCTTGGACAGTGGACGTATACAAGCTTGCTGTCGAGATCATGCAGCCAACTGAGACGATTAGCGACGAAGCCCACGCTGCCCTCATATTGGAATTTGAAGAGCTGCTTTGGGAGGGGCTCTTCAAACAGGGAACGGTCACCGCTGGTCCTGTCTCGGGGATGTTGGGGGAGGTGAAGCTTGGGTTCGATGGTTTGAGTTTGGGATCACTCGACCAAGCTTGTGCCAAGTTCGGTTGGGCCTACACCGACATCTACAGCAAGGTCCCTCATTTCGAGGCCGCAGCGGAGTTCGCATATGACGAGAAGTACACGACAGTCGACTGGCCAGCCGCTCTGCCCCTACCCAAGCTGATGAGCCACCACTCGGCCAATTGCCATGGAGGCGCAGGGGGCCCGCAAGCCTCACCCTCGATCCGCGCTTCAAACACCCACGCACCAGCGGCTGGTGGGGAAGGGGCAGAGGGACCCTCCCTGATCAGGGAATCCCCGGATCCACGTGTTCACACGCAATAGACAGATGATGTGAGATTCGGATCATGTTGCAAACCACGCTCGTTTGAACGGATGGGCAACCCGCGTCGGCGCAGACGCGGGTTGCCCTCGGTACAAACAATGCCCGAGAGAGATACGATGGCAGCACGCTCGAGAATCCCGAAGGAACTCCTAATCCTCGACCTCATCCTTGTTCACATCGCCTGCGTCGTGCTCGCGGTCATGGTCTGGGGGAGGGCCGAGCCACCTCCCCCGAGCCAACTGACGGCCGAGCGCTTCGACATCCTCGACAAGAACGGTGAGAGCACTGGGCGCTTCGCGAGCACCTCATCGGGCAGCGAGCTCGTGCTCGAATCGACGGATGGGACGAGCGCCGCCCTCTACGCAGACAAGGAAAGCTCTCAGCTCGTGCTGGCCACCCCAACGACCGAAGTGCGGGTCGAGGCCACTCCAACGAAGAGTCGAATCCGTCTCGGCGGCTCCACGGCTTGGATCGAGCTCAGCTCCGACGGGAAGGCCAACAATTCGTTGGTCCTCCGCACCCCGAATCGACGGACAGAACTCTCCACAGGGGAGCAAGACGAGGTGCTGGTGATCGAAGCGCTCAATGGAAAGTCACCCAAGTTGGTGCTCTCAAGTTCAGAGGACGCGATGGTGCTCACAGTGACCCACAACGCCCTCAACCTCTTGACCGCCAAGGCGTCGGTGGACGATGTGGTTTTTCAGGTGGGCAACGGGCCGCACGCGACCTGCTGGCGGGCGTCCAGTGACGGGGCCGAGCCTTGTGCCGGCTCTGCAGAGCAAGACTCCCCCCCTCCAAGTCCAAAGAGCGAGGGCGCGCCCGAGGAGACCCAGACGCCATGAAGACCTTTATTGTGGTCGATTTCGTTTTGCTCCACGCCCTCCTTGTGGCCCTGTTCATCTCTGCAACTCCAGCAGAGGCGCCGAAGACAAAAACAGTCGAGCCACGCCCCCTTGAAGCGATCTGGATCGAATCTCTCAGCCCTGCCACTGGCGGCGTCCGCGATGGATTTGCCAGCCTGCGCTCGCCTGGGACTGAGGTGCAACTCTCTTACTTCGGTGGTGAATCGATGCGCCTGAGCACCAAGGCTTTGGAGGCCTCCTTCACCAGTTCTAATCGCAGGGCGACGTACACCGTGGAATCCGTGGGCAGTGACTTCTCCAACAAGTTTTCCAACAGCGGGTTCTCAGATGGCCTGGAGGACAGCACCCTCTCGCTGTACTCACCCACGGAGTTTCTGCTGCTCAATGGCGACGGCTTTAGGGTCTCGGTTGACGGCGAGGACTCGACGCCCCGAAAGACTTCCTCAGCCGGTGCTGGGTTCTTGGATGGTCCAAAATCTTCGGAGTTGAAGGTGTTGCTCGATCGTCACGACGCCTCTCTCGAGGCTCTTTGGCGCGAAGGTGTGGCGCGGTTCCGAATTGCCTCTCAGGAGGAAGAGTACTGTTGGCAGTGGTCTGCGACTGGAGCGGCTCGTTGTGAGCGGGCGGTAGAGCCTTGAAATGACTTCGGCCTTGCCAGTCAAGCCACTCAGGACCCAACACCAGGGGAACAAAAGGGCTGTTGGGCTGGAACAGCAGGAGCTCTGGGCAGTTTCGAAAAATGTTGATGATCCCCTCATGCAGAGCACTGGCTTTGGCATAGTCACCTCCTTCTGCCGGGAGTTATCGGCAGGTCGAACCCAATCGCGTCATTTTTCTTCGGCGGGTTGTTGCACGCATCCTGCGTGCAACCCTTCGGGTTTACACGACTCTTCGCCATCCCTGGCTGCGAGTTGTTGCCCCAGGCGCAGCAGGGGGCCTGTGTTAGCATCGACGCCGAATGCATGGGCAGGCACGGGGGCCTGCCCCTACTCTTGCGGGCTGCTGTTCATGGGTTGCGAGCGAGGGTTCACGCGGAGACACGGAGGGCGCGGAGGAGAGGGCGCGGAGCCGAATGCGTGGGGCCCCACCCCCTGCCCGCTCTCAACGTAAAGACGCCCTAGGTTTTGAAGATTTCATCGACAGAGTTCACCAACACCGCTTCTCTCAGCCATTGCTCGAGCGTTTCGATTTCTGTGGTGTCGAGCATGCGTTGCCGAGCCAACTCGTCGAGAACAAACCCGCGGGCCTCGAGCACCGCGAGTATGGATTCGGCCCTGCCCTTGGCCTCGGCCTTGCGCTTGGCCGCGCCTTCGGCCCGACCCATGGCAAACCCTTTCTCGAACGCGAAGTCAATTTTCCCCCGCTCGTCCTGCAGATAGACCAAGGCCCAGTCGTACTCCTCCCATTCCTTTGGGCTGAGCCTGGCCCAGTCTGCGATGTGCAGGGCCGTGGCAAAGGGCTCGTCGCTGAGCGCCTTTGGAACCTGTTCGAGACTTCGGGCGCTGCGCAGGAAAAAGGCCCACTTGTCGATGGCTGTGGTGAGCGCGGCCTCGTCCTTCTCAAACTTCGGAAGCTCGAGAAAGTAGTAGCGCACCTCGTCTAGGTAACTCTTCGAGCTGAGGGTCTCGCGAACCATGTGCTCGGAAAGGTAGTGCTCGAACTCGGGGAACATGACGAAGTCGCAGATCGAAATCGCGACGACCTGAGTGAGAGCAAGGTAGGACTCCCCCCGCTCGAGCTGTCCGACGTAGGCTTTGGCCGCGTTGTAGACGACACGTTTGGCGAACTCCTTGACGGGCTCGACCTGCATCTCGATGAGGAACTTGCGGCCGTTCAGGTCACTGCACTTGACGTCGAGATAGCTGCGCTTGAGCACCGAAACCTGTCCGGGCTGATAGGGGTCGACGATCTGCAGCTCGGCGAGCCTCTCCGAGCCGTGCAGGTCCATGACCGCCTCTATGAAACTGCGCAAAGGCTCCAAACCCTCGGGGCTGCCGAAGATCTTCTTGAAAGCAAAGTCGGTGCGGGGGTCGATGAAACGCATGACGCTCCTAAACACATACTCCTGTGACCATGCTCAGATCGTCGCTCGCCCTCGCAGGCGAGTCAAGA
>PFUG01000447.1:17438-21449 GCA_002789955.1 Deltaproteobacteria bacterium CG_4_9_14_3_um_filter_63_12 | reverse complement strand
GCTGAATCTGGAAAACTTTCGTCGCCAGACGCGTTCATGGAATACACGTATATGTTTAATATTAAATTAGAAATATTGTCGACATCGAGTGCGGTACGGCGTCGTTGAACGGAGTCGCATCTTTTTTGTCGAACCCTTCTGAACGTCGCCGCGTATCTCAGCTAGACCTGCCTCCAAGACAGTCTTTTTGCAGGGAGCTCCAGGGTTTGCGACACCGTCGCTGAAACTGGGGTCGTTTGGGAGGCCGGACGATGAGTGCCCTCGCACGCCAACGTTGGGGCGTGGAGGGTGGGTTGCGCGCGTTCGAGCGTAAGGACGCGACCTGGCTCGCTTTGAGCCCGTCGCTTGGTTCCGACTCTGCGCGCGTCCGATCGAGGTCGTAGGACATCGGTCGTGTGCGGACGGCCGTTGCTGGCAGAGCCCTATACGGTGCTCGCCATCGTCGGCAGTTTGCAGCGACTGATGTCCTCGCTCAGCGGCCAACCACACGGAAAAGTCTCGTGGTCGACCAACACGAATCCCTCTAGCTAGAGTCCATCTTGAAATGGCGCGTTTCGCTGAGAGCAGCGGAAAAATCGATCGAACTTTGAACTCTTCCCAAAGACATCTTGTGAGTGCCCGTTCGGAAATGCCCCAGGTGCAAGGAGCCGACGACCGAGCGACGCAGGCGTACACCGGTACGCCGAGGAGCGAGGGAGGAAGGCGACGCCGCAGATGGGGTATTTCCGGACGGGCACTAGGTAAGCGGTCCATGCGGCCAGCTGGCAGAACAGTATGAAGAACTTGTTTACGCGGCGTTTCGACCGCCTCGTTCGATTGGCCGTCACCGTGCTCGGTGGCGCCTTGGTGTTCGGGGTGGGGTTCTCGCTCTACGCGCTCTGGCCGTCGAACCAAGCGGTCGGTTACGAGCCCGTGCAGCCTGTCCCCTTCTCGCACAAGCGGATGGCTGGGGATAACAAGATCCCTTGCCTCTACTGCCACGACGGCGCCGAGCGAGGCCCCGTCGCGGGCTTGCCGACCGTCGAGGTCTGCATGAACTGCCACACCTATGTGCAGCCCAAGGACAAGCAGGGCAACCTGACCCCCGGCATGCAGGCCCTGTTCGAGTACGTCGATCCCGCGACGAACAAGCCGACCAAGCCCATCGTCTGGGAGAAGATCCACGACCTGTCCGACTTCGCCTACTTCGATCACAGCCGACACACTGTCGGGGCGAGGCTCCCCTGCGCCGATTGCCACGGCCCTGTGGAGACGATGGACCAGGTCTACCAGGTCAACTCCCTGAAGATGGGGTGGTGCCTGGATTGCCATACCAAACCACCGGAGCCTTGGCGTACGGACGGCCGCGCGACTCGTGGACCTACGCAATGCACCTCGTGCCATAGATGAGAGTGGGGTAGAGATGGAAAAGGAGTTCAAATCCAAAGGTGCCCCGCCACGAGTCACCGCGCTGGTTGTGGCCGCTGAGGCGCGCCCGATCTCCCTCACTGAGGGGGGGCGGGCCCGCCTCGCGATCCCCATTCGTGAGGAGCCGAATTCTCACCGCAGCGCAGAGGAGCAGAAGGTCGACGGCATCACTCGCCGCTCGGCCATGAAGTTCATGGGCGCGACCATGGCGCTGGCCTCGGGCTTGGCGGCGTGCGTGCGCAAGCCCCCGCGCAAGGTCATCAGCCGAACCAGCCAACCCGAGTACAACCACCCCGGTCAGGCGCTCTACTACTCGTCGACGTGGACAGACGGCCCATTCCCGTACGGGATGTTGGTCAAGGTCCAGGATGGCCGGCCCATCAAGCTCGACGGCAACCCAGACCACCCCATCAACAAGGGAACCTCCAGCGCAGCCATGCAGGGCTCGCTGCTCTCCCTCTACGATCCAGAGCGTCTGCGCGCCCCAAAGGGCGCCGCCTCCTGGGCCGCCGCGGACCAGCAGGTGCGCGGCGCGCTGAAGACCGCCAAGAAAGCCGTGCTGGTGACTCGCGCCACCATCGGCCCGTCCGAACGTCGGGCCATCTCCGACCTTCGCAGCGTCTACCCAGCCCTGCGCCACGTCGTCTACGAGCCCTTGGCCGACGAGACGCGACGTTCGGTTTGGCGGGAGCTGCACGGCCAAGACGGCGAGTGGCTTCCGCGCTTCGAGTGGGCCTCGGTCGTCCTCGCCATCGAGTGCGACTTCCTCGGGACCGATGGCGTCGAGCTCGAGAGCATCCAGAGCTTCTCCGGAACCCGCGTCGCGGAGACCGCAGACGACACCATCTCCCGCCTCTATGTCGTCGAGGGAGGACTCTCGCTGACCGGCACCAACGCCGACCACCGCATTCGACTCCGTCCGTCGCTCGCCGCTTCCTTCGTCCGCGCCCTGCGCGACGCGGTCGACGAGCGCACCCCCATCGACGCCTTCGCCGCCGCAAACGACCTGGACGCGAAGCTGCTGGGCGCCCTGGTGGGTGACCTCAAGGAGAACCGTGGGAAAGCCGTGGTGGTCGCTGGCGCCGGGCTTCCCAAGGCGGCCCACGCCGCGACAGCGCTCCTGAACCGGTCGCTGGACGCCTTCAACAAGACCCTCGAATGGAATCCGCAGCCCGCAGGCCTCATCGCCAACAGCAAAGCCGAGATCGAAGCGTTGGTTGAGGACGGCGTCGACGTGCTCATCACGCTGGGCGTCGATGTGGTCCACTCCTGGTCGGCCTTTGCCAAGCACCTGTCGGCGGCCAAGCTCTCGGTGGGGCACGGACTCTACCTCGACTCGACGCTGTCGGCCTGTGAACTCCGGCTCCCTTCGCACCACGTCCTCGAGTCGTGGAACGACGCGCGCCCTCGCGTCGGCATCATCAGTCTCTGTCAGCCCGTCATCATGCCTCTCTATGACACTCGCCAAGAGGCTGAGTCTCTGCTGGCTTGGGCCTCCGAGGCTCCAGACGCGGCCCCCCACACCCGTTTCCGCGATTTTCTCAAGGCGCGGTTGGAGGCCGAGGAGCTTGAGGTTGGCCCAGGGATGGAGGTTGCCTGGGAGACGGCGCTGCACCAAGGCGTCATCTTGGGGCCGACGAACGCTTTTGTGCCCGCGGAGCTCGACGTTCCGAGAGCCGAGGCGTTAGCCGCCACGCCGCTCCAGGCGGGAGCTTACGAGCTGGTGCTGACGCCGCACTCGAGTGTCTGGGACGGTCGCTTTGGGCTCAACGCCTGGCTGCTCGAGGTGCCAGACCCGGTCACCAAGCTGATGTGGGACAATGCCGCCTGCATGAGCGCCTCGACCGCGAAACGCCTGTCGGTGGAGACCGGTTATTTGGTCAAGCTGTCGACCCCAGACGGCAGCGTCGAGCTCCCCGCCCTGGTGCAGCCTGGCCTCGCCGACGGCGTCATCATGACGGCGTTGGGCATGGGCCGAGCGTACGCCTCGGCGCCCGATGAGGTGTTTGGCACCAACACCTGGCCGCTCATCCCGAGCGAGGGTCGAGTCCAGTTCGACATCTCGGTCTCCCCAACGGGTGAAGAGACCTCGCTGGTCCGCTCGCAGAGCGAGTTCTCCATGCACAGCCGCCCCATTGTCCTCGAGGCGACGCTGGGCGAGTTCAGGGCGAACCTAGAAGCCATCCAGGAGAAACGGTCGAAAGAGCACGGTGAGCCCATCTACGAGCCCTTCAAGTACGGCGGCGGTCACAAATGGGAGATGGCCATCGACTTGGCTCGTTGTGTGGGCTGCAACGCCTGCGTCATCGCCTGTCAGGCCGAGAACAACATCGCCATCGTCGGCAAGGAAGAGTGCGGCAACGGTCGAGAGATGCACTGGATGCGCATCGACCAGTACCGCGACCCCGTCAGCCATGACGAGGACGAACTCTCGTTCCACCACCAGCCCATGCTCTGCCAACAGTGCGACTACGCGCCGTGCGAGAACGTCTGCCCGGTCAACGCCACGAACCACGACGATGAAGGGCTCAACTCCATGGTCTACAACCGCTGCATCGGCACGCGGTACTGCGCCAACAACTGTCCGTACAAGGTGCGGCGCTT
>PFUG01000447.1:4169-17385 GCA_002789955.1 Deltaproteobacteria bacterium CG_4_9_14_3_um_filter_63_12 | reverse complement strand
TCTTCAATCCGCAGGTGACCGTGCGCCAGATCGGCGTCATGGAGAAGTGCACCTTCTGCGTGCAGCGCATCAAGGGCGCCGAGTTCGAGGCGGCGCGGACCGGCTCGGAGATGTCCGACGGCGTCGTGCGCACGGCCTGTCAACAGGCCTGTCCAGCTTCGGCCATCAGCTTCGGCGACGTGAACCTGCGCGCCCCGGCTGGCCCCGCCGAGGTCGCCGTCAAACAACAATCTGCACGATCCTTCCTCGTGCTGGAGGAGCTGCGCGTGAGGCCCAACGTCACCTATCTGGCTCGGCTTCGTAACGAGGCCGGTGAGGAGGCCCCAGCTCCCAAGAAACAAGCCGAAGAGAGGGGGGACGAATGAGCGCCAGACCCGTAACGACCGAAGATCTCCTGCCTTTCCCGCTGGTCCCCGAAGGCACCACCGCCAAGGACATCGACGACGCCGTCAGCTTGCCCATGGAGTCGTTCCCGACTCGGCGCTGGTGGATCGCGTTCTCCTTTTCGCTGGGGTTGCTGCTCATATTCAGCGTGAACGTGACGATCACCGTGTCGCAAGGCATCGGGACGTGGGGAGTGAACAACCCAGTCGGCTGGGGGTTTGCCATCGTCAATCTCGTCTTCTGGATCGGCATCGGCCACGCCGGGACCTTGATCTCCGCGATCCTGTTCTTGTTCCGGCAGCACTGGCGCACGGCCATCGCCCGCTTCGCCGAGGCCATGACGCTGTTCGCCGTGCTCTGTGCGGTGCAGTTCCCAGTCTTGCACACCGGGCGCCCCTGGCTGGCCATCTACTGGATGGTGCCATACCCCAACCACAACAACCTCTGGACAAATTTTCGCTCACCGCTGGAGTGGGACGTCTTCGCCATCTCGACGTACGGGACGGTGTCTTTCCTGTTCTGGTTCTTGGGGCTCATTCCCGACCTGGCTTTGGCTAGGGACCGGGCGAAGCACCCCCTGCGCAAGTTCATCTACGGGCTCTTGAGCCTGGGTTGGAATGGCAGCAACCGGGCTTGGAGCCACTACGAGCGCGCCTACGGCTTGTTCGCCGCCATCGCGACGCCGCTGGTCTTGAGCGTGCATTCGGTCATCAGCTTCGACTTCGCGGCGTCCATCGTGCCCGGCTGGCACACGACGATCTTCCCGCCTTACTTCGTTGCGGGAGCCATCCTGAGCGGGTTTGCCATGGTGACTCTGGTGGTCGTGCTGCTGCGCAAGATGTTCAATTTGCAGCACCTGGTCACGGAGTCGCACCTCGAGGTGATGAACAAGATCATGCTCGCGACGGCCCTGATGGTGGGCTACGCCTACGCGAGCGAGTTCTTCGTGGCGTGGTACTCGGGGGTGCTCTACGAGAAGTACGTCTTCCTGAATCGCGCCATGGGGCCCTACGCCTGGGGCTACTGGAGCATGGTGACTTGCAACGTCTTCGTGCCGCAGCTCCTGTGGTTCAAGAAGTTCAGACGCAACCCGTGGTTGATGGTCCCCATCGTCATTTTGGTGAACGTGGGCATGTGGTTCGAGCGCTTCGTGATCATCGTCACGAGCTTGCACCGTGACTACCTGCCCGCCGCGTGGGGCATGTACCACCCCACTTGGGTCGACGCGGGGCTGCTGGTGGGGAGCTTCGGGCTCTTCTTCACCTTGGTGCTGCTCTTCGTCCGTTTCCTCCCGACCATCGCCGTGTCCGAGCTCAAGGGCGCGGTGCTGCAAAAGCATGCAGGAGCTCACCATGAATAAGCCCATTGTCGAGGCCGGCACGGTGGGGCTCGTGGACGATTTGTCTGGGACAATACCGTCGAAGCCCAAGCTGGGCGACAAGTTGCTCGAGGGGAAGCAAGAGAAGGTCGGCGTGGTCGGGCTCTTCGACGACCCCCATGCGCTGGTCAAGGCGGCGGAGAAGGTCCGCGACGCGGGCTGGAAGCAGTGGGATTGCCACACGCCGTTTCCCGTCCATGGCCTCGACGCCGCCATGGGGCTCGGCTGGTCGAAGCTGCCGACCATCGCGCTCTCCTTGGGCTTCACGGGGGCCGCGCTGGCGCTGCTCATGCAGTACTGGATGAGCGCTGTGAGTTACCCCGTGCACATCGGCGGGAAGCCGCTCTTCAGTTGGCCGGCGTTCGTGCCGATCACCTTCGAGATGTTCGTGCTCTTCACGGCCGCCGGAACGGTTTTGACCGGGCTGTGGATGTGCAAGCTCGGCCGTTGGCACTCGCCGCTGCACGACTCGGGCGTCATGGCCGAGGTGAGCAGCAGCCGCTTTGCGTTGGTGCTCTCCGCCAAAGACGAGCTCTGGTCCGACGGCGCCCGGAGCTTGCTCGATGAGGCGGGCTGCACCGACGTGCGTGACCTGTTCGAAGACGTGGACGACGGAAGGATCCTCTAGATGAACCCCATCAACGCACTCAAGAAATGGGTCGCCGACCCGGTCGTCACGCCGATGATGGTCAAGGCCTTCATCGTCACGGTGTTGGCCGCCGCAGTCGTGATCCCCTTGCTGCTGATCTCGGTGCCTTACCTCGATTTCTTCAACGACATGGCCGTTCAGTACAAGGTGAAGCCGCAGATGGCTTGGTACACCGAGGCCGATGGGAGCACCATTCCCGGCGACTTCCAGCCGGTCGAGGGGACGCTGCCGCGGGGCTACTACCCCTATCCCTTCATTCCGACGCTGCCTGCTGACGTCGAGGCCGCAAAGCTGGTGACGAAGGAGACGACCGACCGCGCTGGCGCCGCGCTGGCCGCAGCGGGGCCCGACATCGCGCCGCCCTACCGCCAGCCCAAGCCAACCACAGAGCTGCTCGCGACCGGCAAGAAGATGTTCGACACCTACTGCATCGTCTGCCACGGCGAGTATGGCATGGGCGACGGGACGGTGCCGACCAAGGGTTTCCCGCTGCCGCCGAGCCTGCTCGACCAGCGGGCCCGCACGCTGCCTGACGGCGGCATCTTTCACATCATCACGACTGGGCAGAACGCCATGCCGAAGTACCGCAACCAGCTCCGACCCGAGGAACGCTGGGGCGTCGTGTACTACGTGCGTTCGTTGCAGAAGGCGTTCCCGGCTCCCCCGCCAGCGCCGGAGCTGCCGGCTGTGGCTCCCGAGCTCAACGCCCCCGTGAAGCAGGAGACGAAACCTTGAGCGGCTCCATCAACACCGCGTCCAAGCGCCTCGATGGCGCCAAGCTCAGCACCAACGCCGCCATCGTGGCGGCGATCGGCCTGCTCTTGAGCGCCCTCGGGCTGACTATGGACCCCCAGCGTTTCTCGTACGCTTGGCTCTGGGCCTACCTGTTTTTCTGGAGCGCCGCTTTGGGTGGGCTGTTCTTTGTCGCCTTACAGCACCTCACGGGGTCTATCTGGTCGGTGGTCATTCGTCGGGTGGCGGAGTCGTTCGCGGCCCAGATGTGGGTAGTGGCGCTTTTTGCGGTGCCGATCTTGGCGTTCGCCTGGTTCGGCGACTCTTTTCACCTCTTTCCCTGGTTGGACGTGCATCACGTCGAGGGCGACGAGGTTCTGGCGGGCAAGCAGCCCTACCTCAACGTGGTCTTTCTGAGCCTTCGCATCGTGGTCTTCATGGGCGTTTGGGTGTTGGCGTCCCACTTTTTCGTGACGCGGTCGTTGGCCCAGGACGCCAAGGGGGCGGGGCGCAACGAGGGCACCAAGAAGATGCGGAGCTGGGCCCCAGCGTTCATGCTCTTTTTTGGCCTGAGCGTGACGTTTACGGGCTTCGATCTCATGATGAGCCTGGACCCGCACTGGTTTTCTACCATCTTTGGGGTCTACACCTTCGCCGGTGTGTTCGTCACAGGCCTGGCGGTCATCATACTGGGCGTGGTGTTTCTACGATCGCGCGGCGTTCTCGATGCGGACGTGGTGCGTCCGGATCATCTTCACAGCCTCGGCGGTTTGCTCTTCGCCTTTTCCTGTTTCTGGGCCTACATCGCCTTCAGCCAGTACATGTTGATTTGGTACGGTCACCTGCCGGAGGAGACGAGCTGGTACACGGATCGGTTCGTTGGCGGCTGGGGGACGGTCTCGGGCGCGTTGGCCATTGTGCGCTGGGTGATTCCGTTCTTTTTGCTCTTGAGCCGCAAGGCCAAGACCTCGCCGCGGCGCCTAGCGCTGGTGAGTGTGATCGCGATCTTTGGCCAGCTGCTCGATCTCTACTGGGTGATCATGCCGCAGCTGCACACCAATGGTCCTGTTTTGTCCTGGCCGGAGCTGGGGCCGCTCCTCGCGATGGGCGGGATCTTGGTCTGGCTGTTGACCCGTTTCTTTGCGCGACACCCCGCCATGGCCGTGGGCGATCCGCTGCTGACTCAATCTGTGGAATACCGCCTGTAGGTGGAGGACTGTCGTGAACATAGTGCTTCGAAATCACTCTCTCGAATTGGCCCCCCGTCCTGTCGGACAAGGAAGGGCGCCGCGCGCCAAAACCCGCTGGGCTTGGCTGCTGGTCATGCTGCTGAGTCTCTTCCTGGGGTCGACGGCGACGGCGTCGCTCCCCCCCACCATCAAGGCTGGAGAGGTCCCGGATTTGGGGGTCTCGGAACGGCTGGGGGAGATTGTGCCGCTGGACGCCATGTTGGTGGATGAGCAGGGCAAGGCCGTGCGCTTCGGCGACCTTGTCGACAAGCCGGTGCTGCTCCTCTTCGTCTATTACCGCTGCCCCTCCATCTGTAACCCGCTGATGCGGGAGCTGGCCAACAATCTGGATCATCTCGAGGGGTTAGAGGCCGGCGAAGACTTCACGGTCATCACGATCAGCTTCGATCCCAACGAGACGCCGGAGATCGCGGCCAACACGAAGAACGAGATTCTGGGCACGATGGAGCATCCACCCAAGCCCGCAGGCTGGCGTTTTCTGACGGGCACCGAGGAGACGGTTCGAATGCTGACCGAGTCCATGGGCTTCAAGTACGCCTACGACCCCGAGACGCAGACCTATCTCCACGCCACGTCGCTCATCTTCCTCAGCAGAGAAGGCAAGATCGTCCGCTATCTGGGCGGGCTCTCGTTCCTTCCTGCCGAGATCAAGTTGGCGCTGTTTGACGCCTACAACAACCAACCGCGGGCCTTCATGGGGACGTTCGAGCGCTTCTGCTACGGCGAGGAGCCAGCCGGTCGTTCGTTCGTCAAGACCGTGAATCGAGTCATTCTGGGAGCCACTGGAGTGTTGGTCATTGGGTTGAGTTTCTTCCTGGTGCTGCGCAAGCGGCGCAAAGGGGAGGAGGATTCACCTGCGAAAACCGACGCTTCCAAGTCCGGCTCCGACGAGGAGTGCGATTCCGAGCCCGACGGGGAGGGCAAATAATGAGCGCCGCAGCACTCGCCACCCCGGCCGCCATCAACTACATCAACGCCGAGAAGGGCATCCTCTCCTGGCTGACCACCACCGACCACAAGCGTATTGGCATCCTCTACCTGTGTTCGATCACCTTCTTCTTCCTCTTCGCCGCCACGCTGGGCGTGCTGATGCGCCTCGAGCTGCTCAGCCCCGGCATGCAGTACATGGATTCGGAGACCTACAACCGCATCCTGACACTGCACGGCATGACGATGATCTTCCTGTTCATCATCCCCGCGATCCCTGGCATCTTCGGCAACTTTTTCCTGCCCATCATGATCGGCGCCGAGGACGTCTCCTTCCCCAAGCTGAACCTGGCGTCCTGGTACTTCTACATGGCCGGCGGCACCTTGGCGCTGCTCTCGGTGATGACCGGTGGCCCTGACACCGGCTGGACGTTCTACGTCCCGTACAGTTTCAAGACCGGCGCCAACGTGTTCTATCCGCTGCTGGCGGCGTTCATTCTGGGTTGGTCGTCGATCCTCACCGGTCTCAACTTCTTGACCACCGTGCACCGGATGCGCGCCAAGGGAGTGACCTGGGGCAAGATGCCCCTCTTCGTCTGGTCCCTGTACGCCACGAGCTGGGTGCAGGTCATCGTTACCCCCGTCGTCGGCATCCTGTTGTTGCTGGTCTTGGCAGAGCGCGTCTTGGGGGTGGGCATCTTCGATCCGTCCAAGGGCGGGGATCCGATTCTTTACCAGCACCTCTTCTGGATCTACTCGCACCCGGCAGTCTACATCATGGTGCTGCCGGCCATGGGCGTGGTGAGTGAAATCATCCCGACCTTCGCGAGGCGGACGATCTTTGGCTACAAGTTCATCGCCGTCTCGTCGATCGCCATCGCGGCCATCGGTTCGCTGGTCTGGGCGCACCACATGTTCACCAGCGGTATGGCGGACGAGGCGCGGATCATCTTCTCGTTCCTGACCTTCTTCGTGGCGGTCCCTAGCGCCGTGAAGATCTTCAACTGGCTGGCGACGCTCTACGGCGGGTCCATCGCGTTGGAACCCCCCATGGTGCTGACGCTGGCCTTCATCCTCATCTTCAGCGTCGGTGGCTTGACCGGGCTCATTCTGGGGGCGCTGTCGACCAACATCCACCTGCACGACACCGCCTTCGTGGTCGGACACTTCCACTACACCATGTTCGGCAGTGGCGGCATCATGTTCCTCGCCGCCTCCCACTACTGGTTCCCGAAGATGTTCGGACGGATGTACAACCGCAACGTGGCCTACGTCTCCATCCTGCTCTTCGTCATCGGCTTCAACGTCACCTACATGCCGCTGATGTTCGCTGGCGTCGCCGGGATGCCTCGCAGATACGCCGACTACCTGCCGGAGTTCGAGACCTACCACGCGATCAGCACGACTGGGTCTTGGATTCTCTATGCCGGCATTCTGCTGATGGTGGGCAACCTTGGCTACTCGGTCTTCAAGGGCAAGAAGACCGATAAAGAGAACCCCTGGGGAGGCAAGACGCTGGAGTGGCGCACCCCAACGCCGCCGCCGACCCTAAACTTCGACGGGGAGCCCGACACTTCGATCGGACCCTACGACTACCCTGTAGAGGTGGAGCGATGAGCGACCACACCGCTGCGGGCACCGCTGAGGCCCACCTCCACTACGATCCCGTCGGCAACCGCATCGGGATGTGGCTCTTCCTGCTGACCGAGCTGATCTTGTTCGGGACGCTGTTCATCATCTATGCGGTGTACTTTCATCGCTATACCCCCGACTACGAGCGAGCGGCCCACGAGCTCAACCGCCTCATTGGTGGGGCCAACACTCTTGTGCTCCTGACCAGCAGCCTGACCATGGCGCTGTCCATCGCGGCGTTGCAGAAAGACAAGGCGGCGCAGGCCATTCGCTGGGGCTTCATCACCCTCGGGTTCGCCAGCATCTTCCTGGTAGTCAAAGGCTTCGAGTGGGCCCACAAGTTCGAGCTCGGCATCTACTTCGACTCGGAGGTCCTGCTGGCGAGGCCCAAGGGCGAGATCGTGTTTTATGGAATGTACTTTCTGATGACTGGCCTGCACGCCCTGCACGTCATCATCGGAGGCAGCCTGATCGTCACAGCGATGGTCAAGATCAAGCGCGGAACGGCCACCTCCAAGAGAATGTCTTTCCTCGAGAACACGGGGCTCTACTGGCACCTCGTCGACCTGATCTGGATCTATCTCTTCCCGCTCTTTTACCTCATCCACAGGTGAGCAGATGTCCACGACCTCCGATCCCCACGTTCTTGAGCACATCGAGCACAACGAACACGCCGAGCACCCTTCGACGCAGCTCTACTTCAAGATCTGGGGCGCCTTGGTGTTCCTCACGGTGCTGACGGTCTCGGTCACCTATCTGGACATGAAGAAGTTTGCGTTGGTCACCGCCATGATCATCGCCACGACAAAATGCGGCTTGGTCGCGTCGTACTTCATGCACCTGCGTTATCAAGCGCGAATTTACTCCGTGTTGCTGTTCGTCGCTCTGTCGTCGTTCGGGGTCTTCATTATCCTGACGTTTGCAGACATGTCCTATCGTTTCCACTGAGGTTGAGTCATGTCCGAGATCGCACGTGAGGTCGACAGCACCCTCGTCTTTCTGATTGCCTTCTGCACCGTCATTCTGGTCGGCGTGGCGGTGGCCATGTTCGCGATGGTCTTCAAGTACCATCGCTCGAAGTCCCCAACGACGAAACAGATCCACAGCCACACCGGCCTCGAGGTCGCCTGGACGGTCGTTCCTTTCATTCTCTGCATTGGGCTCTTTTTCGTGGGCTACGAAGGCTTTAAGGCCATGCGCACCCCCCCTGCGGACGCCATGCAGATCACGGTCACCGCTCAACGCTGGTTCTGGAGCTTTACCTACCCGGACTCCGGTATCACCACTGGAGAATTGACGATCCCGGTCAACCGCTCCGTCAAGCTCAACATCCGGACCGACGACAACGAGGTCCTGCACTCGCTTTACATCCCGGCGTTTCGCGTCAAAGAAGACGCGGTGCCGGGATTGGACACCTATATTTGGCTCCACCCCGACCAGACTGGCACCTTCAACATTTTCTGTGCCGAGTTCTGTGGCAAGGACCACTCGAAGATGATCACCACGCTGCACGTGGTCGAGCAGGACGAATACGACGCCTGGTTGGACAAGCAGGTGGCCGAATACTACCGGCCCGTCGAGGCCACCTTGGCCATGAGCGACGACCCCGAGGTGCTCGCCGGCTACGACGGCGACAAGCTCTTTACCAAGTACTGCGCCTCCTGCCACGGCGCGGGTGGCGAGGGCGGTGGCCCTTACAAGGCGAGGGACTTCAGGTCGATCGAGGGGTGGAAGCAAGGCACTAAGAAGACCGACGTCTTCAAGACCATCAGCACGGGCATCCCTGGCACCGAGATGCGCTCCTTTGCCCACCTGCCCGTTCGCGAGCGTCTCGCCCTCATGCGTAAGATCACCTCGTTCCATCCCGATCGACAGCAGCCGACCGTTGAAGACATCGCTGTGCTCAAGGCGGCGTTCCCTGAGCTCGACCCGACGCGGGCGGTACAGATCCCCAAGCCCAATATGCCCATCGACGAGGCCATGAAGCAGGTGGTCGAAGAGGGGCAGGTGCCCTGACGACGCGAATAAGATATTCCATAGATCGGAGCCTGATTGTACACCGTAAGATGGTAAGACCCCCCACGACCAGGACCTGATTATGGGCTCTAAAGCCGCGACACTCACTGACTCCCGACGCACCTTCGTTTCCCTGTCCGACCTCGCCGCGCTCACCAAGGTGCGCATCACCTTCGCGGTGACGCTGACCACCGGGGCGGGCTACGCGCTGGCGGCGCATCGCGTCGACTTGGGGTTGCTGGTGGCAGCGCTGGGGACGTTCTTCGCAGCCGCGGGCTCGTCGGTTTTCAATCACGTGCAAGAGGTCGAATTCGACCGCAAGATGAAGCGCACCCACGACCGGCCCATACCGTCCGGGCGGGTGGAGCGTGGGACCGCGGCGCTCATCGGCGTAGGGTTCGTGCTGGCGGGATTCCTCACCTTGGCGCTGGCTCCCAATCTCGCCCTGGGCAAGGTCGTCGAGGGCGTTGGGCTCTGTGTCTTCGCGGTGATCTGGTACAACGGCATCTACACGCCGCTCAAGCGGCTCACCGCCTGGGCGGTCATCCCGGGTGCCGTCATCGGCGCGCTGCCACCGCTCATCGGCTGGGTCGTTGGGGGTGGGACGCTGACGCACCCCATCGCCTGGCTCGTCGCGGGTTTCTACTTCCTGTGGCAGATCCCGCACTTCTGGCTCATCGTCATCCGCCACGGCAGTGACTATTCGCAAGCCGGCTTGCCGTCGCTGACGGACGAGTTCGCCCGACCCCAGTTGGCGCGGTTGACTTTTGTCTGGATCGTCGCCCTCGCCTTGTCGGGCCCCGTCGTGCCTTTCGCTGCGATGCTGAGCACGAGCGCCGTCGGCTTGGTTGGAGGGGCCTCGGTGGCGATGCTGGTCGTGAGCGGTCGGTTGTTGACCAAGCCTGAGCCGAGCGGAACAATCTTCAGGGCGTTCATGGCCGTGAACGTGTATGCGCTGGTGATGACCGGGGTGTTGTTTTTCGGGTCCCTGTAGAGCGGACACTTTGGGGTCTGTGTTCCGCCGCTCATGGAGGCGCTCGGCCTGTGCGAGCTCGAACACAACCCGAAGAACAATCAAATGCGTGCCCTCTGAGCGGTTCGTGGATGGCTCCGCTCTACAGCACTCGGCGCGGCGATGAACTCTGTCCGGGGGACCTAGAGGTCAAGCGCGGTCAGACCGTCGCTAACAAACGCCGCACCACGAGATTTTCAGGGTCGAGCTTCAGCGCCTCTTTCAACGCCTCGATCCCCTTGGCCTCGTCGTGGACCTCTCGCAGGAACACGCCGGCCAACTCGAGGTGCACCGCAGCCTGCTCCTTGCGGTCTTTCGAGACGTTGAGCTGCAGCCGATACAGAGTCTGCACCATCTTCCAGTTGCGCTGCTGCGTGTAGATGCTGCGGGCTGCAACCAACGCGGGCACGTTGTTCGGATCGGTCTTGAAGGCGTCTTGGTAGAGGTCCATGGCGCGGTCGAGGAAGTTGAGGCGTTGCTCGCAAATCTGTCCAGCCCCCAAGAGGATACGGCTCTTCTCCGGCTTTTCTGGCACCGTGCGAACCATGCGCCTCAAGATGTCGACCAGGCGCTCCCAGTCGGCCTTCTCGCCCTGGCGTTCATAGAGCACGACCAGCTCTTTCCACGACCCAGAGCAGGCGTAGGTCGCCTCGAGCTCGAGAGTCGTGCCGGCCCCCTGAGGCGGAGTTGGGTTGCTCTGCGGACGCTCCAATGGCGCCTCCGTTCGCAGCGTCTCCAACGTCGGGCCCTTCCCTCGTGGCTCGGTGGGAGCTTCGAAGCGCACACCGTATTCGGCCTGGGGTCGAGACACGGAGGGCTCTCGCGGAAAGGCTTCCTTGGTGTTGAGCGCCTGCGAGGTCTGCGGCGTGTAATCGTCGCCGTAGAGGTCCAGCTCGGGCGTGCGGGTCAATCGTTTTGGGCGAATCGGCCGAATGGTCAGCGCTTCTCCATCTGTGCTGACCTCGAGAGCGGTGTTCCCGTCGATGCGCAGCAACTCGAGGATCGAAGGGTCGATGATGAACCCCATTGGGTCACCGATGGGGCTGAGTTTCCTGATCATGTTGCGCGCTCGCGTTGTCCGTTGGTGATGTCTGGTGGTGTCGGTCTCGGGGACCCGGCGACCTCGGCGAGGATCAGCGTTGGCGACCGTCCGACACATGTTCTAGGTCAGAACCCTGTACTGAATTGCGAACCCGAGGGCAAGGCTTTTTGACGCACTGTGTGACGGTCACCTACACACAGCAAAGAGTCGAGAGACACCCACACGAAAGTGACCAGCCCTGCGTCATTCCTTTTTTTCTGGAAGATTACAGCCGCTTGGCTTCGACCAACCCAAGCTCACCTTTCGCGCATTTACAACGATGACCGTCGTTTGACCCACCTTCCCCAAAGGGGTGCATCCATGAATCTGCGGCATGTCATACACGCAGGTTCGAGACGACGCGCCTCAGACCCTTGCCAGAGTGGCGCCGGAGAGTATCCACTGCTTTCTCGATCACGATTTCGCCTTTGGCCACCGATTGGGAGTCTCGAATGAAAACGCTGGTGACGGGTGCCACTGGTTTGGTTGGCAAGAGTATCCTGGCGCGCCTCGAGAGAGGCGGGGTCCTGAGCCACAACGCCGCGGACGCGAGAGCGGCGCTCGGCGACAAATTCAAGGTCTTCGGCTGGTCTCCTGAACAGGGACCTCCACCCGCCGAAGCGTTTTCGGGAGTCGAGACCATCTATCACCTCGCCGGTGAACCAGTCGCCGCGGGCCGCTGGACCCCCGAGAGGAAGAAGCGCATCCGCTCGAGCCGAGTCGAGGGCACTCGTCAGCTGGTGGCGCGCCTGGCGAAGCTCAAACAGCGCCCGAAGGTGCTCGTGGCCGCCTCGGCAGTGGGTTACTACGGCGACCGAGGCGACGCTGAGCTGAGCGAGCAGGAGCCCGCCGCCGAAACCTTCCTGGCCGAGGTCTGTGCGTCCTGGGAGGCCGAATCGTACAAGGCCGCCGAGCTGGGTATTCGTGTGGTGATCTGCCGCATAGGCATCGTGCTCGCCCCTAATGGCGGGGCGCTCAAGCGCATGTTGCCCCCGTTCAAGGTGGGGCTCGGGGGGCGATTGGGCGACGGGAAGCAGTATATGCCTTGGATCCACGTGGATGACGTGGCGGGCTTGTTCTTGCACGCCTCACGCACGAAGTCGATTCGGGGCGCCATGAACGTCACGGGACCCGTGCCAGTCACCAACAAAGAGTTCGCGCGCACGCTGGGTCAGGTATTGCACCGCCCTGCCCTGCTCTTTGTGCCTCGGCTCGGGCTGAAGGCCGCTTTCGGTGAGATGAGCGAGCTCCTGTTGGAGTCGCAGCGGGCGTTGCCGACGGCAGCGCTGGAGAGTGGCTACGAGTTTCGCTACCGCGACCTGCGCGCCGCATTACAAGCCTGCCTCTGAAAGACAATCCAAGAGCTCCCATTGGTTGCTTGACACCAACAGAGCGACGGATGACATTCCCGGCTCGGCCATGCCATTCGTAGTTGCTGTCTGGGATTCTCGCTGTCAGTTGGGATGAGCGCAGCGCCCGCACTCTCGTTGGTCGACGTGAAACAGGGTGGATTTGCAGGTCGTCACTCGCGTCGGAGTCCCTTCGCCGCGCAAACTGTTGTCATATTCGGAGGCATCATAGTGTCACGCACCAAACTCATCGCCGTGCTCGTGTTGTTCGGCACCGTCGCTTGTGGACCAAAGTCAGGGCCTGTTTTCTACAAGTCCGAGTGCGAATCTGGGAGCGCAATTCACTGCGCGTTGTTGGCAAACGCCTATCTGAATGGCCTAGAAGGGCTCGTGGCCGACCCAGACCAAGCGTTCAAGCTCTACGACACCGCCTGCAAGGGCGGGGACAGCCAGGGCTGCGCCAAACTCGGTACTCTCTATGAGATCGGGACAGCCGTCGCCAAGGACCCCATCCGAGCCTCGTCTCTGTACCTTCAAGCGTGCGATGGGGGCGCGGCAGATGGGTGCGCCAATCTCGGCGTCATGACCCGTGCAGCCGACGCCACCCGCGCCGCGGGCCTCTTCGAGCGCGGCTGCGGACTGGGGTCGGGCGTGTGCTGCCTCAACCTGGCCGATATGCTGCTCTTGGGCGAAGGCACGGCTTATGACGCAGTCCGAGCCGCTGAACTCTATTCCACGGTCGGTAGCCTTCTGAAGGTGAGCTGCGACCAGGGCTCCATGGACGACTGCTTCGTCTACGCAAAGCT
>PFUG01000447.1:0-4145 GCA_002789955.1 Deltaproteobacteria bacterium CG_4_9_14_3_um_filter_63_12 | reverse complement strand
CCCGGACAAAGCGGCCGCCGAGGGGATCTTCAGTAAGGCCTGCGACTCTGGGAACGCCACCGGATGCACAGTCCTCGGCTGGCTACACTACAAAGGGCGAGCGGCTGCACCCGATGGTCTGGCGGCGTCGAATTTCTTCCGCAAGGCGTGCGACTTGGGCGACGCAACGGGCTGTACGGGGCTCGGGGCTATGTACACTGCAGGGGTTGCCATCGCCCAGGACCATCTGCGCGCTGCGGAGTACTACGTGAAGGGCTGCGACCTCGGCTCGGAGCCTGGCTGCACCACTCTGGCCACCATGTACACCTACGGTGTCGGTGTGGTCACTGACGGCGCCAAAGCCGCTGAGCTCAACGGCAAGGCCTGCAAGCTCAGAGGCGAGGCCGACTGCTCCTACTACGAGAACTACTACGGGGGCTACGACGACTACGGCTACTACAATGGGGGGTATGACCAAGCCTATGGCACGTCCATGGTCGTGGCCCCCGAGCTCAACGAAATGGGCTGTGAGTTCGGCGATGGAGATGCCTGCTGGAAGCTCGGAACGACGGCCTCGTACAGCTACACCCCAGCCGGCAACCGAAAGGCCTTCGCCTACTACCAAATGGGGTGCACCTATGGTTCCCCAGACGGTTGCTTGTCCCTGGGCTGGCTCTACATGTACGGCACCGACGGTGTCCCTGCCGACCCTGAGAAGGCCAAAGAGATCATCGGGAAAGCCTGTGAGGGCGGCTCCGCCGTTGCCTGTTCCCAGTTGGCGGACTCGTTGGTCTGGAGTGGGAATCCCACGGACCAACTCCAAGCGCTCGACTTCTACGGCAAGGGCTGCGATCTCGGCGACGCCACGGGATGCATGGCGCTGGGCCGCAACTACTCCTCAGGCTACATCATCGCCAGTGACCCGGTGAAGGCCCTGGAGTTCTTCGACAGGGCCTGTGAGGTCGCCCAAGGGGGCTGGACCTGCAGCGAGATCTCGTCGGGCTACGGCTACGGTTACGATGTGATGCCCGTCGACCTGGACTTGGCTGCCCGCTTTCTATCCCGCTCCTGTGAGAAAGGCGACTCCTACTCTTGTTCGGAGGCCGGGCGGCGGTTCTCGGTCGGCGAAGGCGTGACGCAAGACCAGGCCAAGGCGGCCAGCAGCTACTTGACCGCGTGCTCCATGTACACCGCTCCAACCTACGGAAACGCCTACGATCCCTATGGCTACAATTCTTATGGCTCCGGAGATGCCTGGTCTTGTGTCGAGGTCGGACGTCGATACAGCTCAGGCAATGGACTGCCTCAAGACCCTTGGAGCGCGCTCACGTACTTCGAATTGACATGCAACGACAGCGTCACAGCTGGTTGCAGCGAGCTGGCCAAGCTCTACCGCTGGGGCGTCGAAGGCATCATCACCAAAGACACCAGTCGGGCGTCCGAGATGTTGCGGAAGGCTTGTGACTCCTGGGACACCGTCGCCTGCGTCGAGCTGGGTGACATGTACGAGAAGGGAGAGACGGGCAGCAAGGACGACAATAAGGCTCTGGAGATGTTCCGACGGGGCTGTGACTACGGCGCTGTGGTGTCGTGTGTGAGGCTCGGCCGGTTCTACCGCGACGGCCGTGGCGGGCTCGGCAAGGACGCCTCTCAAGCCGCCTACTACTTCCAACAGGCGTGCTCGACCGACTACGGCTACGCGCCTTCAGACCCTTACTCTTGCGGTGACCTGGCGGAGCTCTATGAGAAAGGTGAGGGCGTCGCTAAAGATGAGGTGAAGGCCGTGTCGCTGTACCAGATGGCCTGCGAGGTCGACAACGGAAAGGCCTGTGGACTGCTCGGCGACATGCAAAAGGACGGTAGAGGCGGGCTGGTAAAAGACAAGACGTTGGCAGCGGCGAAGGAATACTGGGCAAAAGGGTGTTCCCTCGAAGACGAGCATAGTTGCAAGGTCAAGACCTCCGGAGGCGGAGGAGGGGGTTCGACCCTCAAGTGCACGAATGAGGACGCCAAGCTCTTCACCAAACTCTGCAGCCTCGACGATGGGGACTCCTGCGCCAGCCTGGCGGACCTCTACGAGAACGGGGCACCAGACTGTCCCAAGGACAAGGCGAAGTCCAAGAAGTACCTCAAATCGGCGTGTACGCGAGGCCATGATGCCAGCTGCACCAAGCTCACTGCCATGGGCGAGACGGTCACCGGCTCCGGGAATAGGACTGGAGGCAGTGACCTCGACAAGCTGACCGCGGCCTGTCAGGCCGGTGGCAGCGGTGCTGGCCCTGCCTGTGCTGAGGCCGGTGAGCGTTACGAACAAGGCCGAGGAGTGACCCCAGACAAGGGCAAAGCCCAAGAGTTCTTCGCCATCGCCTGCGCTGCCGGTCACAAGAAGTCCTGCCAGACCGGGCCGCACTAAGCCCAGTCTTAGGTCCCTAACGACAACGGCCCCACCCTTCGCAGGGTGGGGCCGTTCTTGTTTGCAGTCCTGAGACGCTCAAAACAGCGATGGAGGACGAATCCTGGCCGCCTGTCAGCGATTTGGGCAGAGGGCCATCATCGCTTCCGCTCTGGTGAAGGCTTCCTCTTTCTGACCTTTGCCGTCCTTGAAGCACTGGCGGTACTCGACCAGCGCTTCGCACGGCTTCTCGGCCATCTCGAGTGCTGTCCCCAGAAGGAAACGTGTGTTGGGGTCGTTGTTGAGCTCCAACGCTTTCCTGAAAAGCTCAGCCGAGGCGTCACCATTGTGCTGCCGCATCTCACTGAAGGCGGCCTTCTTCAGCTCGTCGAATCCCCTCTCCTCCACCGGAGCAAGCTCCACGAGGTCGGGCTCGGGCACGGCGACCGCCGTCGTGTCGGGCTCGACCTCCTCGGGCTCCGACGGCGTGACGTCCACAACGGCAACCCCAACGACGTCGGCCGGCTCCGCGCTGGCGACGTCTTGCTCGGTCGGAGCGGCCTCGGTAGAGGGTGTGGCGTTCTCGGTCTTGGCATCGCCGCCCTTGTTCATGAAGGCGAAGCCGAGCCCACCCGCCACGATCAGCACGACCACCACCGCGATGATCGCGCTCACCTTCGCGCCTTTGGCAGGCTCCGACTTGGTCTCTTGCTTCTTCTCCAAGGCCGGATTGGATTTGGGCGCCGAGGTCTTGAAGGCCGGGAGCGCGAACTCGGTCTCGGGCTTGGAGTCGGCTGGGAGCTGTGCCACGGCGGCGTGTGTCGGCGCGGTCGTGGCCGCAAAGGCCTCGGCCTTTGCCACCGCCACGGCGAGCGCCTCGTCGAAAGCGGCGACCGTCTGGTAGCGCTCGTCGGGGTTCTTCTCCAGCGCCTTCATGACCACCATGACGAGGACGTCGGGGACCTTGGAGTTGAAGCGCCGAATGTCGGGTGGAGGTTGGCGAACGTGCCCCTCCATAACCTCGTAGTCGCTGTCGGTGTCCTCACCACACTGGAAAGGCGGGCGACCGGCGAGCAGCTCGTAGAGGATCACGCCGAGCGAGTAGATGTCGGCGCGGGTGTCGACGTCCTTCGAGCCTTTGACCTGCTCCGGAGACATGTATGCTGGCGTGCCGAAGGAGGCACCCGTGCGAGTCTTACCACCAGAGCCGACGATCTTGGCGATGCCAAAATCGCAGACCTTGGCGACGCCATCCTGCGTGACCATGACGTTCGACGGCTTCAAATCCCGGTGCACGACCCCTTTGCCATGGGCGAAAGCGACGGCGGAGAGGACCTGCCGCATCAGAACGAGGAGCGTGCCCACCGAGTTGCCTTCGTTTAGGAGCATCGCCGAGAGCGTATCCCCCTCGATGTACTCCATCAGCATGGCGACGGAGCTGCTCGAGACGTTCTCGACCTTCACGATATTGGGGTGTCGCAGCTGCACCTGGATTTTGGCCTCCGAGAGGAAGCGCTCGACGAGCGCCTCATCCCTCGCCAGGGTGGCGTCCAATATCTTGACGGCCATCACAGTGCCGAGGATGGGGTGTTCGGCCCGCCAGACCTTTCCCATCCCGCCTTCACCGAGAAGGTCGGTCAGTTGATATCCAAGAATCTCTGTGATTGTCGAATCAGTCATGCTCCCCCTTCCCTGGCATAGGCTTTAACTTTGATGTCATTCGATGTCATTCGTTGGCGCCAGCTGGGAGGCGATTGAGTGCGGAGAAGCTCCA
>PFUG01000622.1 GCA_002789955.1 Deltaproteobacteria bacterium CG_4_9_14_3_um_filter_63_12 | reverse complement strand
TCCGAAGGTTTTCTCACCTCTTGGATGACGCGCAGCGACTCAGATGACTGCGATAAGATCGAAGCAATATCGACAACATACCGCTCGATCCCGGCGATTTTCATAGCAGCGTTTCGAGCTCTCAACGCAACGCTTCGAGCTCCTTCACGGCCCACTTCGAGATGGAGACCGCCGGGTCCTGCGCCGCACGCTCCAGGTAGGTATGCGGGTCCCAGGCCGCTGCGACCTGGTAGACCAACGTCCGCAGCTCGCGGTCCCCTTCCTTCAAGAGGTTGTCCAAATACCCCGTGCGCAACTTCCCGTTGGCTTGTGCCCAGGAGACGTCCAACGCCCTGAGGAGCCCGACGTGCGCTGAAGCTGGGGGCTTGAGCTTCCAAGAGCCTGCAGCCAGGACGAGGGCTCTCTCGATGCCGAGCTGGGTCGCGATGCGCTCGGCAATACTGCGCGTAAGAACCTCGGGCATCTGCGAAGCCCGCAGCCCCTCGAGGTCCTTCGCGTCGCTCAGGAACTCGCCCAGCACGCCCAGAACGGCCTCCTGACGCTCTGGGTCCATCCGGTCGAGCATGCCCTCGAAAGCTCCCGAACGTTCGCTGGGGTCCAGTGCACGCCAGCCCAGCAGACCCACCAACAACGCCGTCAAGACCGGCGGCGGCAGTGTCGCCTCGAGCGCTCCTTCGACGAGCGTATCCACGTCCTCCCAAGAGATCTCGAAGACCCCGTCTACACCGTCCTCGGGCTGACCCGACAAGGACCAGATCGCGTGCCGGACGTTGGTCACCGTCACCGCCTCGGAGTCCAGCAAGTACTGCAGCAGCTGCGTGACGAACGAGGCGACCCGATAGCCGCAAGCGTGCGTGACGCACTCCAGCGCGTGGCTGGCGAGCCCCACGAAGGTGCCGGGCGCGAAGCCCTCCTCCAGCTCGACGATGGCGTACCAAACGACCTCTCCGACAAAAGCCCCCTGGTTGACCAAGACGTCCATCGGACGCGTCAGATTCTGCGCCGTCGCCAGGGCGGCGAGTCGCTGCAGCCCTGCTTCACCCAGGTGGTGCCTGAGTCGCTTCTCTGCGATGCGCAGGATGGCGACCCTCGCTTCTTCGGGCAGCTCGGCCAGGAGCTCGTCGAACGACGCGACCTTTGCCAGGACCGGAAACGCGAGCTGACCGTGAGGACCGTCTAAGAGCGGTATGACGGGTTCGTCGAGCTCCGGCTCGACGGATTCGGGGACCTTCACCGGGGCCGGCTTTGAGGCTGCCGCTGGCTTTGAGACCGGCGAACCGCCGAACCCAGGCGGCATCTTGAAGCCGTCCCTCAGCGCGCCCTTCAGGGCGCCGTCGAACATCGGGTTGCCGCCCATCATCTGCTTGATCGCCGGATTCTCCATCCCCTTCGTGATCATCTCCTTGCCCTTGGCGGAGTTGACGAAGTCGTTGAGCGTCTTCATGGCGTTGGGATCGCTCATGATTTTCATCATGGCCCCGAACGGATCGCTCATGAGAGTCCGAGGATCCAAGCCGAAATCCGGAATCTCGGGCCCAGCATCTGCCGACTCGGAGGACTCACCAGGATAGGTCTCCTCGGGGGGGGTCTCAGCAACAACGTCATCCACACTAGGGTCTTTCTTGTCGTCACTCATCGCGATGCTCTCCTCGAGGATTCGCCGACGCGCAGTCAGGCGAACCGCAGGAATTCTAGGGATCAGGGGGTAACTGGTCGGGAGGAAGCTCGCCCGCAACCCCTTCCAGCGGCACCGGTGGGTAGCTCGTCTCCGGACCGATGGTCACCAATTGACGCACAGGTTTGTAGATGTCCAGCGGCAGACGCTCAAAGACCTCCTCGCCGTTCTCCCACGACATGCGAGCCCGCAGCACACGGTAGCCCACTTTGCCGCGGCGCACCGTCTTGATGGTGCCAGGAGGCAAGGTCAAATCCACGGTGACCAGCTCGTCGAAAGGCAACTCCAAATAGACCTCTCGGCGGAAGACCACCCGGCGCCTCTCGCCAGCACCCCAGATCTCCGCTCGCACGTGGTCCTCGTCGAGATACACCTTGATGGCGACTGGGAAATCGTAGGAGTTCTCGAACTTCAGGTCGAGGTTGGGCCAGGCCACGACGGCGTCGAGGCCCATCTCGATGTAGCTCGACGGCAGGCTGTGGTTGGCTCGCTTGATGACGTTGAGGCCCGCAAACACCGCCGCGGCGTGCAGCGTACTCGAGACCTGACACGCTCCGCCGCCCAGCCCCTCGACGATCTCCCCCTGCACAATCACCGGAGCCATGAGAAAGCCCCGCTCCTCGCTTCGCTCTCCGACCACGCCATTGTAAGACAATCGTTGCCCGGGCAGAAGAATCACGCCGTTCAACGCGCGCGCCGCCAATTTCAGGTTGGTCGCCCGATCGCGATTCCGCGTGTTGAACTCCGTCGAGAAGGTGGCGAGCTGGTACTGGGGCTCGAAGTTCTCGAGATCGACGCGCCGTACGGCGGCCGGGCGCTCCTCGAGGACCAAGGACACCCGGGGCGCACCGCTGACCACCGCCGCCAACACCGCCTCGAGGCTCGCCTCCCGATCGATGCGCGCCCCCCCTACTTCCCCCCTCACCCGACCCCGCCCAAAATCCCACCGCGCGCTGATCGGCGTGCGCTCGAGTCGAGGGCCCCAGGAATGGAAGGTGTCGAAGAGGGCCTCGCGGTCGAGCCCGATGTAGATCTCGACGTCGCGTGTCGTCTCGCCAAACGGCACGTGTAGCACGTGCGGGATGAAGTCTTGCCCCTGCCGGACCAAGGCGCGAACTGCGAGCTCGTCGTCCCGTCTGACGAGACTCACGCCCCAGTCGACCAACGCGTAGGTTCCCTGAAACGGCCCGGCGTCCAAAATGAGCCGGCGAGCTCTCAAGGCTTCGAGCTTGGCTGCAAAGAGCGCGTCGGGGAGCTCAAGGTGCGCCGGCAGTGGCTGCACCAAGTCCAACGCCAGCATGTGTGGGCCGAACGTCGGGGCGTCAACGGACTCCGTGCTCAAGTGCACGAACAGCACGAGCCCGCAGACGGCCGCTCCGACGACCTGCGTCGCTATGAATAGGCTCCATCTCACCGGGTTCTTGTGGCACATCGTGCGCTGGCTCGTCGAGTGTTTCTTGGGACTGCTCTGCGCTGCCTGTGCTCCAACGTCGCCCGAATTCTCTTTTGCCCTTGGCAACTCTCGCCAAATTCCGGCAGGATGGATGAATGCCTCGGCTTCACAGACCGACCAGTCTGGCCCATCCAGCCGCCCGGTGGCGAGTTCAAGCGACGGTAATCGTTTGGGAAACGGCGTCGGACACGGAACAACATTGAGGGAGTACTGATGGTCGTCAATTGCCCAAACTGCGAGTGTCCCAACGACGCTGACATCGAGCGTTGTCGTCAATGTGGGGCGCGAATCCCGTGGGCGATGCGTCAACGCGCCGTCGTGCCGAAGAAGGCCGTCGTGGAGCAGAAAGGGCCTCAATACGACCAGGTCGACGTGCAGCACCAATCCGAGCGCGCTCGAACGATGCACAAGACGAGCGACGACGTCGTCGGGCGCCGCAACGACATCGGCTCGCTGCGCGGCGAGCTGAAGCAGAGGGACACGGGCATCGCTGGCACCTCACCTTCCGATCGCTACTCCGCCCCTCCACCCACGCAACAGACCGCGGCGAGGACGTCCAGCGGTCGCGCCTACGTGGACAATCAGGCCTATCAACAGCAGATGGGACGCAGCGCTCCTGCCCCCACCGCGGCTCCGAACTATCAAGACCGCGCCGCTTGGGAAGCCGCGCACGGCACCGGCTACAACGCCAATGAGGCCCGCCAGGCCTTGGCCGCGTCGGCCGCGTCGCACTCTGTGGGAGTACTACAGAACTATGACGGCAATCCAGCGCCCACCCCTGGACATGCCCCGGCCATGAGCCAGGCCGATGCCGCTCGCTGGCGCGCCAACCAGCTGTCTGTGCCGTCCGACGCCCAAACCGCTGCGGCCCTGGCGGCGTCGGCCTCTGGTGATCCCATGGCGGCGCTCAACGCGGCGACGGGGGGCTCGCGGAACATGCCTCCACCTCCCGTCTACCAGCAGGCCATGCCCGCGCCTCCGCCCCCCACACAGTCCTACTCTCATTCCGGGTCGCAGCCCCGCGCGCAATACTCACAGCCGCCGCCGCAGTATTCGGCCGCCCCACCGCAATACGCCGCGGCTCCGCCGCAATACGCCGCGGCTCCGCCGCAATACGCCGCGGCTCCGCCGCAGTACGCCGCGGCTCCGCCGCAGTACGCCGCGGCTCCAGCCCCCCCTTACGCCGCCCAGTCCTATTCCGCAGTGGCCCCAAATTATGCGGGGGCTCCAGCCGCGGCACCACTGGCCAAGGCGATGACGGGGGAGTCGTCGATCGGCGAGCCCGACCCGGCCACGACAGCCCCCGCTACGCTGATCTTCCTTGATGAGCACGGTCGTCAGAAGGAGCGTTTGCCACTGCAACACGGCAAGACCGTCATCGGTCGCAGCGAAGGGGAGGTCCTGCTCAGAGGAGACGCCCATGTCAGCCCGTGGCACGCACAGCTGAGCGTGAAGCGCACGGGCGTCGAGATCAAGGATATGTACTCCCTCAATGGGGTGTACCTACGGATCAACCGTCAGGCGCTGCTCAAGGACAAGGATCGCTTCATCATTGGTCGGCAGGTGATCAAGTTCCACCAAGGGTGGACGCAGGCTAGCCCGGATGAGCAGGGGACGCGTCCCTTGGGGGGACCCAACCCCCTCGCCGTCGCCCGCGTCTTAGTGCTCACAGAGTCCGGCGAGCTCGCGGATCAGCGACTCATTCGTGAAACGCTGACCATCGGGCGCTCGGGCTGTGATCTCAACATCCCGGAAGACGACCGGCTGCCTGACAAGGCCGTGCAAATTCAGCGGGATCGTGACTCCTACATCCTCATCGACCTCGGTTCCCCAGAAGGGATCTTCTTGGCGATCCGCGGCGAGGCCGAGCTCAAGGACGGCGACACGATTCAGATCGGCCGGCAGCGACTGATGCTCGAGAGCAAATAGGCCCACTTCGGTGAACAATAGTGCGTCTCGGACGCTACCTGTCTGCCAGAGACGCACCTTGTAGCTTTCGCCCACGGGACGATTGGGTTACATTCGCTGAATCTCGCC